>SSTB01000139.1 GCA_009469665.1 Azonexaceae bacterium | reverse complement strand
GGTGCCGGCATGGACGTCGTGGCCGTCGGAATCGTCGTCTTCGTCGCGGCCGGCGCCGGTGAAGGTGCCAGCATCGGAGGACCAGCGGTCGTCGTCGCTGCCGGGCGGCGGCTCGGGCGCTTCGGTGGCGGAATCGCGGTCACGCTCCCGCTCACCGTCGCCGGCTTCCCGTTCGGCGGGCGCTTCGTGGGAATCGCCCTGGCCGTCGCCCCGAGGCGCCTCGCCGGCGGTCGCCGCCGCACGCCACGACTCAGTTTCGTCTTCCCGTTCCAGGAGGGGGTTTTCCAGCAGATAGCGCTCGATTTCCTGGTTCATTTCCAGGGTGGAGAGCTGCAACAGCTTGATCGATTGCTGCAGCTGGGGCGTCAGCGCCAGGTGCTGGGAGAGTTTGAGCTGGAGGGCGGGCTTCATGAGAGCGGATCCGGTCAGAGTCGGAAGTTCTCGCCCAGATAGACTTTACGCACGCTTTCATTGTCCACGATTTCCGCCGGCCGTCCAGCGGCCAGGACTTCGCCGGCGTTGATGATGTAGGCGTGGTCGCAGATGCCGAGGGTTTCGCGCACGTTGTGGTCGGTGATGAGGACGCCGATATTGCGTTCCTTCAGAAAGCGGATGATCTTCTGGATTTCCAGCACGGCGATGGGATCGACCCCGGCGAAGGGCTCGTCGAGGAGGATGAAACGGGGCCGGGTAGCCAGGGCCCGGGCGATTTCGACCCGGCGCCGCTCGCCACCGGAAAGGGCCGCGGCATTCACCTCCCGCACGTGACCGATGTGCAGCTCCGAGAGCAGCGTCTCCAGGCGCTCGGAAACTTCCGCACCGGGCATTTCCTGCAATTCCAGGACGGCGCGAATATTGTCCTCGACGTTGAGCTTGCGGAAAACCGAAGCCTCCTGGGGAAGATAGGACAGGCCTTGGCGCGCCCGCGCGTGCATGGGCAGGTGGGAGAGCTTGGCGTCATCAATGTAGACATCGCCTCCGTCGGCAGGCACCAGACCGACGATCATGTAGAAACATGTGGTCTTGCCGGCACCGTTGGGGCCCAGCAGGCCAACGACTTCGCCGCTCTTCACCTCGAAGGAAACGTCGTGCACGACGGTGCGGGTCTTGTAGCGCTTCTTGAGGTTGTGGGCGGAAAGGGTGGAAGGCGCCACGGCGTCCATGGGATCAATCCTCGCCGCCGGCCAGGGCACGGCGGATGGCATCCGGGGAGAAGCCTCGGGTGTGCAGAAAACGGTATTGGCGAGCCCGATCCTCGGCACTGCCCGGCAGGTCGCCGAATTTTCTTTCGCGCACGGCGCAACAGCGCCCGAGTTCTTCCCCGGCTTCGGGCAGGGCGGCGGCGATGGTGGCGTCATCCACCCCACGGGATTTCAACTCCAGACGCAGGCGGGTGTTGCCCAGGCGGGGGGCACGTGACGCCACCCGCAGGCTGGCGAAGCGGCGGTCGGAAAGGAGCTGGCGAGCCTCAAGATCATCCAGCAGGGCTTCGAGCTGCTCGGTCGATTCCGCCAGAGGGGCCAGCTTGGCGCTCAGCTCCGCCCGACTATGGTCGCGGCGGGCGAGGAGCCGCACGGCCCGGGCCTCCAGCTCAGGCATCCTCGGCGGCCGAGCGGGTCGGCTTGAGCACGGTGCCGGCGGCGGCCTCGCGGATACGGGCTTCGATTTCCCGCGCCGTGTCCGGGTGGGACTTGAGGAATTCCCGGGCGTTGTCCTTGCCCTGGCCGATCTTTTCGCCCTTGTAGGCGTACCAGGCGCCGGATTTATCCACCAGCTTGTGATTGACGCCCATTTCGATGATCTCGCCCTCGCGGGAGATGCCCTCGCCGTAGAGGATGTCAAAGATGGCTTCGCGGAAGGGGGGCGATACCTTGTTCTTGACCACCTTGACCTTGGTCTCGTTGCCGATGACCTCGTCGCCCTTCTTGATGGAGCCGATGCGGCGGATGTCCAGGCGCACGGAAGCGTAGAACTTGAGGGCATTGCCGCCGGTGGTGGTTTCCGGGTTGCCGAACATGACCCCGATCTTCATGCGGATCTGGTTGATGAAGATCACGAGCGTGTTGGTCTTCTTGATATTGGCGGCGAGCTTGCGGAGGGCCTGGCTCATGAGGCGGGCGTGCAGGCCGACCATCTGGTCGCCCATTTCGCCCTCGATTTCGGCGCGGGGGGTGAGGGCGGCCACCGAGTCGATGACGATGATGTCCACCGAGCCCGAACGCACCAGCATGTCGGAAATCTCAAGGGCCTGTTCGCCCGTATCGGGCTGGGAGATGAGCAGGTCGCCCACATTGACGCCCAGCTTCTGCGCGTAGGTCGGGTCCAGGGCGTGCTCGGCGTCGATGAAGGCCGCCACGCCACCCAGCTTCTGCATCTCTGCCACCACCTGCAAACAGAGGGTGGTCTTGCCGGAGGATTCCGGGCCGTAGATTTCCACCACCCGGCCCCGGGGCAGGCCGCCGACGCCGAGGGCGATATCAAGCCCCAAAGAACCGGTGGACACCACCTGCAAACCGGCTTCCACGTCGGCCTCGCCCATCTTCATGATGGAGCCCTTGCCGAACTGCTTTTCGATCTGTTGCAGCGCTGCCGCCAGCGCCTTGGCCTTGTTGTCGTCCATGGGAGTCCTCGAAAGTTGGGGGATTATGGCACAGAGGCCAAAGGATGGTACAGAAATTGCAGGGGACTAAAATCCGGAAATCAATAAGTCTACGGCCGAGAGGATGTCGCTGCGACGGCTGCTGGCGTCGGCAATCTCGCTTCCGAGACACTTTGCCGGGACCGAAGCCATTTCCGGAATGACCGCGACGCACATTTCACCGGCGGCGTCGAAGGTGGGCATCAGGCCTGCCAAGAGGTCGCCGAGGTAGGCATTGCGCCGATAGAGGGGGACCACCAAGCGGGTCGCCATGTCTCCCAGCAAGTCGGTCTGGATATCAAGGAGGAAGGGGATGCCCCGGGAGGCCCCCGAACTCAAGTTTCTGTGGATGCGGAACTGGGCCATCAAAAACTCCGCAACCCGTCGCTAAAAACGCCGTCGCGCTCAACATGGGCATTGAAGTCAGCCATTGCCTGGCGATTTTCGGCAAGCCATTGTTTGGCCCGCTGCATTCGAATCTCCGATACGAGAGCGCGTTCGGCGATGGACACCGGGTCAAGGTGGAGTTCTTGAGCTTCACGCAGCAAACGGGCGGACAGAAGCGGCTGGCTGCCCCGCTCCTGCACTTCGAATTCCCCTGCCCGGTCCGCTGTCATGGCCCGGTAACCGGCTTCACGATCCCCCTCCACCGGTTTGCGAACGGCCTTCAACCGCTCGTACTCGGCAATGGAAAGCATCACCACCGACGGTCGACCGGAACGCTCGACCACGACAGGTTCGGCTTGCGCTGCCTCGATGTAGGCTCCGAGTCGGTTTTTCATTTCACTTGCAGGTACGGTACGCATCGCACTCTCCGCTAAGCTGTTTTGGCTATATTAGCCATCATAGCCCAAAGCCCTCGACAAGCCATCCACCGGACTCACCACCCCGCGCCCACCCCGGTTGAGCACGTGGGTGTAGATCATGGTGGTGGAAACGTCCGAATGCCCGAGCAATTCCTGCACCGTGCGGATGTCGTAACCGGCCTGGAGCAGGTGGGTGGCGAAGGAATGGCGCAAGGTATGCACCGACACCTGGCGAGCCACCCCGGCATGGGCAACCGCCTGCTTCAGCGCCCGCTGCAATCCCTTTTCATGCAGGTGATGGCGGCGCTCGAACCCCGAGCGCGGATCCATCGCCAAAGCATCAGCCGGGAACACCCAGAACCACGCCCACTCGCAGCCCGCCCTCGGATACTTGCGCTCCAGGGCATGGGGCAAGTACACCCCAGGCCGACCGGCGCCTCGATCCGTGTCGAAAAATACCCGTGCCCGGGCGAATTGCTCTTGCAGCGGGAGGCGCAGGGAATCCGGCAGCATCGTGACGCGGTCCTTCGCCCCCTTGCCGTCGCGGATCAGGATTTCCCGCCGGGTGAAATCGACATCCTTGATCCGCAGGCGCAAGCACTCCATCAAACGCATCCCGGTGCCGTAAAGCAAGCGGGCCATGAGCGCATGACCAGGGGGCATGGCCGCCAAAACCCGCGCCACTTCATCCGCATTGAGGACGGTAGGCAAGCGAGCGGGCTTCTTGGGGCGAACCAGATCGTCCAGCCAGGGCAAATCAGTTTCCAGCACGACTTTGTACAGAAACAGAAGCGCGGAAAGGGCCTGCTGCTGAGTCGAGGCGGCCACATCCCTCTCGCTCGCCAAGTGGGAAAGAAAGGCGGTCACTTCCCGCGCCCCCAACTCCCGCGGATGGCGCAACCCGTGGAAACGCACGAACCCGCGCACCCAATAGACATAAGCTTCTTCAGTACGTATGCTGTAATGACGTATGCGAATTGCGCGCCGCACCTGGTCGAGTAACTTGGGTGCGGCTTGATCGGAAGAGGAAGGGGTGTCCGGTTTCACGGGAGGCGATTGCTGTATGGATAACCAGTTATACGCCAGTTTTTCGCCTTACGCAAGGCTTGCCGCATGTCCGGTCCGCCAGGATATTGGACATGCGTCCAGGATATTGGCCAGAAATGGCATCGACTAAACGTTCGACGGCTTTGCCGTGGTCAGTTCATTCACGAGGTCTGGCGTTCCAACCACTGCCACGCACCGGCGCCCTTCGTTTCCAAAGAGCGCGCCGACCGTCTCACGCATTGCAGCGGTCAGCGGGCCGTCAGCTTCCGCCACGATCAGGCTGCGGCCCTGGGCATCTTCC
>SSTB01000138.1 GCA_009469665.1 Azonexaceae bacterium | reverse complement strand
TTCCACTGCAAGCTGACCAATTCCGCCAGGCGCAGACCGGAAGAGTAGAAGAGCTCGAACATGGCCCGGTCCCGGGCCTGGACCGCCGGGTCGTCATCTTGCGTCGGTTCGTCGAGCAGTCGGGCGGTTTCGTCGGCGGAAAGGGCTTTGGGCAGCCGCTTGGGCGAGCGGGGCGGCTTCACGCCATCGCAGGGGTTGCCCGCAACCCCGCCCCTCCGGCCAAGCCAGGCGAAAAAGCCTCGCCAGGCGGAGAGATGGCGGGCCAGAGAACGCCCCGCCAGACCGCCGCCGTGCAGCTGGGCCAGGAACTGCCGCAGATGATGGCCGCCCAGCTGTTCCAGCGGAACTGCTCCCGCAAGGGCGAGCAGCTTTTCCAGATCGCGGCGGTAGGCGGCGACCGTATGGGGCGACTGGCGCCGCTGCTCGGCCAGTTCGGCCAGATATTCAGCGACGGCTGCTTTGGCCGTCACGACAGGGGAACGGCTTCCCGCGGCCCGGCAACCCGGGCCAGGGCGGCGGAAACCAGTTCGCCCAGACGCTCCAGGTAGAGGGTTCCCATGTCGGCGAAGAAGCGCTGGGGGTCTTCACTGCCCAAGGCGACGAGGCCGATGGTACCGCCGCCGTTGCGCAGCGCAACGAGGGCCTGGGAGCGTATGTGACCGGCGTGCTCGCCAAACCATGCCGCAGTGCCGAAGCCGGCGGTGCCACCGCAGTAGGGCCGTGCCAGACCCTCGGCGAAGGCTTGGAGTTCCTCGCCCACGGCAGCGAACTCGGGCAGGTCGTCGATGCCTTCCGGCTTGTCCCACAGGCGCAGCGCCACATGAGGAATGGAGAAGTCGTCGCGCAGATGGAAGTTGAGCAAATGGATGACCGCCTGGAAAGTCTCGGCAGCGATGAGGGCGACGGCCAGGCGATGCACCTTTTCGCTGATGGCGTCGTTTTCCTCGCCAAAGGCGATCAGCTCGGCCAGCTTGCTCTCCACCTGACGATTGGTTTCCCGCATCACCAGCATTTGCCGCTCGTTGAGGGAAATGGCCCGGCCGCCGTGGGGATGGGGGACGTAGAGCTGGGCCAGGAGTTCGGCGTTCTGGTCGAAGAAGGCCGGGTTGGCCTGGAGGAAACGCACCACCTCATCGGCGGAAAGCAGGGAATTCATAGGTCGATTTCTCCGGTGAAGACGGGGGTCGCGGGGCCGGTCATCAGCACCGGCTGACCGGGGCCGCCCCAGGCGATGCAGAGGTCGCCGCCCCGGGTGGCCATGCGCACGGGGGAGTCAAGCAAACCCCGGCGGATTCCCACGACCGCAGCGGCGCAGGCGCCCGTGCCGCAGGCCAGCGTTTCACCCGAGCCGCGCTCGAAGACGCGCAGACGGGCGCTGTGCCGATCAAGTACTTGCAGAAATCCGGCGTTGACCCGTTGGGGAAAACGCGGGTGGCATTCGATGAGCGGACCCTCCACGCCCACGGGGGCAGCGTCCACATCCGCCACCACCTGCACGGCATGGGGATTGCCCATGGAGACGACGCTGATGTTCACGCTGCAGCCGGCTACGTCCAGAGGCTGGACGACGGCGTCGGAATCGCTCACGAAGGGAATGTCGGCGGGGGCAAAGCGGGGGACGCCCATATCGACGGTGACCTCGCCGTTGTCCTCCAGGCGGGGCCCGATGATGCCGTTCCTGGTCTCGACCCGGATTTCCCGCTTGCCCGTCAGGCCTGCATCGTGGACGAAGCGCACGAAGCAACGGGCGCCGTTGCCGCACTGTTCCACTTCGCCGCCGTCGGCGTTGAAGATGCGGTAGCGGAAATCGACCCCGGGGCTGCCGGGGGCTTCCACCAACAGAATCTGGTCGCAGCCCACGCCGAAATGGCGATCGGCCAGGAAGCGCAATTGCTCGGGTGTCAGGTCGATGCGCTGGCGAACGCCGTCCAGAACGACAAAATCATTGCCCAACCCGTGCATCTTGGTGAATTTCAGCTTCACTACGACCCCGCTTAAGATTGCAAAAATGATAACAGAGACATGGTGTTATCTCAAATTTCAGAGAAATTAGATGAAATCTCGCGACCGAATCCAGGTCACTGTCCGTCCGTCCCCTCAAAGACGCTTTTCCATCACGTAATCGTCCATGACGTAGCCGCCGCCGATGTCGTCGACGGTGCTGGTGCGTACCTCGAAACCGTATTTTCGATAGGACGCGATGGCCCGGGCGTTGCGCTTGTTCACCTGCAGGATGAGGCAGGGGTAGCCCTGGCTGCGGGCGCGCGCCGCGACGTGGGCGATGAGTTGCCCACCCACGCCCTGGCGCTGGGCATCAGGATGAATGTAGAGCTTGTCCAGCTTGAATTCGCCGTTGAACAGCTCGCTGAAGGCGAACCCGACCCGGCGGCCGGCATGGAAAGCCTGATCGAGCCACTTGTGGGCGTCTTCCAGATCGTCGTAAAGGCGCTCGTGGCCGTAGCGCTGCTCCAGCATGAAGTCGATCTGCTCCTGGGTGATGATCCCGGGATAGCTCGCCTGCCAGATTTCCCGTGCCAGCGCGGCGATGGCAGGCACGTCGGGATAGGTTACCGGCCGGATGTCTACGGTAAGGGCGCTCATGATGGTCCTCTGTTCTCCTGCCGGTTTTGTGGTGGCGTCGCGCTACTGCCCCGGAAGCGGCCCGGCTTCCCCGCTTCCTGTTGTTTCCACCGCACTGCAAGTCGTCCCCGCACGCCGGAAAACCCGCGCATTGTCCCACGCTGGCCGCAGTCCTTCGAGCCTCCGGGACCGGAGTGGGTTATTCCCCGGTCTGCGGCGTAGGGGGCGCTTCGGCTCCCGAGGGACGCTTGTAGCGGTTGTAGCCCCATAGATACTGCACCGGGCACTGACGGATGAGGGACTCGATTTCGCGGTTGATGGCGGCAGCCCGCGCCACCGTATCCCCCACCAGGGCCTGTTGCGGGGCGCTGAAGTGGATACGGTAGCCCTGCCCATCCGGCAGGCGCTCGCCCCAGGTCATCAAGACCGTGGCGCCCGTTTCGGAAAGGCGCGCCGCCAGCGTCATGGTGTAGGCCGGCCGGGCAAAGAAATCGAGCCAGACGCCCTCGCCGGTCTTGGGGGCCTGATCGGGCAGGATGCCGACCGCCTG
>SSTB01000137.1 GCA_009469665.1 Azonexaceae bacterium | reverse complement strand
GCCGAATTGCAGAAGCGCGTGCTGGTGCTGGGGGTGCTGGGCGCCATCGTGCTGCGCACGGTGATGATCTTCGCCGGCGTCTGGCTCATTACCCAGTTCCACTGGCTGCTCTATGTGTTCGGCGCCTTCCTGCTGGTCACCGGCATCAAGATGTGGTGGTTCGCCGACCAGACGCCCGACCTGGCCAAGAACCCGCTGGTCCTCTGGCTGCGCAGGCACATGAAGATCACCGACACCCTGGAGGGCGAGCGCTTCTTCGTCCGCCGCCAGGAAGGCGGCCGCTGGGTGCGCTACGCCACGCCGCTGTTCCTCGTTCTGGTGCTGGTCGAATTTTCCGATGTGATCTTCGCGGTGGATTCCATCCCGGCCATCTTCGCCATCACCACCGACCCCTTCGTGGTGCTCACCTCCAACATCTTCGCCATCCTGGGCCTACGCGCCATGTACTTCCTGCTGGCCGACATGGCGGACCGCTTCTCGCTCCTGAAGTACGGCCTGGCCCTGGTGCTCGTCTTCATCGGCGCCAAGATGCTGCTCATTGACCTCTACAAGATCCCGGTGCTGTTCTCCCTGGGTGTGGTGGCCGCCATCATCGGCACCTCCGTCGTGCTCTCCCTGGCCAAGCGATCCCGGGAACCGGCGAGAGCGTCGTCCAATAACCGCAATTCGTGAGGCGAAGATCATGGAAAAGAAAACCCAATTCTCCCTCTGGTACTTCGGGCTGGCCCTCCTGGCCATGGTCTTGATCCACGATCTCTGGCGTGGCGCCCAATCAACCGCTGCCGTTCCCTACAGCGAGTTCCGCACACAGTTGAAAGAAGGCCTGATCGCCGAAGTCGCCATCGGCAGCGATCGTATCCTGGGAACCTACAAGGAGCCCGTCGAAGGCAAGACCCGCTTCGTGACCACCCGTGTGGATGGGGACTTGGCCAAGGAGTTGGCTGCCCATGACGTCAAGTTTGCTGGACTGATAGAAAGCACTTGGCTGGCCGATCTCCTGGGCTGGGTCGTCCCGGCGGTCGTCTTCGTCGCCATCTGGATCTTCGCCATGCGCCGCTTCGCCGGCAAGCTTGGCGCCGGAGGAGGCTTCATGTCCTTGGGCAAGAACAAAGCCAAGGTCTATGTGGAAGCCGACACGGGGGTCAAATTCTCCGATGTCGCCGGCGTCGACGAAGCCAAGGATGAACTGACGGAAATCGTGGCTTTCCTGCGCGACCCCACCCGGGCCGGACGCCTGGGCGGGCGCTCCCCCAAGGGAGTACTGCTCGTCGGCCCGCCGGGAACCGGCAAGACCCTCCTGGCCAAGGCCGTAGCCGGGGAGGCCGGCGTGCCCTTCTTCTCCATCTCCGGTTCCGAATTCGTAGAGATGTTCGTCGGCGTTGGCGCCGCCAGGGTGCGAGACTTGTTCGAGCAGGCGCGGAGCAAAGCGCCGGCCATCATCTTCATCGACGAACTCGATGCCCTGGGCCGCGCGCGCAGCGCCGCCGGTGCCCTCGGCGGCCATGACGAAAAAGAGCAGACCCTCAATCAGCTCCTGGTCGAACTGGACGGCTTCGACTCGACGAGCGGCGTCGTCCTGCTGGGCGCCACCAACCGCCCGGAAGTCCTCGACCCTGCCCTGCTCCGCGCCGGCCGTTTCGACCGCCAGGTCGTCGTGGATCGCCCGGACCGTCTGGGTCGCGTGGCCATTCTGGAGGTCCACATGCGCAAGCTGCGCCTGGCCTCGGATACCGACAAGACCAAGATTGCCGAGCTGACCCCTGGCTTCACCGGGGCCGAACTGGCCAACCTCTGCAACGAGGCAGCGCTGGCGGCCACCCGGCGCAATGCCGAGGCTGTCGGCCTCGACGATTTCACCGTAGCAATCGAGCGTATCGTCGCCGGCCTGGAGAAACGAAACCGTGTGCTTTCCGCCCGGGAAAGAGAAACCGTCGCTCATCACGAGATGGGCCATGCCCTGGTGGCCATGGCCCTGCCCGGGAGCGACCCGGTGCATAAGGTCTCCATTATTCCGCGCGGCGTCGCGGCCCTGGGTTACACGCTCCAGCGACCGACCGAGGAACGTTACCTCATGACCCAAGCCGAACTGGAAAACCGGATGATGATCCTGCTCGGCGGACGCGCTGCCGAAGAACTGATATTCGGGCGCATCTCGACCGGCGCGGCCGACGATCTGCATCGCGTCACCGATATCGCCCGAGCCCTCGTCACCCGCTATGGCATGGACGCGGAGATCGGCCCCGTGGTGCTGGAGGCCGAGAAACCCCGCTTCCTCGGCACGCCCTTGGCTTCCCCGCCCAAAGCGTACAGCGAGGCGACGGCGCGGGAAATTGACCTCGCGGTCCGCCGACGGGTCCAGGAAATCTACCGGCGCACCCTGGATCTGCTCCATGTGCGGGAGGCCTTGCTGCGGGAATCGGCGCAACAACTGCTCGCCGAGGAAACTCTTGGCGAAGGGGCTCTGGAAGCGATTCGCCAACGTTCGGCCGAAACGCCCTAGTGGAGCGGGGGGAGGGGTTGAACTCCCTCCCGCAGCGCGAGAATCGCAGGGTGCTGGATTCGCCGGGGAACCACAACGCCGTACCAGGATTCCCGCACCCCCTGGAGCGTGCCCAGGCTCGAGGCATCGTAGGCACGATGGATTTCGGCCGCCAGCCCGGCAGGTGCCGGGAACAGCCCCAGCCCCCCGCTCCCGAAGGTCTTGAGGAGAGCACTGTCGGTAAATTCCCCGACTACCTCGGGACGAATCCCCCGGGAGACGAACCAATGGTCTAGGGCGTCCCGCATCGGATGTGTACGGGCGGGGAGCAAGAGGGGAGCCCCCTCGAGGCGGTTGGGGAAATCCGCACACCAAGCGGCATGCAAAGCCTCCACTCCAAACAGGTCAACCGCCATTTCACCGAGCCGGAAATCCTCCAGCTTCTGATTGGCCCGGCGCGGCGCTGACTGGTCGGCAATTACCAAGTCCAGGCGATTCAATTGCAGTTCCCCGAGGAGGTGCCCGATCTCTCCTTCGCAACACTCCAGGCGGACGGCGAGCGGAGGACGGAGGAGCGGCGCCAGGAGCCGGAAGGCCACCAACTTGGGCACGGTCTCTGCGATCCCCACGGCGAACCTCGGCCGCAAGTCCCGGAGGCTTCGCAGATCGTCAACCAGCAGGTCGCCCAGGTGAAAAATACGTTCTGCATATTGCAGCGCGACCCGCCCGGCTTCCGTGAGGATCAGAGACCGCCCCTGGGGAGCGAAAAGTGCCTGGCCCAGTTGCCGCTCCAGCAGACCCAATTGCGTGCTCACAGCCTGTACCGAAAGATCCAGGCGCTCCGCGGCACGGGTGACGCTGCCTTCCTTGGCCACGCTCCAGAAATAAAGAAGATGGCGGAAATTGAGGTCGTCCGGAGCCATGATTCTATCCAATTTTTTGGGATATAACCATCAATATAAATCCATTTATATGGAACACAAAGCCACCTATTCTTGCGCCGTGCCCACGCCACCGCGGGGCCTACCTCGAGGAGACCACGATGATCACTCTGGAAGACTGCAAGGCTTTTTGCGATGCCCCGGCCGAGAAGGTCGACACGGTGGGCCGGGAGCACCACCTCGTTCCGATCGTCGCCCTCGCCTGCGCCCATGCGCGCGCCGGCAAGCGCAAACCGACCCCGGCCCCGCGGCGCTCACCGGAACCAGAATGGCCTTTGGCAGCCTGACTCTCTCCGACCCAAGGCCTAATGAAAGAGCGCGACACCCAGGCGCACCGACCTGGCCCGGGATGGGTCTGGATCGGTCCCTGGGTCATGGCCGGCCTGGCGCTCGCCATCCTTCTTCTTGGCGGCCTTTGGCTCTGCCCCTGGGGCACCTGCCGTATCCCCGCCATTGACTTGGCAACCGCGTCTGCCATCGGCCATGGTCTTCCGCCAAAGCTCACCCCCTCTTTGGCAGGGCTCACATGGCTGGGCTCCCTGGCCGTACTGCTCCCCCTAGCCCTCATCACTGTCTTCGCACATGAGAAACAGCCCTGGCCCCGGCGGCTTTTCGTACCCGCTGCCCTGGGCGCCGCGACGCTGCTCGCCCATCTGACGAAGTTCGCTTTCGACCGTCCCCGCCCCCTGCTTGAAAATCTGTCCTCCCTGCCCCCGGACGCAAGTTTTCCCAGCGCCCACGCCATGCAGGTCACAGCCTTCGCCCTGGCGCTGCTATGGTCCTCGGCGGCCCGACCTTCCCCACTTGCCTGGGCGTGTGCCGGCACATTCATTGTTTCCGTTGGCTTTTCGCGGGTGGCTTTGAATGTCCATTTCGCCACGGATGTCATCCTGGGCACAGCCGCTGCCGCCTGCCTGACCAGCGCTCTGCGCGGCTGGCTCTTGAAATCGGAGTTGCGTCCGTGAGAAACAAGTTTCTCGGCATCGGCGAGCCGGGGTACCACCCCCTGCGCAAGATTCGCAACGCCTACGCCGGCATCCGGGATGCCGTGATCTACGACGGATCGGTGGCTTATAAGCTCGTCCTGTCGATATTCGTGCTCGCCGGCGCCTTTGCCCTGCGGGCCTGGGTAGACTTTCTTATCATCCTGCTCGCCACAGGATTTCTGGTCGCCATGGAAATCGTCAACAGCGCCATCGAGGCACTCTGCGATTTCGTGGAGACGCGGCACAATGAGAAGATCCGCGTGATCAAGGACATGGCCGCAGCAGCTGCGGGAGTCGCAATCTTGGTTTGGCTAACCATCATCGCCCTGGAAATAAGCGAATTCGCTCGCCACTGGGCCAACACATAAACCTGGGCGCATAGGTCGCCCCAACTCTTGGCACGCCATTCCTTGTGCTTCCGTGCCACACGAGGGAATCGGCCTCCTTAACGGCCATACAGCGAGGGCACAGCTAGGACCCTTGTGCTCAGCTTCCGCAGGCTGCGTGACAGCGATCGTAGGCTTCCTGGCACCCGGTTCCGGAACCCTTACCGGGGCAGCGGTAGAGACTGTCGCCGCACTGGCGCACGCAGGCGTCCCAATCCCGCTGCCGGGAAGTCGCCGGCCTGGCCTCGGGCAGAAGCAAACCGCCGGAGCGGGAACAGGTGGCGAAATCGAAGCGGCGCCGCGGCCCCGGGAGTTGCTCCCAGGTTTCCTCAGGCAGGCTCAGGTCGGCTTGCAGGCGGGCCAGGGCAAGCTCGTCTTGGCCCAGGATTCCTTCTTCCCGCAGCATCTGGAGCGCGGAACAGTCGGCACGGCGCACGGCGTCCGGGCGGTTCCCGGCCAGGAGTCTCGCGCAGGCCTGGGCATAAAAGAAGGCCTTGGCCGCCGGGCCGAGCTGGGGCAGCAGTTCCGGGTTGTAACGCAACACGCGCCGGCCTTCTTGGCGCCCCGCCCGGACCAGGATGGGCAGACTCGAATCGGCCAATCCCTCGATACTTTTTCCGGCAGGGTCGGTGCAGGTCGTGAGGTCCAGGGCCTGCCCGGAAAGCGGCAAGACGGCGAGCGCCAGGAGCAGGATGGTGGCGAAGATCGACAGGCGTTTCATGGGTGTGTCTCCAAAGCAAGGCAACTTAGCACGAAGTCCCGCTCGCGCCGGCAGCCCCTCTCCACCAGCGCATGTCGGGGCGGCCGGAGCAGCGAACGGGCGTGAACGGTGGACACAGGGGTCCAGGCGGCGCCACTCCCGTCAGAGCCTATGCATTTTTCGGGCGCCCCCGAGCGGCGTACACGGGTGTGCACGATCGCGGCGCAAAGCGCAGCCGTAGCGTGGGCCATGGCGAGCATGGACACTACCGAGCGGGTGCAGCAGGGCGTGACGGGCGGGGGCGATGGGAATTTTCACAGGCTCTCAGTAGCGTTCGCGGCTGTAAATGATGGGCGCCCGCGGACCGCAGGCGCCGAAGCAGGCACGCACGTCGCCGGGCTGGAGCAGCCACGCCGGCGCATTGAGTTTGGATGCAATGATATCCACGTACCCGAAATTCCCCGCCCCCGGGGCCGAAAGGGAAAGCAGGGCATCGCCATTCACCAGGCGCCCGGCGGGAGTGCCCCCCATGGTGGCTACGGTTTCCCCGGCGGCGAGTTGGTTGCGGGTCGTCTGCGCGGCGAAGACGAGGCCGCCGTTGGCGCTGCTGGGAACGGTGAGCTGGGTGCAGGTATCGGCCGTATTCCTGACCCAGCCCGCGGCGCTCCAGTACTGGGCGTAAGCCGGAATGGGCAGTTTGAGGAATTCGTTGCCGTAGGCGTTGCCCAGCCGGAAGGCTCCGCTGCGCAGGGCAGCCGCCTGTTCCCCATGGGTGGCCGAGGTGACGCCGTCGGTGTCGGTGGCCCGGACCTGGATCGAGGTCGGAGGCGTGGAGCGACTGGCGAAGGTGTAGGCGATGGTCGACGCGGTGCCCACGCCGCTGGCGAACCCGGTGGCGGCGATGGTGTTGTTGGTGAAGACGCCCAGGCTGCCGCCGGCGGCGTCGCTCAGGGTGACCCCTTTGGCCCAGGTGGCACCGGCGTAGTTGGCGGTCACTCCGCCCCCGGCGGCCCGGGCGGTGACCGTCGCGGCAAAGGGCTGGCCGGAATAGGTGAAGGTGCTGCACGCCTGGGTCACAGTCGTATCGAAATAGGCCGGTTTGAAGCGGCCGACGGCGGACTGGCTGCCGCTCGCATCCAGGCCGGAACCCAGGTAATTGGTGGTCGAGGCGCTGAGGTCGATGGTGCCCACTTCGCTCCAGGTCAGGCTGGCGCTGGCCTGGCCCGCGCTGAAGCCACCCAGGGACTGGTTGATCGCCGTGGCGTTACCCAGGCCGGGAAGCGGATTGCTGGACACCAGGGTGACCGTCGCCGCGGTGGGCGCTTCCTGGCCGAAGTTGGGGGTGGCGGCCGGCGTAGCACACTGGTTGAGGGCGGTGACGGTGACGTTGAAGGGCGTTCCCGCCGTCAGGGGCGCGGCTGGAATGCCATTCAGGCGGAAGCTCTTGGGCGCCGCGATGAAGGTATTGCCCGACACCGCCGCCAGGGAGAGCCCGCTGTCCCCCGTGGCATTGCTCCCGGTATAGGTCGGATAAAGGGCAAGTTGGCCCACGTCCTGGTAGATGAAATTATTGAGGGTGGCGGTGCCGTTGGCGTCGAAGTACAGACTGGTCAGTGCCGTGGGACTGGCAGAACTAGTGGACAGGGCCGCCACGCTGGCCGTGGCCCCTCCCGCACTGGTCACGTAATTCAGGCTGGGCGCCAGGCTTCCGCTAGCCGGATTGACGTAGGCGGCGTAGAGGGAAACGCTGCGATTGACCCCCGCGAAGGCCGGCACGCAGGCGTTGCCTGTGGCGTCGGCCTGGACCGCTTGCAGGGTGACGGTCTGGGGCGCACAGGAATAGTGGTTGGGCGCATTCACCAGAAAGCCGGCCGCCGCGAAGCTGATATTGCAGGCGCTGCCCGAATCGGTGGCGCCGGTGCCGGTGTGGGTGCACTGCACCGTGGTGTTGGTGGCGCCGCTGGCGGTTCCAGCCAGGGTGTCGGTGCGTACGTTGTGTTCCTTCAGGTACACCGTTCCGCCGTTGGCGACGCTCACCGAACCGGTGATGGGCGAGGCGCAGAGGGCGTCGCTGCACCACTGGGCGCCGGCGATGGCGGTGGGGGTGAAGCTCACCGAACCGCTGGTCTGGGAGGCGGGAACACCGTTGCAGGATGCGCTGGACGTGCAGCCCAGTACGGTGATGGCCTTGGCGGTACAGGTGAGTCCGGTGCCGTTATGGACCAGCTCGACATGGTCGATGGTCGAGCACAGGCGGGTGCGGGTCATCAGGGCCTGGATGGTCGCCTGGCTGAGGACGCCGGAAAAGATTTCCAGTTCGTCGATATTGCCGTAGAAGTGCCACGCCGGTTGTCGCCCTTCGGACGATGCCGCACTCTCGCCGCCGATGGCCGCGAGGCCGGTGCCGTCGGTCCAGGTCCCGGAGAACGCGCCGCTGGTGGTCGCCAGGGGATTGCCCGAGGCGTCGAAGACGTAGAGCGTGACCTGCTTGGCGACCGTGTCGATGGTCACGGCGACGAAGTGCCATGCGTTGCTGGTGATGACCGGATTGGTATCCAGGCAGAAGACGCCACATGCGGGATTGCTGCCCTGCCCCGTCACGGGACCGCTATTGCTGATGTTGCGGTTGAAGAAGCGCAGCTTGGCCTGCCCGGTGCCGTCGGCCAGACTGAAACCCCAGCCGTTCTGCGCATCGTCCCGCACCAGGATGCGCTGGTGGTGGGAGCTGGCCGCGGTGGAACGGATCCAGGCCATGAAGGTGAAGCTGGTGGGCAGGGTCGGGATGGTGGGCAATTCCACATAGGTATAGCTGCGCACCGTCGCCGTGGTCTTGTCGAATTCGCCGTAATTGCAGGTGCTCTGGCCGCCACTGCTGTAGGCAGGCGTCCCGGAGACGGCCGTAGGCCGGGCCGAAGAACCGTTGGCGATCTTGGCCGTGCCGTGGTGGCCATTGCCGCTGCTGTCCAGCACCTCCCCGGAAGCGCCGCTCCAGGACGTTTCGTCCATACGCCAGTCGGCCAGGGGCGCGAGGATCGATACCGCCGGCGCCGAGGCTGTGAGAACCGGGCTGCCGACGTTGGAGGAGAGGGTATTGGTCACTGTTCCCGCACTATTGCCTCTCACCGTGAGGGTGGCCGTGTAACTCGTGTTGGCGGCCATGCTGCCGACCGTCCAGGTCACCACGCCGCCTGAATAGGAGCAGGTTCCCCGGCTGGTGGTGCAGGAGACATAGCTTAATCCGGCCGCCGCCACGTTGTCGGTGATGGTGACGCTGGCGGGGCTGCTCACCGCCGTCTGGCCGTTGACCGCATGCAGGGTGTAACTGAAGTTCTGCCCCACCGCCGCCGTCGTCGTGCTGGTGGTCTTGGCCAGGGAGAAGGTGCCCCCGTTGACGTTGTCCGCGCACAGGGAATTGGCCGTGTTGCTGGTGCTGGTGCCCCCCCAGTTTCCCGTGCCGTCCGGGTTGCGGTACCAGTCCTTGACCGAACTGCCGCTGCCCCGCTGGGCATCGTAATAAGTATTGCTCGACCCCGTGGCGGGCAGCAGGCTCTCGATGGCGGGACAACTGCCGTAGGTGCTGCCGGCGCCGTAGAAGGAGGTGACGTTATTGCCTAGGCGGAGGATGTCGATGATCTGGTTGCTGGAGGAATCGTAGAGCACCGCATTGAAGGGCGGGCTGCGGGTACGCAGAAAACTGAGGGCGGCATCGGAAAAGCGAATCCAGGGGGAGGCCGTGCCGCAACTGTTGATGCTGCTGCTGGCGAAACCGGAATCGACGTTGGTGTTC
>SSTB01000136.1 GCA_009469665.1 Azonexaceae bacterium | reverse complement strand
TGCTTGAAACAATGTTGGCGGTCGCCGAGTTGTTCGACTCCGCGGTGCCCGCCAAAATGCCAGCACCATTGTGCCCACACTGATTGTTGTAGCGATCCGCCGTGATCGTCACCTGCAAGTCACCGACCCCGGCATCACCATTCGGCAAGGCCAGGTCGTAGGCGCGCGCCAGACTGGCACCAGCGCCCACGGCGCCTTCGGTCGCGGCATTGTGGTAGACGCTCGTATCCAGCAGGGTCTGCCCGGTCGTCGTATTCACCACCACGACGTGGTCGTACCAACTCGCCGTAGCTGATGCGTTGCCGGTGTTGGCGTCTTCCCATTCGATGTGAAGCACGCCGCCCGATTGCAGGCCGCCCGGCGTGAGGTTCAGGTTCTGTACCTGCAAATCGGCGTAGGCACCAATGGTCGAGGCGGCGGTGATGGTCGCCGCGTTGTTGCTGTTCCCGGTTCCCGCCGGGTTGTATTCGTATTGGTTGTTGTACCAGTCGCTGGTCACCGTGATCGAAAGATCTCCCACGCCCGCGGAGCCATCCGGCAGCGTGAAATCGTAGGCCCGCGACAGGCCAGCCCCGGCGCCCACCGTCCCGCTGCCCGCATCGTGCAGCAGCGTGGTGGACAACAAGGTCTGCCCGGTCCGCGTATTTACCACCTGGATCAGATCATGCCAGGACGAGTCCGCGCTCTCCGTACCGCTGTTCCGGTCAGTCCACGTGATGTGCATCACGCCGCCGGACACCAAACCGACATTGACGGCGAGGTCTTCGACCACCAGGTCGGGATAGGGCGCTATGGTGGAGGTGGCGTCGATGCTGTGATCGTCGTTGTTGCTTTCGGCTGTCCCCGCGACGTTGTATTCGTAGACCGCGTTGTACCAGTCGTTGGTGATGCGGATGGTCAGGTTGCCCACCCCTGCGTTGCCGTCAGGCAAGCTAAAACTGTAGTTGCGCGCCGCGCTGGCCCCGGCAGCCACACCGCCGACCGCGACCGCGGAATAGACGTGATCTGCGCCAGTCGTATTGTTATGTACGTGGATCAGGTTGCTGTAACCGCCACTGGCCAGATTGCCGTTATTGACGTCATCCCAAGTGACGGTGACTTCATCGCCCGAATGCGGCGCCGCCGGACTGATCGCGAGATTGGCGACCTCGAGATCGGGGTACATCGCCAAGGTCGACGCGACCGACATGGTGGCCTCGTTGTTCGCCTCGGCGCTGGTGCCGACCAAATATTCGTAGATATTGTTTCCCACATCCGAATAAATGCTGACTTGCAGCACCCCAACGCCGCTCGGACCGTCCGGAATGCGGAAGTCGTAGCTGCGGTCGATGCTGCTGCCATCGTCGATCGCGGTGCCAGAGTAATGTAGCCAATGATCCAGCAAGGTGGTGCCCGTGCTGGTGTTCACCACCCGCACGCGATCGTAGAAATTCGACTCCGTGGCGTTGGTGCCGTGGTTCGAGTCGACCCACGAGATGTGCAGGGTCTGGCCGGTCTCGGGGGACGCTGGAGTGACCGCGAGGTTCTCCACCCGCAGATCGGCATAAGAGGCCAGCGTGGATGCCGCGGTCGTCTGGGCACTATTGTTGTTCTCACCGCTGACGCCGGCAGTGGTCCGTTCGAAGACATAATTGTAAATGTCGGTCGTCACGGTGAAGCGCAGATCACCCACCGCGCTGGGGCCGTCTGGCAACGTAAAGGTATGACTGCGATCGATGGAACCGCCCGCCACAATGTTGTTGGCGGCATTCCGTCCGTCGTACCAAACATCCCAGTCGCCCAGATTCTGGCCGGTGGTCACGTTGTAAACATTGACCCGGTCGTAGAAATACCAATTCATCACGTCATCGCCGGCGTTATTGGTCGTCCAATTCACCGTGACACTGGCGCCGGATTCCATCTGCGGTGACGCGATCACTTCAAGGTCGCTGACCGTCAGGTCAGGACGAGCACCGAACGTGATCTGCACGGGACCACTCACACCAAAGTTGTTGTTCTCGTTGGCTTCTGGCTGGTAGTTGCCATACTGGTCGGTCTGGACGACGAAATAGTAGGTGCCATCCACCAGCGACTGGTCGAGCGGCAGGGTGAAGTTGAGCGCATTGCTGTAGTCCGTGTGGCCAGCAACCAAGTTCGCGTGCCAGGCGTGGCCCAACCCAACGACATAGCTTCCGCTCAGGTCTGGCGTATTGGAGATCCAGACATGGTCGTAGAAACCGGTGGTGGTGGACGCGGACAGATCGTTGCGACCAGTCCAGTCGAGCGTGAAGTTTTGCCCCCACACGAGGCTCGTCGGAGTTTCGACTGACGTCACGATCAGGTCGACGGAATTCACGTGCACGACAGCCGTGTAGCCGTCCTCGCCCGCCTCGCCATTGACCGTGTCGCCGTCCTGGTTCATCGCGTTGCCGACCGCGTCGGTCAGCGTCGGATTCAGCACCAGGGT
>SSTB01000135.1 GCA_009469665.1 Azonexaceae bacterium | reverse complement strand
TTGGTTATCCAGTCTTCGAACAACTCGGCAACGGTTCGAGGAAGGGCTTCCCGTTCGATCTTGGCGGCAGTCTTGGCTTCGCGGTGTTCCTTGGGGTCTATGCCGCCGCTCAAGAGCTTGCGGCACTCGGAGGCGCGGTCGCGCGCATCCGCCAAGCCCGTGTCCGGATATTTGCCGAGGCCAATTTTCCGGCGCTTGCCATCTTTGGCAGGGCGATAGATGAACAGCCAGTCCTTGCTCGCCGGGCGCACGCGCAAGTAGAGATTGCTGCCGTCGGCGAGGAGGATTTCGCCCTTCGCCGTCTTGGCGGCCAGGCACTTCCGGTCGGTCAGTTGCTTCTCTGCCATTGTGCCATTCTATGATAAGGGCAAACTTTCAGGGGAACTGCCAGGGGAACCGGTGATGGATGATACAGCGTGATTGACCGTTATCTGGCGTGATTTAGATTGACATATAAACAATTACATACTAGCATACATTGAAACTTCTGCTAGGCCGTACAGTGAAAAAATACTCAGATGGGGTGCAAGGGGTCGCGAGTTCGAATCCCGCCGCCCCGACCAAAGAACAAGGGGGATCAGCAGAGATGCTGATCCCCTTTTTCCTTTGGGGTGCCGAAATAGGAATTGATGTGAGCGGATTCGAGAATTACGACGAGGCCACGCGGGCCATCGAACTGGAGATCGAGCGCAAGGGGGTCATCTTGGGCATCGATTGGACGAACGAAGTACAGGTGCGGCTTCTGGCCCGTGAAGCCCTGCTCCACGCCGCCGAAGAGGCGCAAGAGATGGCGAGGAACGAGAACCCGGATCCACTACAGCGGGCCAAGGTCGACCTGTTCGGCCTTGCGGCCATCATGCTCCGCACTCTCCAGGAAAGCGCACAGGAAGGCTTTCTCAGTCATGGCGGTCCGGCCTGGAAGGCCTTTGGCCGGGCGCTATGGGCCGAGGCCGCCGCCCTGGGAAAACGCTAACGGACTCCCGGGGGCGGCGGCGGGGGGCCGCCCGGTGGAGGCGGGGGAGGATTAGACGACGCGGTCGTGGGGGCGGTTGCTGGGGCGCCGCCGCCCGTTGTCGGGGCCATGCCTGCCGGCACGGGCACCCGGTGTCCCCGGGCGTACATGCACTGGACGTAGGCGTTGTCGTATTGACGCTGGGTGGCGTAGGAAGAACGATAACCGCCGCCCGATCCCGCCGCGGCGCCAAATAGAAGTCCTGATCCTGCGCCGAAAGCCGCGCCTTGGCGTCCTCCCAGGGCAGCACCCGCCAGAGCGCCGATGGCCGTACCCAGTGCCGCACTCTTGGCGGTGGATTCGTTGGCGGCTTCCTCGGCTGTTTTACCTCCAACCTGATTGAAGGCGTAATCGCGGCAGTCCACTTCATCGACGCGGAATTGCTCGAAGGTCCGGCCGGTTCCCGGCAGGACGAGGACGCTGGGGCCGCTTGGAAGACTGGCACAGGCCGCCAGCAGGGCAGTCCCGCACAGGGTGGCGACGCGGGTACGGGGAGTCATCATGGCAAATGGGAAGGGGAAGGGGAGACGGGAATCCAACCGCCCGGGCATTCCCGGACATAGGGGTAATAGGCCCGGGCAGCGTCACAGTAGTACCAGGAGCTGGTGGCGGGCGCTGGCGTCTGTTCGATATACACCGGAGGCGGTGAGGGGGGCAGGACGATGATCCGGGGCGCGGGTTCGTAGTAGTAAGGCGCCGGATAACCCCAGGGTACGCCAACGTAGAAGCCAAAATGGCTGTGGTGACGATGGCCCGCCCAGGCGCTGGCGGTCAGCAGGGTGCCGACAAGGAAGGCGAGGGCGGGACGGGGAGGATTCATGGCAGGATGGAACGAGCAATTCACGATAGCAGACAGGCTGCCGCCGCGCTGTTGCAAGTTGTTACGGGGGCACACCGGTAGATAACGTTTCGGGGAAGCGGCGGATGACGATGCTAGAATGTCGGCTGCGGACAAAAGGCCGAAACCGTGGTGGGATCGGCATCGCGCGCCATTTCGGGGTGGGTTTGATTTACCCCGGGATTATTGAAGCTTGAAAAGAATTGGTGGAAAACTTAAATTGCCTCCGATTCAACCACGGAGGTAATTATGGAATTCTCTAAATTTTCCGACAAGCAATTGCGCGATCTGCTGCATAAAATCCCCGCCGAATTGAAAAAGCGAGAAGGTCGCGAAAGGGCGAAGGCGCTGGAAGAAACAAAAGCCTTTGCCAAATCCCGCGGTTTTTCCCTGGAAGAACTGGTCGGCGAGGATGCCAAGTCGTCCCGCAGTCGTGGAGTCGTGCCGGTCAAATATCGACATCCCAAGGATTCCAGCCTGACCTGGACGGGTCGCGGTCGCAAGCCGAAATGGGTTGAAGCCTGGTTGAATGGCGGCGGCAAAATGGAATCCTTGGTAATTTGACGGGATTCGAATGCGCATATTGGTCAGTAACGACGACGGTTATTACGCTCCGGGAATTGAAGCGCTTGTAGAGGCTCTTGCACCGGTGGCGGAAGTCATCGTCGTCGCCCCCGAGCGCAATCGCAGCGGGGCTAGCAATTCGCTGACCCTGGATCGTCCGCTGACACTCAAGCAAGCGTCGAACGGCTTCTACTACGTCAATGGAACACCGACCGATTGTGTCCACCTGGCGGTGACTGGGCTTCTCGATACCCTGCCCGACATGATCGTGTCGGGGATCAATCACGGCGCCAACATGGGCGACGATACCCTCTACTCCGGTACGGTAGCGGCCGCGACGGAAGGTTTCTTGCTGGGCATCCCATCCGTGGCGGTATCCCTGACGAGTTTTGGGGGGGCTCATTTCGACACCGCCGGTCGGGTAGCTAGGGAACTCGTTGAGCGCTACGTGCGCAACCCCGTACGCGAACCCCTGTTGCTCAACGTCAATGTTCCGGATCTGCCCTACGAAGAATTGGCGGGGTTTGCCGTGACGCGCCTGGGCAAGCGGCACAAGGCGGAGCCAGTCGTTCGCATGCAATCGCCCCGTCAGGAGACCGTGTATTGGGTGGGGGCGGCCGGCGCAGCCCAGGATGCGGGGCCGGGCACCGATTTTCACGCCGTGGAAGCCGGTTCGGTCTCTGTGACCCCCTTGCAGATCGACCTCACCCATGTGAGCCAGCTTCCCCTCGTCCGTGACTGGATGCGATGAACGGCGGTCTCTCCGGCATCGGGATGACCTCCCAGCGTACCCGGGCACGGATGATCGAACGCCTGCGGGAGCAGGGCATCCGCAACGAATCAGTCCTAGCCGCGATGGCGGCGGTGCCTCGGCACATCTTCGTCGAAGAGGCGCTTGCCTCGCGGGCCTACGAAGATACGGCGCTTCCGCTGGGCATGGGCCAGACCATTTCACAGCCTTACGTGGTCGCCCGTATGATCGAAGTTCTGCTCAATGGTCGCCCAAGCCTGGGCAAGACCCTTGAGGTGGGTGCCGGCTGTGGCTACCAGGCTGCAGTGCTCGGAGCGCTCACCAAGGAAGTCTACGCGGTTGAGCGCCTGGGGCCGCTCCTGGAAAAAGCCAAGGCCCACATGCGGCAGCTCCAGCAGTTCAGTGTCCGCCTAAAGCACGCCGACGGCCAGCTTGGCCTGCCGGAGGCAGCGCCCTTCGACAGCATCATCGTCGCCGCGGCCAGCCCGCGCATACCGCAGCCCCTTTTAGAGCAACTTGCCGTCGGTGGACGAATGATCTTGCCAGTGGGCGCCGGTGAACAGTATCTTTCCTTCATAGAGCGGACCCCCCAGGGCTCCGTCGAGACGCGCCTGGATGCGGTCCGCTTCGTACCCTTGCTTTCCGGAATCCAATGACTCGCCTGCTCGTTCTCCCCGTGGCACTTGCCCTGGCCGGTTGCCTGACCCAGGCGCCGGCGCCCAGCGTCGATCGCTCACCCACCGCCCAATCCCGGGCCACGGTGACGCCGCCCGCCGCGGTGGCGGCGCCCAGTGGGCCGGGCTGGTACACGGTGAAGCGAGGAGAGACGCTCTACCGCATCGCCCTCGAGCACGGTCAGGATTATCGCGATGTCGCCGCCTGGAACAACATCACCAACCCCGCTTCCCTCAAGGAAGGCCAGGTTCTGAGGGTGGCACCTCCCGGCGGTACCGATGGCGGGGCCGTGGTTGCGCGCCCCGTCGGCGGTGGCGCTGTCGTCGAGGCCAGACCTCTCGACAAGCCCTCCAGTGCTTCCGTGGCTGCGGTGGCTCCGGCGGATGGCGTGGTTCGGGAACCCAAGGCGGGCAAGGAACCCTATTCGGACGAAGCCCATGCCCGCTTGAGCGCCAACGAAGCGGCCAAGGGGGAGACGAAGCAGGCCGACCCCAAGCCGACGCCGGAATCCCGCCCCGAGGCCAAGCCCGAAGTGCTTGCGGGACCGGACGACGTCGCCTGGGCTTGGCCCACGGCCGGTAAGGTCGCGGCGGGCTACAGCGAAACCAACGCCAAGGGACTCGATTTTTCTGGCAAGGCTGGCGATGCGGTGCTGGCGGCGGCGGATGGCAGGGTGCTTTATGCCGGATCGGCCATCAAGGGCTATGGTCTACTGGTCATCATTGGGCACAAGAGCGGCTTCAACTCCGTGTACGCCCACAACCGGAAACTCTTGGTCGAAGAAAAGCAACAAGTGACCAAAGGCCAGAAGATTGCCGAAATGGGCAATACCGACAGCGAAACGGTCAAGCTGCATTTCGAGGTCCGCAAGCAGGGGAAGCCGGTGGACCCGACCCAGGTGCTGCCCAAGCGATGAGCGAAGAAAACGAAGAGTTCGAAGAGGAGTTTTCCGAGGAAGAGGCCGAGGCCCTCTTGCCCGAGCCGGAGCCCGTGACGCCCGAAATCGAGCTTCTGGAAGACGTCACCCAGCTTTACCTCAA
>SSTB01000014.1 GCA_009469665.1 Azonexaceae bacterium | reverse complement strand
TGGCTCTCGAAGAAGGCGTCACCCTCTGCACCTACGGCGACTGCCTGCGGGTGCCGGCCTCCGACAGCCTGTCGCTCCTGAAGGCCAAGGCCCGGGGCGGCGACATCCGCATGGTCTATTCCAGCGCCGACGCCGTGACCCTGGCCCAGAAGAACCCGGACAAGCAGGTCGTCTTCTTCGCCATCGGCTTCGAAACCACCACGCCGCCGACGGCGGTGGCCATCAAGCAGGCCCAGGCCCTGGGACTGACCAATTTTTCCGTGCTTTGCTGCCACGTGCTCACCCCCTCTGCCATTTCCAGCATCCTGGAATCGCCGGAGGTGCGCCAGTACGGCACCGTCCCCCTGGACGGGTTCGTCGGCCCCGCCCACGTCTCCACCATCATCGGCAGCCGCCCCTACGAGTTCTTCGCCGAGGAATACCGCAAGCCGGTGGTCATCGCGGGCTTCGAGCCTCTCGACGTGATGCAGGCCATCCGCATGCTCATCCGCCAGGTGAACGAAGGGCGTGCCGAGGTGGAGAACGAGTTCTCCCGGGCCGTTTCCCGGGACGGCAACCGCAAGGCCCAGCAATTGGTGGCGGAGGTCTTCGAGTTGCGCCGGGCCTTCGAGTGGCGGGGCCTCAATGTCGTGCCCTACTCGGCCCTGCGCATCCGCAACCCATTCGAGGCCTTCGACGCCGAGAAGCGCTTCCCGCTGGATTACCAGTCGGTCCCCGACCACAAGGCCTGCGAATGCGGCGCCATCCTGCGCGGCGTCAAGAAGCCCCAGGACTGCAAGATTTTCGGCACCGTGTGCACGCCGGAGAATCCCGTCGGCTCCTGCATGGTGTCGTCGGAAGGGGCCTGCGCCGCCCACTACACCTATGGCCGCTACAAGGACATCGCTTGAGGCCGGAACCGATCCTCTACGCCGACGAGGCGACCGCGGCCTGGAAGCCGGTGAGCGGCGTCGGCCTGATGGTCGTGGCTTTCGTCTGCGCCCTGCTGCTGGGCATCCATGCGACTTCCCGCGATGGCTGGGTGCCGCTGCTCGATTCGGCCAACCTCGCCTTCCACGAGGCGGGACACCCTATCGTCGGCGCCTTCAGCGACCGCCTCATGGTCTATGGCGGCACGATCTTCCAGCTCGCCTTTCCCGCGGTAGTGGCCATTCACTTCGCCCGCCGCGTTGAGCCGGTGGGCATGGCCATGGCGGTCGTCTGGTTGGGGGAAAATCTTCTCAACGTAGCCCGCTACATGGCCGATGCCCGCGCCCAGGAACTGCCCCTGGTTGGCGGCGGCGAGCACGACTGGACGGAAATCTTTCTGCGTTGGGGGGTATTGGCGAAGGACGTGAAAATCGCCGGCTTCACCCGCTGGCTCGGTGTCGCGCTGATGGTCGGCGCCGTGGTCTGGCTGTGGCGGCGCTACCAGGAAAACAAACAGGAGACACGGTGAACGAAGGCAAGGTGCGGGCCGGTTACGTGCGGCCCCTGGACATCAAGCACGGGCAGGTGGACATGGCCCACGGCTCGGGGGGCCGGGCCATGGCCCAGCTGATCGAGGAACTGTTCGCCCGCGCGCTGGGCAACGAGTGGCTGGCCCAGGGCGACGATGGCGCCGTGTTGCCATTGGTGACAGATTCGCCCGGCGAGGGCCGCCTGGTCATGGCCACCGACAGTCACGTGGTGTCGCCCCTGTTCTTTCCCGGCGGCGATATCGGTTGTCTCTCGGTGCACGGCACCTTGAACGATGTGGCGGTCATGGGGGCGAAGCCCTTGTGGCTTTCTGCTGCCTTCATCCTGGAAGAGGGCTTTCCCCTCGCCGACCTCGCCCGCATCGTCCAGAGCATGGCGGCGGCAGCCTTTGATGCCGGCGTGCCCATCGTCACCGGCGACACCAAGGTGGTGGAGCGGGGCAAGGGCGACGGCGTCTTCATCACCACCACCGGCGTCGGCGTGGTGCCCCCGGGACGCGAATTGTCGGGACGCAAGGCCCGGGTCGGCGACGCCATCCTGGTATCCGGCACCCTGGGCGACCACGGCATGGCCATCATGGCCCAGCGGGAAAGCCTGGGTTTCGATTCCCCCATCGTCTCCGACACGGCGGCGCTGCATGGCCTGATCGAGGCGGCGCTGGCCAGCGCCGCCGACATCCACGTGCTGCGCGACCCGACCCGGGGCGGCCTGGGCACGACGCTGAACGAGATCGCCAAACAATCCGGCGTGGGGATGATGCTGCAGGAGAAGGCCCTGCCGGTAAAACCGGCGGTGGCGGCGGCCTGCGAGTTCCTGGGCCTGGACCCGCTCTACGTGGCCAACGAGGGCAAGCTGGTCGCGATTTGTGCCGGCAGCGACGCGGAAAAGCTGCTGGCCGCCCTCAAGGCCCACCCCCTGGGCGTCGACGCCGCCATCATCGGCGAGGTGCGGGACGATGCCCATCATTTCGTCCAGATGACCACCGCCTTCGGCGGCCGGCGAATCGTGGACTGGCTCTCCGGCGAACAACTGCCGCGGATCTGCTGAAACCGTGAAAAGCTCGGTGCAAGGTGGAGTCAACAGTAATTTTGCGCAGCCCGTCGCTTACTGTGAACACACCCTAATGTCGGACAGCGATCACTACTGCCCGAACACCCTCGAGTTCGTCGAGGACCATGGCGCGGGCGTCGGCCATGTCGTCGGCGTTGCGTACCCGGACCAAGTCTCGGGTGCCGTCGTGGTAGCGCACGGCGGCAATGTATTCGGCGGAGCGGCGCCCCGGTTTTCGGCTGCCTTTGGGGCTGGACCCCGCAAGAGGTTTGGCGGTCATGGCTGTTTCTCCCTGGTTTTTATTGCGTGACGGAATCCATCTTAACCAAAGCTAAGCAACTGAAAAATAAGGCGAAGGTAATAGATTTATGCGCCATGGAAAGTTCTTCGCCGCAATCCCTTGTGCGGTGCGGCATCATTTTTTCGGCATGACCTGAAAAAAACCGTTCGGTATGCGAATTCTCCTCCTCACTCATGCTTACAACAGTCTGGCCCAGCGCATCCACTGCGAACTTGCGGCCCGGGGCCACGCCCTCAGCGTGGAATTCGACATCGCCGACTCGGTAACCGAGGAAGCGCTGGCCCTCTACCGTCCCCATCTGGTCGTCGCGCCCTTCCTCAAGCGGGCCATCCCGGCGTCGGTCTGGCAGGCGGTGCCTTGTCTGGTGGTTCATCCGGGGATCGTCGGCGATCGTGGACCCTCGGCCCTGGACTGGGCCCTGCAGGAGGGAGAGAAGACCTGGGGCGTGACCGTGCTCCAGGCGGAGGCCGAAATGGACGCCGGCCCGGTTTGGGCCAGCGCCGAATTTCCGCTGCGGAGGGCGAGAAAGTCGTCGGTCTACCGGCACGAAGTGACCGAGGCGGCGGTCGCCGCCGTGGTGCTCGCCGTAGGGCGATTTGCCGCGGGGGATTTCCAAGCACAGCGTCCCGGACCAGGAGCCCGGGGGCGGCAGCGCCCCCTGATGCGTCAGGCGGAGCGGCGCATCGACTGGCAGGTCACGAGCACGGCCGAGGTGCTGGCGCGCATCGGAGCCGCGGACGGCTTCCCCGGCGTCCTCGACAGCCTCTTCGGGCACCCTTGCCGGCTCTACGACGCCTGGCCGGAGGCCGAACTGCACGGGGCGGCGGGAACCCTGCTGGCCCGGCGGGAGGGGGCCGTCTGCCGCGCCACAGCCGATGGGGCGGTATGGATCGGTCAGGTGCAGCGGGAGGGGGACGATGCCTGCAAGCTGCCTGCCACCGTCGCGTTTCCGGAATCCGCAGCGCTGCCGGAAGTCCCCCTGGATGGCTGGTGGAAGCGCTCCGCGCCTACCTGGCAGGACATTGCCTATGAGGAGGCCGAGGGCGTGGGCTTCCTCAGTTTCGAATTCCACAACGGTGCCATGGGAACCGCCCAGTGCCGGCGCCTGGGCGATGCCTTCCGCTGGGCGGCGGGGCGCCCGACCCGGGTCATCGTCCTGCTGGGGGGGGAAGATTTCTGGTCCAATGGCATCCACCTCAACCTGATCGAGGCGGCGGAAAGCCCGGCCGACGAGTCCTGGGCCAATATCAATGCCATGGACGATCTGGCGGAGAGCATCCTCAACTGCGCCAGCCATCTGACCATTGCGGCGCTGCGGGGCAACGCGGGGGCGGGAGGCTGCTTCCTGGCCCGCGCCGCCGACCAGGTCTGGGTGCGGGAGGGGGCCATGCTCAACCCTCATTACAAGAACATGGGCAACCTCTACGGTTCGGAATTGTGGACCTATCTGCTGCCCCCTCGGGTGGGCGAGGCGGGGGCCAGGGCCCTGATGCAGCATCGCCTGCCCATGACCGCCCGGGAAGCCGTGTCGCTGGGCTTCTACGACGCCTGTCTGCCGGGGCCCGCGGCAGCCTTCCGGGTGGACGTGGCCCGCCGCGCGGCGGAGCTTGCGGCGGCCGCCGACTTTACCCTGCGCCTGGCGGCAAAAGCGGAGAAACGCGCCCGGGACGAGGCAGTCAAGCCGCTTTCGGCCTATCGCGACGAGGAATTGCGCGAAATGCGGCGCAATTTCTATGGCTTCGACCCCTCTTACCACGTGGCGCGCTATCATTTCGTCAGAAAGTCGCCCCATTCCTGGACCCCGCGACACCTTGCCCGCCACCGTGACCTGGGATGGGAGACTCCGCCATGAACCGCAGTAGCGCCGCCCCCAAGCTGCCCGTCGTCCTCGTCATCGACGACGAGGTGCGCTCCCAGGAGGCGCTGCGCCGTACCCTGGAAGAGGATTTCGAGGTGTTCTGCGCCTCCTCCGCCGAGGAAGGGGGCGAAATCATGCAGCGGGAGTGGGTGCAGATCGTCCTTTGCGACCAGCGCATGCCCGGCACCACCGGCATCCAGTTCCTCAAGGAAGTGCGCAGCCGTTGGCCCGACGCCATCCGAATCGTGCTCTCCGGCTACACCGACGCGGAGGACATCATCGCCGGGGTGAACGACGCAGGCATCTGGCAGTACCTGCTCAAACCCTGGCAGCCCGAGCACATACTGCTCACCCTCAAGCGCGCTGCCGAACTCTGGCGCCTGCAACAGGATAACCAGCGCCTGACCCTTGAGTTGCGCACCGCCCTGCCGGAATTGAAGACCCGGGTAGCGGGCAAGGTCGAGCGCGCCCGGGAAACCTTCGGCATCGCCGGCCTCACCCGGGCCAAGGACAGCCCCCTGCATGGCGTGTGCGAGCTCATCGCCCGGGTCGCGCCCTACGACCTCTCGGTGCTGGTTACCGGAGAGTCCGGTACCGGCAAGGAGATGGTGGCGCGGGCGATCCACTACGAGAGCCGCCGCTCGGCCAAGCCCTTCATCCCCACCAACTGCGGCGCCGTTCCTGACACCCTGCTGGAGGCCGAACTCTTCGGCCACAAGCGCGGCGCCTTCACCGGCGCCGTCGAGGACCGTATCGGGCTCTTCCAGCAGGCGGACGGAGGTAGCCTCTTCCTGGATGAAATCGGCGAAACGAGCCCCGCTTTTCAGGTCAAGCTGCTGCGCGTTCTGCAGGAAGGCGAGTTCCGCCCCCTGGGCAGTTCCCGGTCGGTGGATGTGGACGTGCGGGTCATCGCCGCCACCAACAAGGATCTGGAAGAGGAGGTGCGGGCCGGGCGCTTCCGCGAGGATCTCTATTACCGGCTGGCAACCATCCCCCTCCATGTTCCGCCTCTGCGCGAACGTCCCATGGACATCCCTCTCCTGGCCGAGCGCCTCCTGGAATCCGCCAGCCGCGCCCTGGGGCGTCCCCTGGAGGGCTTCAGTGCCGAGGCCCTGGCCTGCCTGGCCGCCTACCGCTGGCCCGGGAACGTGCGCGAATTGCAGAACGAAATCCTGCGCATGGTGGCCCTGAGCGACGGGCCCCGCCTAGGCGCCGAACTGCTCTCTCCCCGCGTCCTGCGGGCGCCTGTGGGGGAGACCCAGGCGGCCGAACTGGCCTGGCTGGCGAGCCTTTCGGGGGGGCTCAAGGAACGCATGGACCAATTGGAAGCCCAGGTGCTCAAAGAGGCCATGATCCGGCATCGCTGGAACAAGTCCCGCGCCGCCCGGGAACTTGGCCTGTCCCGCGTCGGCCTGCGCAGCAAGCTGGTGCGCTACGGGCTGGAGCAGCAGTGACACCCGCGCTGCACTCACGTCGTTCGGTGCCCCCGGGGGGGGCGTGGGCTCGCCTCGGGGCGGCCCATCGGGAGGTCTGATGCTCAAGGTGCTGTGGCTCCAGAGCGGCGGCTGTGGCGGCTGTACCCAGTCGCTCCTGGGCGCCGACCCGCGCCCCCTGTTTACCGAACTGCGCGAGGCCGGTATCGAATTTCTCTGGCACCCGGCATTTTCCGAACAGACGGGGGCGGAAGCCTTGGCGTTGCTGGAGGATTGCGCCAGCGGGGCGCGTTCCTTCGACATCCTGTGCGTCGAGGGCGCCCTGTTGCGGGGGCCGGGGGGCAGCGGCAAGTTCCACCTCCTGTCCGGCGACGGCCGCCCCCTTACGGACTGGGTCGGGCGTCTCGCCCGGCGAGCCCGTTGGGTTTTCGCCATCGGTTCCTGTTCGGCTTACGGCGGGTTTTCCGCCAGCACACCGGGGAATCCCCTCGAAGCCTGCGGGCTGCAATTCGACGCCGAAGAGCCGGGGGGGCTGCTGGGAGCCGGCTTCCGTTCTCCAGATGGCCTCCCCGTGGTCAATATCGCCGGCTGCCCGGTCCATCCCGGATGGGTGGTGGATAGCCTGGAGAAGCTCGCCCTGGAGGGGCTCTCGCCGGCGGATCTGGACGACTTCCAGCGCCCCCTGCTGTATGCCGAGCAACTCGTCCATCACGGCTGCCCCCGCAACGAATATTACGAATTCAAGGCCAGCGCCCAGAAGGCTTCCGACCTGGGTTGCCTCATGGAAAACCTGGGCTGCAAGGGCACCCAGGCCCATGCTGATTGCAATCTCAGGGCCTGGAACGGCGCCGGCTCCTGCCTGCGGGGCGGCTATGCCTGCATCTCCTGCACGGAGCCGGGCTTCGAGGCGCCCGGCCATCCCTTCCAGGAAACCCCTAAGCTCGCCGGCATCCCCATCGGCCTCCCCACCGACATGCCCAAGGCCTGGTTCGTGGCCCTGGCGGCCTTGTCCAAGTCGGCCACGCCCCGCCGCGTGCGGGAAAACGCCGTCGAGGACCATGCGGTGGTGCGCCCGCCCATTCGCAAGACGGGGCTCAAATAGTGGCGGGGCAGGGGAATCAGGGGCGGTCATGCGCATAACCGTCGGTCCCTTCAATCGGGTCGAGGGAGACCTCGAACTCGCGCTCGACCTGGACGCCTCCGGCCAGGTGGTCGAGGCCCGCGTCAATTCGCCCCTCTTCCGGGGCTTCGAACAGTTGCTCGTCGGGCGGGCGCCGGCCGACGCCCTGGTGATCGTGCCCCGCATCTGCGGTATCTGTTCCGTTGCCCAGTCGGCCGCCGCCGCGTCGGCCCTGGCCGAGGCGGCTGGCCTCGTGCCGGCGCCAAACGGCATCCTGGCGCGCCACCTCATCCAGGCGACGGAAAACCTGGCCGACCACCTCAGCCATTTCTACCTGTTCTTCATGCCCGATTTCGCCCGCCCCGCCTACCGAGGTCGGCCCTGGTTCCCCGCCCTGGCCAGCCGATTCATGGCGGTGAAGGGCAGCGCGGCCGCCGAGCTACTCCCGGCACGGGCCAATTTCTTGAAGCTCATGGGCTTCCTCGCCGGCAAGTGGCCCCATACCCTGGCCCTTCAACCCGGGGGCAGCACCCGTGCCATCACGGCGGCCGAGCGCATTCGCATCCTGGCCCTGTTGCGGGAATTCCGCAGCTTTCTGGAGACGACGCTTCTGGGGGATTCCCTGCAAGCCGTCGCAGCCCTCGACAGTGTCGATGCCCTGAGGGCCTGGTCCGCCGGGCGGCCCGGCGACTTCCCGGCCTTTCTTGCCGCCGCTGCAGACCTGGGCCTGGAGCGGCTGGGTCGATCCGGCCACCGCTACCTCTCAAGTGGCGCCTACGGACTCATCCCTGGCGGTACCTGGGCGCCGCAAGGGGAAGGGGAGGCGCTCGACCCCGCCAGGATCACGGAAGATGTTCACCACGCCTGGCTCGCCGATGGTCCGCCATTGCCCCCGGCCCACGGCGAAACCCTGGTGGCGGCGGACAAGCCCTCCGGCTACACCTGGTGCAAGGCACCCCGTTATGCTGGCAGCCCGGTGGAAGTCGGCGCCCTGGCCCGACAAGTGGTTGCCGGCCAACCTCTGCTGCGGGACATGGTGCGCAGCCGAGGCGGCAGCGTAACGGCGCGTGTCGTGGCCCGTATGGTTGAACTCGCCACAATCCTGCCCGCCATGGAAACCTGGGTACAGGCCCTGCGGCCCGGCGAGCCCTTCTGCACCCACGCCGATCTGCCCGAGGAGGCTGCCGGAGCCGGTCTGGTGGAAGCCGCCCGGGGCACCCTGGGGCACTGGGTCAGCGTGCGCCGTGGCCGCATCGAGCGCTACCAGATCGTCGCGCCCACCACCTGGAATTTTTCCCCCCGCGACCACCTGGAGCAGCCCGGCCCCCTCGAGCAGGCACTGGTCGGCCTGCCCGCCGGGGAGGGCGCCCCGCCCACCGTGCAGCATGTGGTGCGCTCCTTTGATCCGTGCATGGTGTGTACGGTGCATTAG
>SSTB01000134.1 GCA_009469665.1 Azonexaceae bacterium | reverse complement strand
CTCCCGCCGCCGGCCCATCGGCAAAGCGGCGCAGCAGGCGGGCGCTGGCAAAGCCGGCTCCGGCCAGGAGTACGGCGCCCAGGCAGACGTCGTTGATGACGGGCAGGGCCGTGGACATGCGCTCCAGACCGTAGAGGAAATAGGCGCCCGCCGCAGCTTGCAGGAGGGAGCCGGTGGCCATGGCCAGCCGCCGACCTTGCGCCACACCGAACCACAGCACGGCAACGCCCTCCAGAGCCCAGAAGGCGGCCGTCACCTGGACGCCGAAGGCCAGCGGCACGGCCAGGGTGGCGAAGGCGATGGCCAGACCAAGTTGGCAGCGTTCCAGCAAGCGGCTTTCTGCATCGCCGCGGCGGAACAGCAGGCACCACAGGGCACCGTAGGCCAGCGCCGCGGCGAAGGCCGCCCAGGCAAGTTCGTAACGGTCCGCCGCCAGTTGGGATTGCAGGGCGAACCCCACCAGGGGCGTACCGAACACTAGGGTGGCGTCGCTCCAGCCTGCCCAGCCCGGCGCCCGGAAGAGTGCCATGAGCACCGGCGTCACGGCGTACAGCGCCCAGAAGAAGACGAGAAAGCCCTGGCACACGTCGTGGTGGCCGGCGTGGTAGTGCTGAAGCGCCCAGGCCACGCCCACCCCCAACGTGAAGACGAAGCCGGTGACGTTGAGCAAGCGCCAGGCCTTGAACCAGGAGACGCCAACGATGAAGGCGTTGAGCAGGGCGAAATAGCCGAAGAGCCCCACCGGATCCCCGCTGCCCGTGGAAGCCAGTACCGGCGCGGCGAAGGCGCCGGCCAGACCGAACACGGCCAGCACCACGCCGTCCTGGGCGACAGCGAGCAGCACGCAGGCCACACCAAGCAGGGCGAAGAGCGCGAAGGACGGCGTCGGCCCCAGCAGGCCGTAGCGGGCCAACATGAAATAGACGATCAAGTAGAGAATGGCGAAACCGCCCCCCTGGAGGGCGATGCCGAAGGCGAAGTGGCCTCCCTGGCGCACCTTGTGCCAGCCGAAGGCAACCATCGCCGTCCCGGCCACAGCCCCCAGCAGGAGGCGCAGAGGCACCGGCAGGAAGCCGTAGTCCGCCGCCAGGCGCAGGGCGGAAGCAACGCCGAAGAAGAGCAGCACGACGCCGATCTTGGCCAGGGGGTTGCCGGCCATGAGGCGCTGCCAGAGCGTGGGAGCAGCGGGTACCTCGTCCGGCGCCGCCCGGGTCTCGGCTTGGCGGACAGTCTCGCCGCCGTCGGCCGCCGTTCGTGGCGGTGCCGCAGGCGCGGCGTCGGCCTGCAGCGTTGCGGGGGAGAAATCGTATCCGGGCTGAGTGGGCGTTTCGTCGATGAAGACGGAGGGCGCCTCGGGCGAGGCAGCCGATTGGCTCGCGGCGGGAGTCAGCGCCCCCGCAGACCCGCCGCCCAGGGCCGCCAGTTCAGCCCGCAGGGCCACGGATTCCCGGCGCAGCCAAGCCACCTGATCTTCCAGCAGCTTGAGGCGTTCCTCCGTGGCGGCCGGCGCCGCGGCTTCTCCGGCCGGCCGTCGCAGGACTCCGGCAAGAATCCCCGCCACCAGGCCGATCAGTGCCCCTCCCACGGCGGTCTCACCTCCAAACGGCGCGCCCAGCAGGAGCCCGATGAGCATTCCCAGGAACCACATGGCTATTCCCCTCGCTTTCCGTTGCCACCGGCGGATGGCGCGCCGGTGCCGCCGGAATCATCCGCCCGCCCCCTCGCCCGCAGCATGGTGACGATCAGTATCAAGCCGACGCCGAAGGCGAGCACCGAAACCAGCAGGAAGGGTGCGAGATTGCTCCCGTTGCCGACGCGCCAGGCTTCCGGCAGCAGGAAGGCCATACAGGTACCGCCCCCCAGCAGCAGGGCAAGCCCCACCAGGAGGAGCAGGCCGCGCAGGATCAGGAGGAGCGTCTTGCCCATGGTGCGCCTAGCGGCAATCCCCGCGCAGTTCGGCCACGGCAGCCCGCAAGGCGTCCGGCGTCGCCTCGGCCGCCGCCACCGGCGCCCCCGCCACCAGGCCAATGCGGGAGAACAATCCGCGGCGGAAGGGAGTCTTCATGGCCCGCCCATCGACCCGGGAAAAATAGCTGCCCCACAGGCCGCGCAGGGCCAGGGGCACCACCGGCACCGGGCTGCGCTCCAGGATCACGCTCACGCCGGGCCGGAACTCGTGGATTTCTCCATCTTCACTCACCCTGCCCTCGGGAAAGATACCCACCAGCTCACCGTCAGCCAGGGCCTGGGCTGCGGTTTCGAGAGCCCGCGTCTTCATGGCCGGGTCTTCCTTGGCCGAGGCGATGGGAATGGCACGACTGTGACGGAAGACAAAATTGAGGATGGGCAGCCGGAAGACGTTGTGGTCCATGACGAAGCGGATCGGCCGGCGGCAGGCCGCGGAAATCACCAGGGCGTCGACGAAACTCACATGGTTGCAGACGATCAGGGCACCACCCTTCTCCGGCACCCGCTCATCAACGCCTTTGCAGTCGAGGCGGTAGATGGAGTGCACCAGGATCCAGACGATGAAGCGCAGGAGGAATTCCGGCACCAGTGAGTAGATGTAGATCGCCACTACCGCGTTGAAGAGGGCGGTCGCCAGGAAAAGCTGCGGAATGCTCAGCCCAAGCGCGAAAAGCGCCATGGACACCCCGGCCGAAACCACCATGAACAGGGCGTTCAGAATGTTGTTGGCGGCGATGACCCGGGATTGGTGGCTTTTTTCGCTGCGGGTCTGGATCAGGGCGTAGAGGGGAACAATGTAGAACCCTCCGAAAAGGCCGAGCAGAACCACGTCGGCCAGGGTGCGCCAATGGGCAGGCTGCACCAGGAAGCTGCTCCAGGCCCACGCTTCGGCAGGTGCCGCGCCCCTCGGCGTGGCGAAATACAGGTCGACGCCAAAGAGGGTCAGGCCGATGGCCCCAAAGGGTACCAGACCGATTTCCACCTTATGACCCGAGAGTTTTTCGCAAAGCAATGACCCCAAACCTATGCCGAAGGAAAACACCGCCAACAGCAGGATGAATACGCTTTCGTCACCGTGCAGCACATCCTTCGCGTAGCTGGGGAACTGGGCCAGCACGGTGGCCCCGTAGAACCAGAACCACGAAATCCCCAGCAGCGAGAGCCACACCGTCCGGTTGCCGTGGGCGAAGCGCAGATTGTTCCAGGTCTCGGTGACGGGGTTCCAGTTGATTTTCAGGCCGGGATCGGCGGCCGGAGAAAGCGGTATCCCCCGGCTCACCCAGTAGCCGGCGACCGCGACTCCCACAACCACAGCTGACATGAGACCCGGTCCGAAAGACGAAGTGGCCAGCCAGGCCCCCAGGATTTCCCCCACCAGGATGGCGACGAAAGTGCCCATCTCGATCATGCCGTTACCACCGACCAGTTCCTCTTCCTTCAAATGCTGCGGCAAGTAGGAATACTTGACTGGGCCAAAGAGGGTCGAGTGCACGCCCATGAGAAAAAGTGCCGCCACCAGTGGCCACAGGCTGTTGTTCAGGAAGCCCCAGGCGGCAAGTAGCATGATGCCGATTTCGAACACCTTGACCGCCCGCGCCACGGCAGACTTTTCGAACTTGTCGGCGATCTGACCGCTGGTGGCGGAGAAGAGGAAGAAGGGCAGGATGAAGAGCCCCGGCAACAGGGTGGCCAAGGTTTTGCCGTCGAGATCGGTGAGTTGCCCGGCGCGGAAAGTCACCAGGGTAATGAGGGCCGTCTTGAAGACATTGTCGTTGAAGGCTCCCAGGAACTGGGTGAAGAAGAAAGGCCGGAAACGACGTTCCCTGAGGAGTTGGAACTGGCTGCTCATCGGGCGACCTCCTGCTTGCCGCTTTTGGCCTTGCGACGGCGCACCAAGGAGATGGTGGCCACGCCGAACAGGCTGCCATAAGCGGCCAGGGCGTAGGACGAGGGTTCCCATGCATCAGCCGGCGCGGCAGCATCCTTCATTTCCGGTGGAAAGGTCCGCGGCGGCACCGGCACCACTTCCCACTTTTCCCGGTCCTCGGGGACGCGGCTCATGTATTCGTCGAAGGAAGCCACCGGCGCCTGGCCGAAGGCCCGGGACGACGGGAACTGCGGGATGCGCACGAAGACGATGGCCTCGACGTCCTCGGCCAGCACCTTCTCCAGCTCGCTGCGGGCGCCGCCCCGGGTGATGCGCCCGAGCAGATCGCGGCCGATGGCATCGAAGGCCACGAAGGGATAGAGATTGGTCACTTCTGCGGATAGGTAGTCGTAGGCCTTGGTCCCGCTCTCCAGATCGCGGTCCTTGATCGCCATATAGGGCAGCGCCGCGGCCGCCTTCAGGCGACTGGTCGCCCCTTCCTTGGGAATCGCCCAGCCCAGGGTGCGCAGCGTCTCGACGCTGATCCCCGCGCAATTGGCCGTCGCGTGGCGGTAGGCGAAGTCGTGGCGGTAAAAATGGGTGAAGACCCGGGCGATGGCCTCCTGGTATTCCCGCGCCGCCCGCTCGTCCTTCAACACCGCGATCAGCATATGCGACGGCCGATACCAGGACTGGCCTGAATTCAGGTCGCCCATATAGGCATCCATGGGCAGCATGGCGGCGACGATGCCCTTTTCGCTGTAGGAATCGAGGCCGTAGAAGTTATTGACCAGCCAGTCGCCCCATTCGCCCCGGGGTCCGAAGCGCCCGGTGGCGATGGCGAAGTGGCCCCCGTGGGCTTCGTCGTCATCCCCTTGGGCGCCGTTGAGCATGAAGGCCAGCACGGGCTTGCCGGCCAACGCTACCGTCTTGCCCTCCTCCTTTTGCCACAGCACCCGGGAGGCCAGGGGAAGCTGAGCCCCCCCCTTGTCCGCCCGCACCAGGCCGGCCAGGGTTTCCCCGGCCGAGAGGGGAGCCGGGGCGGTCGGCGCCAGGGCGAAATCCTCGGGCCACAGCGTCCGCGCCACGAAGCGCTCGCCGTCGCTGCGGCCCCGCAGGCTCAGGGAGCGGCCGGCAAAATAGCGCAAGCTGCTGGCGTCGAACCAGGATCGATTGGCCTCGATCTTGTCCACCAGTGCCAGAGGCCGCGAACTGCCATCCGCGGCAACCAGGCGCGTCCCATCAGCACTCAAGGCCCAAGCGCTGGCCTTCTCGGGCGAACCGATCCATACCGGCGTCGGCCGCTCCGGCGCCGTCCCCGCCGTACGCCCCGCCCGCCACTGGCGCACGTCGTCCTGGGCGCGCAGGCGGGGCGAAAATCCCGCCGCCCCGGACCTGGGCACGGCCAGGACGTCGTCCGCGAAGTACCACAGCGCCTGCTTCTCGGCGAGGCAGTCCGAACAACGCCCGGTAGCCAGACGGAAGTCCGCAGCGCCGTAGAGACCGATGGCCCCGCTGGCGACGGCGCTGTCGATGGCGGCTGCTTGGAGGCCTGCCGGCAACGCCAAGCCCGCCCCAAGCAGCACCGCAGCAAGTCTCCGGAACGGTTTGGTGCCCGGCATTTCATTCATGGTGGAGTCCCTCGATCGATTCTGTACTGGCCTGAAATACCCGCCGCGTCTCGAACACCGCTGCCGGGAAGGATTTCCCTTCCCAGGCCAGCAGACGTTTCAAAGCAAAGTCGAAGAGCAGGGGGTTGTGTTCGCGCGCCGCCTCCAGGTCATCCACGGCTTCGGCCGGCAGCAGCCCGGCCCGGGCCAGAGCGGCGGGAGAGATGATGGGCAGGACACCGGGCAGCGGGTAGTCGGAGCCGTTGAGTAGTCGCCCGTGCCAGTCGGTCCGTTGCAGGATGGCCTTGATGCGTTCGGGGGAGCGATTGCGCAACACGAGGGCCGAGATGTCGCCGTGGAGCAGTTCTTGAGCACGGGGTTCGGCCATCAGGCGGGCGAAGAGTTCGAAGCTCTCGCGGCGGGGGCCGGCGCTGCCGGCATCGACATCGATGTCTTCGCCGATGCTGGCGCAGTGGGCCACCACCACGGTGACGCCGGCATCGAGGGCGCGGCGCAGCAAAAGGGGGTTGCCCAGGTGCTGGGTGTCGCCGCCCTTGACCGCCTTTTCTTCGCCGCAATGAACGATGAGAGGCAGCCGGGCCTCGGCCAGCAGGCGGTAGAAGGCGTCACACTTGGGCGAGGCCGGGTCCATGCCCATGGCGGCGGGCAGCCACTTGACCGCCCTGGCACCGCCGGCGATGGCCGCCTGCAGGGCGTCCACGGCATCCGGCCGGTAGGGGTGGATGGAGGCCACCCACTCGAAACCGGCCGGGTAGGCGGCGGCCAGCTGGCGAGCGTAGGTGTCCGGCACATGGAAGGCCATGTGCTCGGCTAGGGGGTGGCCGGCTTCGTCGTAGGGGCGCTCGAAGGCGAAGAGCAGTACCTTGAAGCCGGAGGGCATGCCCTCCACCAGGTTTTGCAGGCGGGCGGCGTAGCTGGCATCCACACGGCCCGGGGCGTCGTGGGCGCAGCCGGCGTTCATGTAGAAGAGGCGCTGGGCGTACTGCACCGGGTAGAGCCAGGAAGAGAGCTGCGGGCCGATTTCGATGCCGCTTCCTCCGTCGCCGGTACCCGCCACATGGACATGGCAATCCCAGACACGGGCCGGGTCGACGCCCTCCCAGGCCCGGGCAAGCCAGGGACTGGCCGCCAGTTGAGGCGGCAGGGCGGCACGGCAGGGGTTGATCAGCAGGGGCCGGGCTGCGGCCCAGCCGGCGGCGCCGACGGCGACAGTTCCGGTCAGGGCCGTGACGAAGCGGCGGCGGGCGGGGGAATGGGGTGGGGTCTTGAGGTTCATGGCATCAGACACTTTCGGCCAGCCGCTTCAGCGTCACGTAATCCACCTTGCCGGTGCCCAGCAGGGGCAGGGCATCGACCTTGTGGATCTTCCTCGGCACGGCCAGTTCCGGAATGCCCAGATCCCGCGCCTTGGCCGCCAGCTGCTCGCGGGAAAGCGCACCGTCAGTGGTGAACAGCACCAGGGCCTCGCCCTTGGCGGCGTCGGGCTGGCTGGAGGCGGCGTGGGTCTGGGCCGGAGAGGTGGCCACGGCCAGCTTCTCCACCACTTCCAGGCTGACCATTTCACCGGCGATCTTGGCGAAGCGCTTCACCCGGCCGACGATTTTCACGAAACCCTCGTCGTCGAATTCCACCACGTCTCCGGTCTCGTACCAGCCTTCGCCCGCATCGGAAGCCGGCGGTTGCAGCACGCCGGGGCGGTCGGCCTTGAGGTAGCCGGCCATGACGTTGGGTCCGCGCACGTGGAGGATGCCGCCGCGGTCGATGCCAGGCACCTGCAGCAGCTTGGCCTCGATCCCCGGCAGGAGATTGCCCACGGTGCCGCTGCGGAAGGCCATGGGCGTATTCACGGCCAGCACCGGGGCCGTCTCGGTGGCGCCGTAGCCCTCGAAGATGCGGATGCCGAATTTCTCGAACCAGGTGTTGCGCACGGCCTCCGACAGCTTTTCGGCGCCGGCCACCACGTAGCGCAGGCGGTAGAAGTCGTAGGGATGGGCAAACTTGGCGTAATTGGCGAGGAAGGTGGAGGTGCCGAAGAGCACCGTGCAATTCCGGTCGTAGGCCAGTTCAGGAATGACGCGGTAGTGGAGCGGCGTCGGGTAGAGGAAGAGGCTGGCCCCCGTGAGCACCGGCAGCAGCGCCCCGGCGGTGAGGCCGAAGGAATGGAAGACCGGCAGGGCGTTCAAGACCTTGTCGTCCACCGAGAAGTCGATCACCGCCCGCACCTGGGCGATGTTGGCGAGGATCGCCCGGTGGGGCAGCACCACGCCCTTGGGCTTGCCTTCGGAACCGGAGGTGAACAGCACCACGGCGGCTTCCTCCGGCGATGTGGGCAGCTCGAAGGCCCGGGGCCGGTGGATGGCCCACAGCATCAGCCAGAGCTTGTCGCCCAGGCCAATGGCTTCGCGCAAGTCTTCCAGGTAGAGGCACTGGATGCCGGCCAGGGCCGCCAACTTGTCGGAAAGTTTGGCCTGCTCGACGAAGGCCCGGGAGGTGACGATGGTTCGCACCTCCGCGGCGGTGCAGGCCGCCTGCATGGCATCCACCCCCGCGGTGTAGTTGAGCATGGCCGGCACCCGGCGGCGGGCAGTGAGGCCGATGAGCAGCCCCAGGGTGGGCGCCAGGTTGGGCAGCAGCAGGCCGACCCGCTCGCTCTCCGCCGTGTGGCGCTCCACCAAGCGGGTGAGCATGAGGGCCATTTTGAGCAGGTCGTTGTAGGAATACTCGATCTGCTTCATGTCCTCCAGCACCCGGCGATTCTTGCCGAAGACGTCGGCGGCGTCGCACAGGGCGCTGAACAGCGTCTGATGCGGGCGGGAGGCGAAGATCATTTCCTGCATCAGCCGGCGCATGGCCTCGCCGGCCTTGCGGCGGCGCAGCTTGGCGGTGGGCGCCTCAGGCATAGGAATGGTGGTGGCCGGCAACACGCTCACCCGCACCTTGGGGAAGAGGACGCGGGGATGCTTGCCGGAAAGCCGCGAGAAATAGCTGCGCGATGGCCCGTCCAGCCGCACCGGCAGCACCGTCGCCCCGGTTTTGGCGGCGACGAAGGCTGGGCCTTCATAGACCTTCATCAGGCTGCCGGTCGTGGTTATGCGCCCCTCGGGGAAAATGACCACTGGGCGCCCGGTTTCCAGCAGGCGGATGACCTTCTTCATGGCCATGGGACTGGTGGGGTCCACCGCCAGGTAATCGACTTGCGAAAGGAGCAGGCGGAAGAACCAGTCGTTGGCCACCCCCGTGTGCACCACGAAGACCGGGTCGATGGGCAGGAAGAGGCCGAGCAGCAAGCCATCGAGAAACGACTCGTGGTTGGCCACTACCAGCAGCCTGCCAGCATCGAATCCCCGCGTCAGGCCCTCGACCCGGACACGGAACAGCACGCGGCAAAGCCCGCGCAGCACAGGTTTGATCAACGAACGCATGGTTTCACTTTCCTCCCGCCGCCACTATAAACGAAGCATTCCACATAAGTAACGATATACATAAGTAACTCGATATGTTGCACAAAAAAATATTAGGCGCTGTCCTGGACATACCCCAAGACATTGCCCAGAACACCCTCCAAATAAGGCCGATTGATCCAGAACCAGACTTCCTTGCCGATCTTCTCCGAAACCAGCACCTCGGCCTCTCGCAAAATCTTCAAATGGTGCGAGACGGTGGACCGGGTCAGGGTCGACACCTCGGCGATCTGCCCGACATTGAGCCGCTCGCCCTTTTCGAACAGCAGCAGGATGCGCTGCCGATGCTCGTCGCCCAGGGCCGTGAATACCTTGGAGAGAGGCTTCCATTCTTCGGGGAGGGCGCGGCTGTAGTCGTGTTTCATATCGACAATCGTAGTTACGTCGACACATATTGTCAACGAGACATTTTTAGCGCCTCAGACCCAGCCCCACACTACAAGGACTGAAACCTTTCATGGTCATCACCTGGCCGCGTCCTCCGGATCGTTGAAACCCAGCCGCTCCAGAGCGCGCTGCATGCGCAGGGCTTCGTTTTCGGCCGTTTCGAGCAGGGGGCCGTCGTAGTCACGCAGCCGGCCGATGACGAAGTCGACGACCTCCAGAGGCAGTTCCTCCGCTTGGGCGCGAAACGCCGTCAGCACCCGGTCTCGCGGAAAACGCCCTCCAGGAGCGAGGAGTGGCGTTCCTGCCCGACGGCCGGTCTCGACCACGTAATGGCGATAGCCACGTTCCGCGCTCCAGGCCACCGATTGCTCGTCGCGATGCTTGTCGTAGGCCAGTTGAAACGCCGCCGGCCGGCCCTCGGGGTCGAACCAGACCACGAGGTCGAACTCCCGGGCGAAGTACCACTTGCGCGGGGGCTCACCTTCGACCTGACGCGTTTTCCTGATTTCTCGCAGCACGGGGGCGGGCAATGACGGATGGAAGACGCCAGGGAGTATCCTGAGGGCACTACATGCGGTCAAGTCCACCGGGATGCGGGCACATTGGCCTAGTAGTCAGTCACATCGGTTTGCGCCGATGCCGAGGCACGCATCTGCGCCCGGATCGCGCGAAGCGAACCGCAGCCCTAGCCGAAGCTATGGCGAGGATGAGCGACGAGCGGGGATGCGGGGCGGGCCGAACATAGCGAAACCTGTGTGACTGACTACTGGGCCGAGACACTCGCGCGAGCGCCCCGCCGCTACACTACGCCCTCCCGCGTCTCCCTTGGCTTGCCCCCCATGCTCTCTCCCGCGCCCGTGTCCTTCCGCCAGGCCCTCGCCTTCTGGCTCAATCTGGGCTTCCTCAGCTTCGGCGGGCCCGCCGGTCAGATTGCCCTCATGCATCGCGAACTCGTGGAGCGGCGGCGCTGGATCTCCGAGGGGCGTTTTCTACACGCCCTCAACTACTGCATGGTTCTGCCCGGACCGGAGGCGCAGCAGCTCGCCACCTACATCGGCTGGCTGCTGCACCGCACGGCGGGAGGCATCGCGGCGGGCGCCCTCTTCGTCCTGCCGTCGCTCTTCATCCTCATCGCCCTGTCCTGGGTCTATGCGGCTTACGGCCAGGTGCCCCTGGTGGCCGGGCTGTTCTACGGCATCAAGCCGGCGGTGACCGCCATCGTCGTCCAGGCGGCCTGGCGTATCGGCTCCCGCGCCCTGAAGAATGGCCTCCTGATCGGCATCGCGGCGGCAGCCTTCGTCGCCATCTTTGCCCTGGCCGTTCCCTTCCCCGCCATCGTCGCGGGGGCGGCAACCCTGGGTTTCCTCGGCGGCCGCTTCCTACCGGAAAAATTCCGCTCCGGCGGCCACGGCAAGGCGGAAAAATTCTTTGGTCCGGCCCTCATCGACGACGCGACGCCCATCCCGGACCACGCCCGCTTCACCTGGCCGCGACTCATCCGGGTGGCCGTCATCGGCATCCTGCTGGCTGTCCTCCCCCTCGCCGCCCTGGCGCTGACCTGGGGCTGGGAGCACACCCTGACGCAGATGGGCTGGTTCTTCACCAAGGCGGCCCTGCTCACCTTCGGCGGCGCCTATGCGGTGCTGCCCTACGTCTACCAGGGCGCAGTGAGCCACTTTGGCTGGCTCACGCCGGCCCAGATGATCGACGGCCTGGCCCTGGGCGAAACGACGCCCGGCCCGCTCATCATGGTGGTGGCCTTCGTCGGCTTCGTCGGCGCCTACGAGCAGGCACTCTTTGGCCCGGAAAATCTCTTTCTGGCTGGCGCCACGGCGGCCACAGTGGTGACCTGGTTCACCTTCCTGCCTTCCTTCGTCTTCATCCTGGCCGGCGGCCCCTTCGTGGAAACCACCCACAACGATCTCAAATTCACCGCCCCCCTCACCGCCATCACCGCCGCCGTGGTGGGTGTCATCGTCAATCTCGCCCTCTTTTTCGCCTACCACGTCCTGTGGCCCAAGGGCCTCGACGGCCCCTTCGACCCCGTCGCAGCCCTCATTGCCGCCGGAGCCGCGGTGGCGCTCTTCCGCTACAAAATCGGCGTGGTGCCGGTGATCCTGGGCTGCGCTCTGGCGGGACTGGGGATAGGAATGCTGGCTTGAGGGGAGCTCCCCGGCTCCCCTCGCGGCGCGGTCAGGACTTGCGCTTGCGTTTGTTCGGCAGCTGCGCGGCATCGGCAAGCTTGGGTGCCTGCGCGGCGGACTTCTTGGCTGCGGGAGCGGATTTTTTCTTCTTGCCCTTGGGCACGTCAGGCGCCGCCGTGTCGAGCGGCGCCTCGAACACGGGCGGCTTGCCGACTCCCGCCTCGACTTGCAGACCGACAGGAACGTCGATCCCCTCAAGGCCCTTGCCCTTCACCACGAAGACGAGCACATAGCTACGCTTGGCCGAGGGCTCGAAATCGAGGGTGTGCACCGTCGCCCCTGCGGCGGCGACCGCTTTGGCCGTCGCCACCTTGTCGCCTTTGTGGGTGAACAGTTCAAGCTTGGTCCCTGACGGCAGGCCGGTAACAGTCAGACGCGTCCAGGACGGCGCGGGAACGCCCTGCACGCCGAAACTCCCCGGCAGCCTGATGCCGGGCTGACCATAAAGGGCCGGCAAGGGAAGCAGACCGCCCCGCCAGCCGCGGCCGCCACAGGTGAGCAGCAGCCGCAACCCACCCAGGGGGAAGCCAAAGCGCCCGCCCCCCGGTACCCAGGGCAGACCCACCGGAATGGCGCAAGGCAGGGGAGGTGGCGGTTCGAGCAGACGCCCCGGAGGAACGTTGGGCGGACAACAGCCCAGCTTCTGGGCGCCGATCAGGGTCGCGGAAACGCCGCTGCTCTCCTGCCACGCGACGATGCTGGTGTCGCCAGCCGAAACGACGGCCAGAGCGTCGGACTGACGGCCCGCCCCCTGGCTCACCGCCACGATGGGGTCCCGCGTCGCGGCGGCGCCCTTCTCGTCGCAACACCAGGACATCAGCCTGGGGACCTCGCCGCCGTGATCCTCGAAGGTGACCAGAGCACCGCCCTTGTCGCGCGCCGTGACCGTCACCAGACGGGCGTGGTTGAAGTGCAGTTGATTGGCGAGTACGCCCACCGGCACGGTGGCGATGTGGCGGGCCGAAGTGAAGCGCCAGTGGGAGATATTGCTGGCATCCACCTTGTCGACGCTCACCGTGCCGGTCGTCTCGACCGTCGCCAGGAGGAAGCCGCCGGAACCGTCGGCGGCGAGGCTGTAGGCCTGGGGATGGGAGAGCGCGACCGTGCTGCGCGTCCAGGCGGGGACATCGGCGTCCGCCTCGAAGCGCTGCACCACTAGGGGCGCGTTGATGGGATCGGGGCTGAAGGCGACGTACATGGCGCCGTCCGGGTCGGCGACGACGCGGCGGGGGGCCGCGTCATGGCGAAAATCAAAGCCCATACCGATGGGGAACGGCCCGGCGGTCACGTTGCCGGAGAGGTCGATCCAGGTACCGGCGATCGGACTTGGCCCGATCGGGTTCGGATCCATCCACACCGCACCGATGCGATCGCCGGCCAGCGTCAGGGCAAGCTGGGCCATCCCGCCCGACGCCGGGGGTCCGGACAGGGCTACGCCACCGGCCGGCCATTGCAGGGCGCCGGCAGCGCTGACGCGCTGGGCCAGCACATTGCGCCCGCTTCCGCCGGCGAAATTGGCCGAATTGACCGCGATGATCGCGCCCCCGGCGCCGTCACTGATGGAATCCAGCCCGGTGAAGCCGCCGGCGCTGGGCAGCACCCGCAGGGCCTGCGGCCACTGGGGCAGGCACTGGGCATCGAAACGCTGGGCCAACAGCGGTGCTCCATGGGCAGGCGTGGCGAAGACCACGATGCACCCGCCCCCCGGCGCCGGCACCAGGGCCGCCTGAATGATGAAGGCCAGGACCGGCGTCTGCACGACCCCCGAAGCCTGCACCTGGCCGCTGCCGCTCACATGGACCAGCTTCAGACTGGCCGCCGGACCCTGCTGAGACTCGAGCACGGCCACGTAGCACCCGTCGCCGCCATCGCCGCACAGCGCCATGACGCGGGCCTGCGCCATGGACTGGGCGACATCGACGCCGGCCCCCCAGCGATTGCGCGCGCAGGGGCGCAGGTCGGGCAGTTTTTCGGGAATGAACACGGTACCGATCGGCATGGTCTTGGTCCTCGGGGCGGCGGCGGGAAGGGCGAACCCACCTGGTTGGCTGGAGACGCGGCGGGCGACAGAACCCCGCCTGAATATCAGGGAGCGACAGTCGGACGGGCGGCCCCGGGTGCGCAAGTACGGCCAGGAATTGCGGCCTACCGGAGCCGGAAAGAAAGATACACCAATTCCATATGACTGCGACTCACCCGGGAAAGCAGACGTGGCGGAGCCTGCGGGGGTATCCCGGGCAAGATTACTTCCGCACCTCCCTTGCGCCGCAGGACGCCCGCCGAGCCAGTCCGATCGGTTTGTGTCGCTGCCGAGGCGCGCATCGGCAGCGATCGCGCGAAGCGAGCCGCAGCCAACCATAGGCGAGGCCGTGGCGAGGATGGGCGACGAGCGGGGATGCGGGGCGGGCCGCACAATGCAGAACCTATCTGACCGACGACCGGTATTGCTGCACCCCCTGCGCCAACCGGACTACCGGAGCTTCGCCATCTCCAGCGAAACCCCATAGGCATGGCGCATCTGCGCCTCGGAGTAGGCGTGCTCACGCCCCACCGGGCAGGCGCGGCGGGCCGGGCAATCGCCGGCACAGGGCGAGGCGGGCCGCAAGCGGTACCCCACGCAGGCTTCCACGCGAAAGCCCGTCAGCGCCGTCGCCCCCGCGGGGCAGGCAGTCAGGCAGGGCTGGCCCAGGCAGCTTTCGCAGCGGTTCGGCACGGGGGTGGGCCGGGTGACGGGCAGAGCGGAATCGGCCAGCAGCGCGGCACGATAGGCGAACCAGGTGCCCCAGCTGGGGTGGATACCTAGCCCCAGGGGCGAGGGCCGCTGCCAGCCCAGCCAGTCACCGAGGGCGCCCAGATTGAGGGGAAGCGCTGCGCTGTCCGGGAGTGCTGGATAAACCAGGCGGTGCCGCACCCCCGCCAAATGAGCGTCCGCCCAGGCAAAGACGATGGCACGACTGGCGCTGTCGACAGGATCCGACCCGCAGAGGCCTCCGGCTTCCAGGGCCTGCCAGAATCGGCGGCCGGCATGGCCGAAGAGGATGAGCTGGCGGTAGCCTTCCGTCCCACCCGCCAGCGCGGACGGCAGGGCGGCGGCGTCGATGACCGCCTGCAAGCCCAATCCGGCCCGCTCCAGCGCCCTGGCGCCAGGGAGGGCGTTCACGCCTGCAAGCGCTCCAGCGCCGCAACGAGGGCTTCGGGGCCGGCAGGCCGCACGAGGCGCTCGATTTCCCGGCCGTCCCGCAGAAAGATCAGGGTGGGCCAGAGCTTCACCGCAAAGGAACGGCCCAGGCGGCGGCCGGGGCCGTCCTCGATGCGCAGGTGGGGAACCGGGGCCGCCTCCAGGGCCGCGGCGATGGCGGGTCGGGCGGCGCGGCAGATGCCGCACCAATTGGCGCCGAATTCCAGGATCAGCGGCCCGCTGCGCCCATCCACCTCGGCCCGGGTGAGGTCGGGGTGGCCGTAATCCGTTTCCACGCTCAGCGGAGGACCTTGAGCAACTCGACTTCGAAGCTCAGGGTGGCGTCGGGGGGAATGACGCCGCCGGCGCCGCGGGAGCCGTAGGCGATGGCGGGCGGGCAGGTGAGGCGGGCCTTGCCGCCTTCGCGCATCTTGGCGACGCCCTCGGTCCAGCAGGGTATGACCCGGTTGAGGGGGAAGGTGGCGGGCTGGCCGCGTTTGTAGGAGCTGTCGAATTCGGTGCCGTTGGCCAGGGTGCCGCGGTAATGCACCTGGACGCTGGCTTCCGGAGCAGCCTGCTGGCCGGTGCCCTCCTTGAGGGACTCATAAACCAGACCGGAGGGCGTGGTCTCGGGGGCAGCGTGGGCGATGGGGGCCACAGCCAGGGCGGCGAGCAGGACGAGGAAACGAGGGCTCATGGAAAGTCTCCGGCAAAGGGCGGGAAGCTACCGGGAAGCGCTGCCGCGTGCAAGGGTAGCCCCCCGGCGCGCCTAGGGTCAGTGATCATCCAGCTCAAGTGACCTGAACGATCACTGACCCTAGGACTTGAGCAATTCCTGGCGCGATCCCAGCCAGCGGCGCAGGTGCAGCCGGGCGGCTTGCGGGTCCGTGTCGAGGAGGGCTTCGGCCACCGCGCGGGCGGCTTCGACGAGATCGGCGTCCATTTCCAGGTCGGCGTAGCGCAGCAGCGGAACCCCGCTCTGACGGCTGCCCACGAATTCTCCGGGGCCGCGCAACTGAAGGTCCTGGCGGGCGATTTCGAACCCGTCGGTGTTTTCGAAAATTACTCGCAGACGCTGGCGGGCGGTCTGGGAGAGGGGCTGGGCATAGAGCAGGACGCAGGTCGATTCGACTGCCCCGCGCCCCACCCGGCCACGCAACTGGTGCAGCTGGGAGAGTCCGAAGCGCTCGGCGTGCTCGATGACCATGAGGCTGGCGTTGGGCACATCCACGCCCACCTCGATCACCGTCGTGGCCACCAGGACATCGAGTTCGCCCATGGCAAAGGCCGTCATGGCGGCCTGTTTCTCGTCGGGCTTTAGACGGCCATGCACCAGACCGACTCTCAGCTCCGGGAGTTCTTCGCTGAGGCGGGCGTGGGTTTCCAGGGCGGTCTGTAACTGCAGGGCCTCGGATTCCTCGATCAGGGGGCAGACCCAGTAGGCCTGACGGCCCGCAGCGCCGTGGCGGGCCAGGAAGGCGATCACGTCGTCGCGGCGGGCGTCGGCGACCAGGCGGGTCTTCACCGGGCTGCGGCCGGGGGGGAGTTCATCGAGGAGGGTGACGTCGAGATCGGCGTAATAGCTCATGGCCAGAGTGCGGGGAATGGGAGTGGCCGACATCATGAGCTGGTGCGGATTGGCGCCCTTCCTGCGCAGGGCCAGGCGCTGGGCGACGCCGAAGCGGTGCTGCTCGTCGACGATGGCCAACCCCAGGCGAGAGAAATCGACCGCATCCTGAATCAAGGCATGGGTGCCGACCACCACCTGGGCGTCGGTGGCCGCCTTGGCCTGCTGGGCCCGCTTGTGCTTTCCCTTGAGGCTGCCGGAAAGCCAGGCGAGGGAAACCCCCAGGGGTTCGAGCCAGGCGGAAAGTTTCTTGTAGTGCTGCTCGGCCAGGATCTCGGTGGGCGCCATGAAGGCCGCCTGCCAGCCGGCCTCCACCGCCCTACAGGCAGCCAGGGCGGCGACGACGGTCTTGCCACTGCCCACATCCCCTTGCAGCAGGCGCTGCATGGGATGTGGCCGGGCCAGATCAGCGGCGATCTCGTCCGCAGCCCGGCGCTGGGCAGCGGTCAGGGCAAAGGGCAGGCCCGCCAGAAGGCGCCCGGCCAGTTCGCCGCAACCCGCCAGCACCGGGGCGCCGAGCTGGCGGCGGCTGCGGTAGGCCAGCCGCAGGGAAAGCTGCTGGGCGAGGACTTCGTCGAACTTGATCCGCCGCCAGGCAGGATGGTTGCGGGCGTGCAGGGCTTCCAGCGGCGTTCCTGGCGGCGGCGCATGGAGGAAACGCAGGCTGCGGGCGAACTCGGCCAGCCGGAGGCCCTGGCGGGTGGCGGGATCCAGGCTGTCGGCCAGATCGTCGTCTTGCAGGGCCTGGGTGATGAGGCGACGCAGGGCCGCTGGGGACACGCCGGCCGTACAGGGGTAGACGGGAGTCAGACCGGCCGGCAGGGGCTCGTCACCGGCCACGGCGTGGAAGCGGGGATGAATCATCTCGGCGCCGAAGAAGCCGCCCCGGATTTCGCCGAAGGCCCGAATGCGCGCGCCCTCGACCAGGAACGCCCGCTGGGCCGGATAGAGGCTGAAAAAGCGCAGCCACAGCTCGCCGCTGGCGTCCGAGGCGCGTACCACCCACTGGCGGCGCGGGCGGAACTGGGCCTCGATCGACTGCACCGTCACCTCGACCTGCACCGGGACGCCCTCGGGGGCGTCGGCCACCGGCGTGATGCGGGTTTCGTCCTCGTAGCGCAGGGGCAGGTGGACGAGAAGATCGTCCCGGGTATGGAGACCCAGGCGGGCGAGCTTCTTCTGCAGGGCGAGCGAAGCCGGGATCGGGGCAGCCCCCGCGCTCCCCGGGGCACCGCCCGGGGACGGTCCGGGGCTTGCGACTTCCACCGTCGGGGGAGCGCCGGCCCCCGCTGGCGTCATGCGCCGAGGAACATCACCGCGTCGGCTTCCACCAAGGCACCCCGCGGCAGTTCCTTGACCCCCACCGCAGCCCGGGCCGGAAAGGGCTGGGAAAAGTAGCGGGCCATGGCCTCATTGACCTTGGCGAAATTAGCCAGATCGGTGAGGAAGACATTGAGCTTGACCACATCGGCCAGACTGCCGCCGGCCGCCTCGGTGACCGCCTTGAGGTTCTCGAAAACCCGCAGCACCTGGGCATCGATGCCTTCCACCAGGTGGCCGCTGGCCGGGTCCAGGCCGATCTGGCCCGAGAGGTAGACCGTGTCGCCCACCCGCACCGCCTGGGAATAAGTGCCTATGGCGGCAGGAGCGTGGGGCGTGGAAATGATCGTTTTGCTCATGGTAGGGTCTCAGGAAAAATGCAAGACGGAGATGTTAAATGACGACGCCCACCCTCGCCAGCCTGGAAAAGCTTCTCGACGGTCCCCGGGATGGCCCCCTGCTGCGCTACTCCCTCGGCAACGAGCACCTCAAAGCCGGCGATCCCTGCAAGGCCGCCGCCCGCCTGCGCGAGGCCGTGGCCCGCGACCCGCACTATTCGGCGGCCTGGAAGCTCCTCGGCAAGGCCCTGACGGCCGCCGGGGAAGACAGCGCTGCCCTGGCCGCCTACGAGATGGGCATCCAGGTGGCGACGGAGCGAGGCGATGTCCAGGCGGCCAAGGAGATGGAAGTTTTTGCCAAGCGGCTCCGAAAGGTGAGGGACGCAGGGGTCGGATAAGCGCCGTTCACGGGTCGCCGCCGCAAGACTAGGGGGCTGAATCCAGCCGTTTTGGCTTGCCCGATCAGCGCTTTCCGGCGGGCGGAATGAGGACTGGATCGATGCCCAGGGCACGCAGCTTTTCCCGGGCGGCGTCGGCTTCCTGCCTGGATTTGAAGGGCCCCACCTGGACCCGGGCTTCCAGGGTCGAGGGGATACCCGCCAGGGTCAGCTTGGCGTGCAGTTCCTCGGCCCTCTGGGGACTGCTGAAGACGCCAGCCTGGAGCAGGTAGCCCTGGGTCGCGCGCGGCGCGACGGCCTGGGGCGCCGGGGAAGCCGCGGGTGCTGGGGGGGCGGGACGACTGGGAGCGTCAGCCGGAGTCGGCGCGCCGGTGCCTTCCGGCACGCCCACCGCGGGCGCCGCGGCAACGGCCGACGGGGGCACCGCAGCGGGAGCCTGTGCCACCGGCGCGGACTTGGGCACGGGGGCTGCGGACACGGCGGGGGGTTGGGGTACTTCCGGCTGGGCGGCCACCTCGGGCTTGGCTGGTACCCCAGGGGCCGGCGGCTCCGCGGGAGCAGCCTTGGACTCGGGCGTCGGCTCGCCACCCTTGACCGGCTGGGTCATTTCTTTTTTGGGCGGCACGGGGACCGGCTGGCTATACACCGGGGCCTCCGGCTCCTCCGGGGCGCTTGCCAGATGATCGAAGAAGGCGAGAACCCCCAGCAGGACGGCGACCAGCCCCCCAGCCACCATCAGGCGCTTCAATAGCTTGCCGCGCAGTTCGCCGCTTTCGGGAGTGTCTTCGCTCATGGATTGCTCCGTAGGTCAGGACCGCTGGCCATTGACCAGGGCGACGACCAGGTCGGCCTCGGCCCGGGAGATGCCGCAGTGCTCGGCAATGGTTGCCGCATTGTGGCCGGCGGTGGCCATTTGCATGGCGTCGTTATAGAGGGGAGAAACGGCCTGGGGGGCACGCCGCTGGGCGATTTCCGCCTGCAATTCGCGGCGCAGGGCAGCGAGTTCGCCGCGCAGGGCATCGACCTCGTCCCGCAGCAGCAACACTTCGGCTTCCAGGCCCTCGGCCCCCGGGGAGCGCGCCAGTTGCTGCGGCGCCTCTTCCCAGGCCGCCGGCGCGACGGGCTGGGAAGCTTCCTGCTCGCCGGGATCGGTGCCGGGAAGCGGGGGGATGTCCACTACCGCCCCACCGGGAGCGGAGACCTCGGCCGCCGGAGGGTCGAGCTTGCGCCGCAGGCGCCCCATGCGCAGCAGGAGAAACCCCATATAGCCCCCCACCAGGACGATGAGGACGACGACGGCCTCACGCCAGCCGAAGACCCCGTCCCCCAGTTCAGGAATCAAGCCGCGCCCCCGGCCGCCCGCCGGTCAGAACCCGTGCGAATACTGGATTCCCAGCACGTGCCCGGAGTCGTCGTAGCGACCGCGGAGGGTGGCGGTTCCGGCGGGCAGCACCTTGGTCTGGTTGATCGACGGATCGCGCAGATAAAGATAGGCGTAACCGACATCGACCGCCGATTCCTTACTCGGCTTCCACTGAGCTCCCAGCGTCAGCCAAAGACGATCGTTGTCGGGCACACGGGCAGTACGGTGGGAATCGCTGGTCGGCGTGTGGTCAAAAGCGATGCCGAACTTGATTTTCCAGGCCTCGTTCGCCTTGTATGCGGCACCCCAGGCAATGCGCCAAGCATCGCGATAGTTGAAGGGTTCGCTACCCAAAAGGGTACCAGTACTCTTCGTCACGATGTCCGCCTTGTCGAAATCGCTCCAGTCCGTATAGGAGAGATCACCCATGGCTTCCCAGCGGTCGGAAACCTGCTGCCAGACCGATAGAATGAAGGTGTCGGGCAACTCAACCTTGGTCTTGGCCGGAAAGACAGTCGTTGCAACGGATTGCTCGCCGTCTATCGTGTAGCGCATTGCGGAACGGTAAGAGACCCCCACGCGCATCGAGGGCGACAGTGTGAACAGGGCTCCTGCGTTCCAACCCCAGGCGCTGTCATCACCCTTCAATTCCGAAGTCACCGGAATGCCCACGTGGGTGAGACTGGTCATCTTGGCGTCGATAAGCTGGTAATTGACGCCAAAACCGAGGGAAATTTTGTCATTCACCTTGTAAGCCACAGAGGGATTGAAATTCACCGTGCGGATATCCGCTTTGAGGGAGTGATAGCGTCCAATCCAGCCATCGTCATAATCAGTCGCCAGGCCAAAGGGAGCGGAAATCCCGAAACCCACGAACCACTGAGGACTCAGTTGCCAGGACAAGTAAGCATTCGGCACAGCACTCCATCCGCCGGCGTCCCCCCCATCACCGCCCGACAAGCCTGTCACGAGGCCGGTCCCCGAAGAGCCGCGATCATTGAACTCGAAACTCGGACCGACTGCAGAAACACCAAGGGAAACTCGAACGCCGCTCAACTGCGTCATCCCCGCCGGATTGAAGAAAATGGTGCTGGCGTTGTCGGCAATGGCGGCGGAGCCGGCGTAGGCGGTGCCGATGCCGCTGGCGTTCTGTTCCCACAATTGGAAGCCGGCGGCGGCGGCGGTTCCCGAGAAGGCGGCCAGAAGGCAGGCCGGAAGAAGGCGCAGGCGAAGGGCGTTCAACGGAATTCTCCCCGAATATCCAAAAATCTTGAGTAATGGCCGGATTTTACGCATTTTCCGGGGGAACGTCCCGTTTTTCCCCCTCGGAATCGATGGCGACGTAGGTCAGTTGCGCCTGTGTCACACGGACGACGATGGGCTCGGCGTAGTTGCGCTCCGCATAAACCTCGACGTCCACCGTGATCGAGGTTTTGCCTACCCGTACGACGCGGGCGTAAAAACTCACCACGTCACCCACCGAAACCGGCTGTTTGAACTGGAAGCAATTGACCGACACGGTCGCCACCCGGCCCCGTGCCCGGCGCAGGGCGGGAATGGCGCCGGCCACGTCCACCTGGGCCATGACCCAGCCGCCGAAGACGTCGCCATATTGGTTGAGATCGGCGGGCATGGGCATGACCCGCAGGGTGGGTTCGCTGGCGGGAAGTTGGGCGATGTGGTCCATGGAAGAGGGGCTCGGCAGGAGGGAAACGGTTGATTTTCCCGGAAGCGGCGCAGTTTTCCTATACTCCCGCTTCCCGCTCCAGAAATCGTCCATGCGCCGCTCCTCCGCCCTGCCCCGTCCCCCCGCCGGATCGCCGGTTCCAACCCTGCACATCCGCGCCACCCTGGCCACCCTGCTGCCCTATCTGTGGCGCTATCGCCTGCGGGTGGTGCTGGCCTTGTCCTGTCTGGTGGGGGCCAAGGTGGCCAACGTATCCGTGCCCCTGGTGTTCAAGGCCATGATCGACGGCCTGTCGCCCGCCCAGCAGGCCCTGGCGCTGCCGGCGCTGCTCTTGCTGCTGTATGGCGCCCTGCGCTTTTCCACCGCCCTGTTCACCGAGTTGCGCGAGATGCTCTTCGCCCGGGTAACGCAGCAGGCGGTGCGCCACGTGGCGCTTGAGGTTTTCCGGCACCTGCATTCCCTGGCCCTGCGCTTTCATCTGGATCGGCAAACCGGCGGGGTTTCGCGGGACATCGAGCGGGGAACCCGTTCCATCGGCAGCTTGATTTCCTACAGCCTGTACTCGATCCTGCCCACCCTGGTGGAGATTGCGCTGGTGCTGGGGATTCTCTTCATACAGTACGACGTGGGCTACGTCGTCATCACCGCCCTTTCCCTCACTGCCTACATCGTATTCACGGTGAAGGTGAGCAATTGGCGGATCGATATCCGGCGAGCGGTGAACGAGTCGGATTCCGCCGCCAACACGCGGGCCATCGACAGCCTCATCAATTACGAGACGGTCAAATACTTCAACAACGAGGCGTTCGAGGCGGCCCGCTACGACGCCCAGATGCGCCAGTGGGAGGACGCGGCCACCCGCAGCCAGACAACCCTTTCCCTCCTGAATCTCGGGCAGCAGGGCATCATCGCTCTGGGGGTCACGGCCATGATGTGGCGGGCGGCGTCCGGGGTGGTGGAGGGCAGCATGACTCTGGGGGATCTGGTCCTGGTCAATGCCTTTCTCATCCAGCTCTACACGCCGCTGAACTTCCTGGGCATGGTGTATCGGGAGATTCGCCAGGCGCTGACCGACATCGAGCGCATGTTCGGCCTCCTGGCCGAACAGCGCGAAGTGGCCGACGCGCCCGATGCCCGCGCGGTGCCTGCTGCGCCCCTGCGGGTCGATTTCGAGGCGGTACGCTTTGCCTACGAGCCCGAGCGCCTGATCCTGGCCGGCGTCGATTTCACCATAGCCCCGGGTCACACGGTGGCGGTGGTGGGGCCTTCCGGAGCGGGGAAATCGACCCTGGCCCGGCTGCTCTTCCGCTTTTACGATGTGAGCGGCGGGGCCATCCGCATCAACGGCCACGATTTGCGCAGCCTGCAGCAGGCCAGCCTGCGCAGCGCCATCGGCATCGTTCCCCAGGACACGGTGCTATTCAACGACAGCATTTTCTACAACATCCAGTATGGCCGGCCCGAGGCGTCCCGGGAGGAGGTGCTGGCCGCGGCCCGGGCTGCCCAGTTGCACGATTTCATCGAATCCCTGCCGCAGAAGTACGACACCCGGGTGGGCGAGCGGGGCCTGAAGCTTTCTGGCGGAGAAAAGCAGCGGGTGGCCATCGCCCGCACCCTGCTCAAGAATCCGCCCCTGCTCATTTTCGACGAGGCGACCTCGGCCCTCGATTCAGGTACCGAGAAGGCCATCCAGGCACAATTGGAATTTGCCGCCCGGGGGCGCACGGTCTTGGTCATCGCCCATCGCCTGTCCACCGTCATGAACGCCGATCTCATCCTGGTCATGGACGAGGGGCGCATCGTCGAGCGGGGCAGCCACGGCGCTCTGCTCCAGGCTGGCGGCACCTACGCCCGCATGTGGGCCTTGCAGCAACAGGAGGAATCCGCAGCGCAGAAGCCCTGATACCATCGCCTGCGTCGGCCCCCTCCCGCCATGAAAACTCCGATTCCGCCCTCCCTGCCCCGCCCCTCGGCGCGCCTGCGCTGGGTGGCGCCGGTCGTGCTCTTCCTGGTCCTTGCCGCCCTCGCCTGCAGTTATGGCAAGCATCGCCGCCTGGCCCTTGAAGATGGCCGCAATCAGGACTTTCAGCGCGAGGCGGCGCAGGCGACCTACGAAATGCGGGAGCGGCTGCAGTTCCACGGCCAGTTCATCCGGGATCTGGCCGCCTTTTTCGCCAGCAGCGAGACGATCAGTGCCGAGGAGTGGCGGCTGTACACCGTTCGGGCCGATGCCTACCGTCATCTGCCGGGGATGATCGCCTACGGCTTCGCCCCCCGCGTGCTGCGCAGCGAGGTGGGGGCTCTGGAGGCGCGGGTCCGAGAGCGGGACGGCGGAGGCGATTTCAAGGTCTATCCCGCGGGAGACTCGCCCATGCTGGTCGTCGTGGACCTGCTCGCCGCGGGGCAGGATGTGGCGCTGCGTGCCCGGGGCTTCGACCTGTATTCCGAAACCGCACGGCGTGAGGCGGTGGAAAGAGCCATCGACATCGATAGCATCGTCATTTCGCGCAAGGTCGTCCTGGTGCACGATGAGGAGCAGTCGGCCTTCCTCATGCTGCGGGCCGTGTATCGCGCCGGGGCGCCCATCGGCAACGTGCAGGAGCGCCGCGCCGCCTTCACCGGCGTCGCCTATGCGGCTTACCGCATGAGCGAATTTCTGGATACGACGCAGAAGACGATGGTCGATACCCTGGCCCTGCGCCTCTTCGACCAGGATCAGGAATCCGGCGAGGTCCCCTTTCATAGCACTCGGCCGGCACTCGATTGGGATTCCGCTCCCCTGCACACCCAGCACGAAATCGATTTCGGCGGCCGAACCTGGCGGCTCGAATTTGCCTACGGCGGCGGCCCCGCGGCGGCGAGTTTCGCCGAGCCGACCCTGATCATCGTCGGGGGACTCACCATTGCGCTGCTCTTGTCCCTCGGGGTCTTTCTTCTCCTGACCCAGAAACACCTGGCCATGGCCTATGCGGCCCAGACGACGGCGGATCTGCGCCAGGCCGAGGCCGCCATCCGCGCCCGGGACCAGTTCAAGCAGGCGATTCTGGACGGTGCCACCGAGGTCAGCATTATCGCCACCGACATGAGCGGAACGATCACCCTGTTCAACCGCGGGGCGGAGAAACTGCTGGGGTGGGAAGCGAGCGACATGCTGGGCAAGGCAACGCCGGCACTGTTCCATCTGGAGGAAGAGATTGCCGCACGCTCAGCCGAACTGTCCCAACGGTTGCAACGCCCGGTAGACGGTTTCGAGGTCTTCACCGCTCTGCCGGACCGGGAGGGCTTCGAGCGAAGGGAGTGGACCTACCGGCGGGTGGACGGCGCGCTGCTGCGCGTCGATCTGACGGTCACCGCCCTGCGGGAAACGGACGGCAGCGTCACGGGCTACCTGGGAATCGCCATCGACGTGAGCGACAGACACGCCGCCGAAGAGAAGCTCGCGCGTCAGCACGAAACCGTACAGACCATCCTGGCCAACGTCCCCTGCGGCATCTCGCTCATCGACGCCCAGCTCAACTTCATCGCTGCCAACCAGCGCCTGCTGGAGGTGCTCGATTTCCCTCCCGAACTCTTCACCCCCCGTACGCCCACCTTCCGTGAAGTCGCCCTGTTCAACGCCCGCCGCGGCGAGTACGGTCCGGGCGATCCAGAAGCCCTGGCCGATGCACTGATGGCCAAGGCCGCCAACCCCCAGCCCCACCAGTTCGAACGCTCCCGCCCCGACGGCCGGGTCATCGAGGTGCGCGGCACCCCGCTCACCGGGGGCGGCTTTGTCACCATCTATACCGACATTACGGATCGAAAGCGCATTGAGGCGGAACTGCGCCGGCACCGGGACAACCTGCAGGAATTGGTCATGGCGCGCACCGCCGATCTTTCCCGCGCCCTCGCCGCGGCGACCAGGGCCGATCGGGCCAAGTCGGAATTCCTGGCCAATATGTCCCACGAACTGCGCACCCCCATGCACGCCATCATGAGCTTCAGCCGCCTCGGGATGGAACGCGCCCACGCGGCGCCAGAAAAAGCGATTCCCTACTTCGAGCGCATCCGGCAAAGCGCCGAGCGGCTGATTGTCCTCATCAACGACCTGCTCGATCTTTCTAGGCTGGAAGCGGGACGCATGCCCATGCACATGGCGCGCTTCGACCTGGCCGGGGTAGTCAACGACGCCATCCGCGACTTGGAGTCCCTCCTCGCGCCCTACGCCCTGACGGTCAGTTTCAGCCTCGAGGCGCGGGACTGTTCCATGGTTGGCGACGCGGTCCAGATCGCCCGCGTCGTCCACAACCTGCTCGCCAATGCCATCAAGTTCTCGCCGCCAGGAGGACAGATCGGGGTGCGCATCGGCGAGGCCAGGGATTGCTTCGGCGCCCCCACCCTGTCGGTCGAGTTCTGCGACCGCGGCGTAGGCATTCCGGCTGACGAGCTAGATCAGATCTTCGAGAAGTTTGTTCAGAGCAGCGCCACCAAGACCGGGGCCGGCGGCACTGGCCTGGGACTGGCTATCTCACGCGAGATCATCCAGGCCCACCATGGTACGATTGAGGCAAAGAACAACCCGGAGGGCGGCGCCACATTCACCATCACGCTCCCGGTCGCGCCACCCACCGAAGGTGCTGGCGAGCCGGTGATCTGATCCCGCCCTGTCGGCCCCCAAGCCAGTTTCCGATGACTGATACCCTCAAACCCCTGCGCATCCTCGCGGTCGACGACAACAAGACGAACCTGCACGTCCTGCAGGTCTTCCTCAAGAAGCTGGGCCATCAGGTGCTGTTGGCCGAAAACGGCGAGGAGGCGGTACAGACTTTCGAGGCGGAGCGCCCCGACATAGTCTTGCTCGACATCATGATGCCGGTCATGGACGGCTTCGAGGCAGCCCGACGCATCCGGGCCCTGGTCAAGGAGCTCTGGGTTCCGGTCATTTTCCTGTCGGCGCTGAATCGGGACGAGAACCTGCTCGAAGGTCTCAATGCCGGGGGCGACGACTACCTGACCAAGCCGATCAATTTCATCGTGCTGGAGGCGAAGCTGCGCTCGATGCGGAAATCGCTGACCCTCCAGGCCCAGTCGATCGAGGCCCTGAAGCGCCTCCAGGCTATTTCCGACAACGTGCTCGAGGCGATCATCACCATCGACACGAAGGCGACGATCCTGGCCTGCAATTCGGCCACGGAAAAACTTTTCGGCTGGCCGGCCGCGGATCTGGTCGGCCAGAACGTCAAGGTGCTCATGCCGGAGCCTTACCATTCCGAGCACGATGGCTACATCGGCCGCTACGTGGGCGGCGAGCCCCCACGCATCATGGGCAGCGAGCGGGAAGTGATCGGCAAGCGTCGGGACGGAGCCCTGTTCCCTGCCGAACTCGGCGTTTCCGAGATTCAACTCGACAACACCCGCCTTTTCATCGGCGTCGTACGCGACATTTCGGAGCGCAAGGCTGCCGAAGTCAAGCTGCACGAGAATGCCCGCCAGCTTCAGGCGTACTACGACCAGACCGAGAGCGAGCAACAACTCGCCATGCGCCTAGTGGAAAAGCAGATGCACCGGCGCGGGCTCCAGGATCCCTGCCTGCAATACAAGGTGATTCCTGCCCAGCACTTCAGCGGCGACGTGGTGGCGGCGGCACGCTCACCCCAGGGGCGCTTTTATGCCCTCCTGGCGGATGCGACCGGGCATGGTCTGGCCGCTGCCATCAGCGTGCTGCCGGTATTGACGGTCTTTTACCGCATGAGCGCCCAGAACCTGCCAGTGCATGAACTGATCCTGGAACTCAACCAGCAGTTGCGCGAGTCGATGCCCATCGGCCGTTTCGTCGCCGCCACTGTCGTGGCCCTCGACCCTACCAGCAAGAGGGGCGAAATCTGGGTGGGGGGAACCCCTTCGGCACTGCTCATCGATCGCTGGGGGCGCAAGGAGGCGGAATTCCCGTCCACCCAGGTCCCCCTGGGCATCATCGATCAGATCGACGCCGAGGCGACCTCGTTTACCTGGGAAAAGGAAAGTCAGCTCCTTCTCTATTCGGACGGACTCATCGAGGCCACCGACCGCGAAGGCGGCCAATTCGGGCCGGAAGGTATCCTGGCCAGCCTGGCCCACACCACGCCGGGTCAGCGCTTCGACGCGGTCCAGACGGCGTTGCGGCAGCACCTGGGTGAGGAGATGGCGGCTGACGACGTATCCTTGATGGTCGTTGCCTGTCCGTGACAGGCCCCGCCCGTGCCGCGTCCGCCGCAGGCGCAAAAAAGGCCGGGAAATCCCGGCCTTTTTTGCGATCCGCCCCGATCAGGCAGCAGCTTGCTCTTCGGCGACTTCCACCGGCTCGGTAGGTTCGGGACGGTCCACCAATTCGACGAAAGCCATGGGCGCATTGTCGCCCACGCGGAATCCGCACTTCAGGATGCGCAGGTAACCCCCCGGACGGGTGGCGTAGCGCGGTCCAATCTCAGCGAAAAGTTTGACCACGATATCGCGATCGCGCAACCGATCGAAGGCCAGGCGCTTGTTGGCCAGGGTCGGAGTCTTGCCCAGGGTGATCATGGGCTCTACGACGCGACGCAGTTCCTTGGCCTTAGGCAGGGTGGTCTTGATCGCTTCGTGGCGCAGCAGCGAAACGGTCATGTTGCGCAGCATCGCCAGGCGATGGCTGCTGGTACGGTTGAGTTTGCGAAGTCCCAAACGGTGACGCATGGTTAATCCTTTCTATGTTCTGCAGGCGTCCCTTGACTGCCGCGATCGGAAAAGGCTTACGCCTTTTCCAGACCGGCGGGCGGCCAGTTCTCGAGTTTCATGCCCAGGGTCAAACCACGGGCGGCCAGCACTTCCTTGATTTCATTGAGCGACTTGCGACCCAGATTGGGGGTCTTGAGCAACTCATTCTCGGTGCGCTGGATAAGATCGCCGATGTAGTAGATGTTCTCGGCCTTGAGACAATTGGCGGAACGAACCGTCAGCTCGAGGTCGTCCACCGGGCGCAGGAGGACCGGATCCACCTGTACGGGCTTGGAAGCCTCGATGGTGGGTGCCGTCCCTTCCAGATCTGCGAAGACGGAAAGCTGTTCCATCAGCACGCGGGCAGCGTAGCGAATGGCCTCCTCCGGCTCGACGACGCCGTTGGTCTCGATATCGACCACCAGCTTGTCCAAGTCGGTGCGCTGCTCGACGCGCGCGCTTTCGACGTTGTAGGCGACACGGCGAATCGGGCTATACGACGCGTCCAGGACCAGCTTGCCAATGGTCTTGGAGTCCCCCAGATTGCGCACGTTTCCGGGTACGTACCCCCGACCCCGCTCGACCTTGACCTCCAAGGAGAGCTTGCCTCCCGGAGAGAGGTGAGCGATGACGTGCTCGGGGTTGATGATCTCGACATCGTGGGGCAACTCGATATCACCGGCCCGGACGGCGCCTTCACCTTCCTTGTTCAGGGAGAGGGTGACAACTTCCCGGTTGTGAAGCTTGAAGACGATGCCCTTCAGATTCAACAGGATGTCCACCACATCTTCCTGCACGCCATCGACGGTGGAGTACTCGTGCAGCACGCCGTCGATTGTGACTTCCGTCGGCGCGAAGCCGGGCATGGAAGAAAGAAGGATGCGGCGCAGGGCGTTGCCCAAGGTATGGCCGAAACCGCGTTCAAACGGTTCCATGACCACCTTGGCTTGCACCGGCGAGACGCTCTGTACGTCGATGATACGGGGCTTCAGAAGTCCACTGCTTTGCATGAGGGGTGTTCCTGTGCGGGAGTGTTACTTCGAATAAAGTTCGATGACTAGGCCTTCGTTCAGGGTCGCCGGCAGCTCGGAGCGCTGCGGCAGTGCCTTGAACGTGCCCTTGCCTTCCTTCACGTCCACCGCGAGCCACTCGGGGAAGCCCCGGGAATCAGCGGCTTCGAGGGCGGCCTTGACGCGCAGCGAACCCCGGGCGCGGTCGGTCAATTGAACGACGTCGCCCGGCTTGACCTGATAAGACGGGATATTGACGCGCTTACCATTGACCAGAACACCATTGTGACGAACCACCTGGCGCGATTCGGCGCGAGAGGCCCCAAAGCCCATGCGGTAGGCGACGGAGTCCAGGCGGGATTCGAGCAACTGGAGGAGGTTTTCGCCGGTCTGGCCTTTCTTGCGCTCGGCGTCGGCGAAGGTCTTGCGGAACTGTCCCTCCAGAACG
>SSTB01000133.1 GCA_009469665.1 Azonexaceae bacterium | reverse complement strand
GAACTGCCGACCTCTCCCTTACCAAGGGAGTGCTCTACCACTGAGCCACATGGGCCTACCTCAGAAAACTTCAGCCACAGCACGATGGAGCGGGTGAAGGGAATCGAACCCTCGTCTTAAGCTTGGAAGGCTTCAGCTCTACCATTGAGCTACACCCGCTTAAACGCTCTCTTCGCACCGCACCACAAGGTACTACGACAACTTACTGGTGGAGGGGGAAGGATTCGAACCTTCGAAGGCAGAGCCGTCAGATTTACAGTCTGATCCCTTTGACCGCTCGGGAACCCCTCCGAGAGAACCCGCGATTATCCAGATGGCCAGAAAGCCTGTCAACGGGTTTTGCTGCCGCACCACAAACAAAAAGACCGGCCAAAGCCGGTCTTCCGGGGCATGTCGAACTTACTTCTGGGACAGAACCCAGGCCGCCAGTTTCTTGGCCTCGTCCTCGGTGACGTTGTTGGGGGGCATGGGAACTTCACCCCACGCGCCCTTGCCACCAGCCTTGATCTTGGCAGCCAAGGCAGCAGGAGCCTTGGCGTCACCCTTGTACTTGGCCGCGACATCCTTGTAGGCGGGTCCGACCAGCTTCTTATCGATGGCGTGGCAGGACATGCAGTTCTTGGCCTTGGCCAGCGCCTCGTCAGCCTGAACCTGACCAGCCATGACGATACCGGCGGCCATCATCGCAACGTAGATTGCTTTCATTTATTCGCTCCATCTGTCGGTTGGTAAACAAGCGCCGCCGATGATAAGCCCTTTTACCGGTGTGTGAAAGCACGCAGCGGAACGAGACGACGGCGGTAAAAGCTTAACGCGCCTTCGTCCCCGTGCGTTGACGCTACAGGACAGCCTGCCTTTCCACCGCTCAACGACGACGCTCGATCTGGGTCACGTCACGCACCGCGCCCTTGTCCGCCGAGGTGGTCATCAACGCGTAGGCCTGAAGGGCCGCAGACACTACGCGCTCACGTTGGGCAGGCTTCCAGGCGGCGGCTCCCTTCGCCTCCATGGCCACCCTACGCTTGGCCAGTTCGGCGTCCGAGATGGCCAAGTGAATGCGGCGAGCAGGGATGTCGATCTCGATGCTATCACCGGTCTCAATGAGGCCTATGGCGCCGCCATCGGCCGCTTCCGGAGAAGCATGGCCGATGGACAGGCCGGAGGTGCCGCCGGAGAAGCGGCCGTCGGTGAGCAAGGCGCATTCCTTACCCAGACCGCGGGACTTCAGATAGGAAGTGGGGTAGAGCATTTCCTGCATCCCGGGGCCGCCCTTGGGACCTTCATAGCGGATGACCACGACGTCGCCGGCCACTACTTCGCCCCCCAAAATACCCTCGACAGCAGCGTCCTGGCTTTCGTAGACGCGGGCTCTACCGGTGAATTTCCAGATGGATTCATCGACGCCGGCGGTCTTGACGATGCAGCCATCGCGGGCGATGTTGCCGTGCAGTACGGCCAAACCTCCCTCTTTGGAATAGGCATTGGCGGCGTTGCGGATACAGCCGTGGGTGCGATCCAGGTCCAGCTCGTTATAGCGGCGATCCTGGGAAAAGGCTGTCTGGGTGGGGACCCCACCAGGAGCCGCCTTGAAGAATTGGTGAATCTTGAGATCATGCTCGCGCACCACATCCCAACGGTCGATGGCCTGGCCCAGGGTCTTGGTATGCACAGTCGGGACGTCGCGCTGGAGGAGTCCAGCGCGGTCCAACTCCCCCAGAATCCCCATGATGCCCCCGGCCCGGTGTACATCCTCGATATGGTAGTCCTGGGTGGCAGGAGCCACCTTGCACAGGCAAGGTACCTTGCGCGAAATGGCGTCGATATCGCTCATGGTGAAATCGACACCAGCCTCCTGGGCGGCCGCCAGGATGTGCAGCACGGTATTGGTGGACCCCCCCATGGCCACGTCCAGGGCCATGGCATTTTCGAAAGCCGCTTTGGTGGCAATGGAGCGGGGCAGAACTGAGCCGTCGTCCTGCTCGTAATAGCGCTTGCAGAGATCAACCGCGGTGCGGCCTGCCCGCAGGAAGAGCTCCTTGCGGTCGGCGTGGGTGGCGACGATGGTGCCGTTGCCCGGCAGGCTCAGGCCCAGGGCCTCGGTCAGGCAGTTCATGGAATTGGCGGTGAACATGCCGGAACAGGAGCCGCAGGTGGGGCAGGCGGAGCGCTCGAAACTCTCCACCTCGGCGTCCGATACCTTGGCGTCGCCGGCCTTGATCATGGCGTCGATGAGGTCAACCGCGATGGTCTTGCCTTCCCATTTCACCTTGCCAGCCTCCATGGGGCCGCCGGAAACGAAGACGGCAGGGATGTTGAGGCGCATTGCGGCCATCAGCATGCCCGGGGTGATCTTGTCGCAGTTGGAGATGCACACCATGGCATCGGCGCAATGGGCGTTGCACATGTACTCGACGGAATCGGCGATCAGGTCCCTTGAAGGCAGGCTGTAGAGCATGCCACCGTGGCCCATGGCGATGCCGTCATCGATGGCGACAGTATTGAATTCCTTGGCGATGCCGCCGGCCGCCTCGATCTCTCGCGCCACCAACTGGCCGAGATCCTTAAGGTGAACGTGGCCCGGCACGAACTGGGTGAAGGAATTGACCACGGCGATGATAGGTTTGCCGAAGTCGCCGTCTTTCATGCCGGTGGCGCGCCACAGGGCGCGGGCGCCGGCCATGTTGCGGCCGTGGGTGGAGGTGCGGGAACGATAGTGGGGCATGACAGACTCCGTACAAAGCCGCTCAAGCGGCCGCGACTATAATCGGCCAATTCTAGCCGAAACCCTTTCCCCGATGCTCCTGCACCCCCAGTTCGACCCAGTCGCCCTTTCCCTGGGCCCCCTTGCCGTGCGCTGGTATGGCCTCATGTACCTGGTGGCCTTCGCCCAGTTCTATCTCCTCGGCCGCCACCGCATCGGGCGGCGCCTACACGGAACCTGGACCCTCGAGCAACTGGATGATCTTCTTTTCTATGGCGTCCTGGGGGTGATTCTCGGCGGACGATTGGGGCAGATCCTGTTCTACGAGCCCGGCCACTACCTCGCCAACCCTGTGGAAATCCTGGCCGTATGGAAGGGGGGCATGAGCTTTCACGGCGGTTTCCTCGGCGTGCTGGTCGCCATGGCCCTCTGGTCGAGAAAGCATGGCAAACCTTGGCTTGACGTCACCGACTTCATCGCCCCCCTCGTGCCCCTCGGCCTTGCCGCCGGCCGCGTGGGCAATTTCATCAACGGTGAACTCTGGGGCAGACCGGCGGACCCCGGCCTGCCTTGGGCCATGATTTTCCCTCAGGCCGGCGATGCATTGCCACGGCATCCTTCGCAGTTGTATCACGTCGGCCTGGAAGGACTCGCACTGTTCGCCATCCTTTGGCTTTACTCCGGGCCGAAACGCCCCCGGGGAGCGATCTCTGGCGTCTTTCTCATCGGCTACGGCATTTTTCGCTTCCTGACGGAGTATTTTCGCGAACCGGACGCTGGCATTTTCGGGCATTCCTACACGATCAGCATGGGGCAGTGGCTTTCGCTGCCCATGGTCGCCGCCGGCCTGCTCCTCCTTGCCCGCAGCCGCTCATCCCGCCAGGCGTGACCGGCGCTCGGAAAGATTTTATAATTATGAATTATCCCTTCCCAGGAGAATTCAGCCATGCAACGCCCTTTCAAGGTTCTCGGCCTGCAGCAGATCGCCATCGGCGGTCCTTCGAAGGACCGCCTGCGCACGCTTTGGGTCGATTTGTTCGGCTTGGCAGTCACGGGCAATTTCGTCAGCGAGCGGGAGAATGTGGACGAAGACATATGTGCCCTGGGCAGCGGTCCTGGCATGGTCGAGGTCGATCTGATGCAGCCCCTCGATGCTGAAAAAAAGCCCGCAGTCCATGCCACGCCCCTCAACCACATCGGGCTTTGGGTCGACGATCTGCCCGCCGCCGTGGCCTGGCTTTCCGACCAGGGCCTGCGCTTCGCGCCCGGCGGCATTCGCCGAGGGGCCGCCGGCTTTGACATCTGCTTCATCCACCCCAAGGGCAACGAGGAATCTCCCTTGAGCGGCGAAGGCGTCCTCATCGAACTCGTGCAGGCGCCGCCGGAAGTCGTCGCCGCATTCGATCGCTTCGCCAATCCATGACCCTGTCCGAATCAGAGCGCGACGACGCCCGGGCAGCACTAGCGCCCACCCTGGAAGCGACGGCGGCCATTCTTCCCCTGCTGGCTAGGCCCAGGAATCCCCGCTTTCCGGCCAAGGCCGCGATGCACTGGGACAAAGCCTGGGCAGAGGTCCAGGCAGCCTGGATCGACCGGCACGGTGCGGGATTCGCGGCGCTGCGCCCGGCAGTCTTCGCGCTTTCCGCCGCCGCCCTCGCATTGCAGGACTTGGAGTGTCTCGCTTTGAGCGAAGCCATGGCCACCGCCACCGACCGTCTAGACGAGCCGGCCGGCCTCGACAACGCCCGGCTGGTCACCGCGATCAGTGCCGCCGTGGAGTGCTTCGCCACGGCAGACGCCCTGGAGCATGAAGCCTTTCCACAAAGGGCGAAGCATTTCGCATCCCGCCTGGAACGGGTCGCCAAGGAAAGGGAAGTCCCCGCTCGCTCGCCGGTGCTCGATCGCCTCTTCGCCGACGAAGGACGCGAGTGTCTGGAAAAGATGCGCCTCGCCTGCTTGGCACTACCGCCGGACCCCATGGCGCTAAAACGTGCCGCCGCGGACCTAGCCCGAGTCGCCGACGCCCTGGATATTGGAGATGTTACCCTCGCCGCGACCCGGCTGGTACGCAGTCTGCCTCTGCGCGCCGGAGAACGGGTGGACCTGGAGGCCGAGGAACCCAGGAGCATGGTCCTGGGCCTGATCGCAGAGTTGGAAGACTTGATCGGACGCCTGGCCGGCGGGAATCACGACCAAGCAAAGCCCTGACGGAGCCTCGCACAAAGCGGACCATGCCTCCCACTGGCCTGCCCCGCTGTGCCAAGCGCCCCGCATCGATGACGCGCCAAGGGCGCGGTGGGCACTGACGGCTACAAAGGCCGAAATATCCCCAGAATCAAGCGGCGGCCGTTGCCCAGATCGGCCACTTCGGCCTGAATTTCCACCGGACGACTCTCGCCATCGCCGCGCAGGATGGATACCCTGACCGGGTCGGGAGATAGACCCGAAACAGCTTCGCGAAAGGCTCTTCCGCAACGTTCGCCTTCAGCGGCGGGATGGAGTTGGCGCTGATGGCGCCCGACGAGTCGAGCCCGAGGCAAGGCAAACAGGGCCTCCGCCCGTTGATTGGCATCCAGGATGATGCCGGTGTCGCCGTCCGCCAGCAGCATAGCATCACGGGCGGCGTCGAAGACGGCCCGCAGGCGCTCGCTGGCCGTCTGGGCCTGCTTACGGGCCTCCGCCGCCTCAAACTCGACCAGGGCCAGGGTCACCAGATTCGATATGGCCTGGGCAAAGATGCGATGCATGGTGGTCCAGGGCTGCCGTGATCCAACTTGCTCCAGGGCAATCACCCCTTGAAACTCGCCCCGGATATGAATGGGCGTCGCCAGGAGGGCCGATACGCCGTGCCGCGGAAAGTAATCCGTCGCCAGTTCACAAGTCGCCGGATGCAGATAAGGGGCATCGGCAACGATGGCACCCTCTCCCTGCAAGGCGGCAAAGTACGCCGGATAGTCCGAAGCCCCCAGGCTCTCGCCACTGCTGTGACGGTTTGACGGGCGCTCGAACACTTCCAGACAGCGCAGTTCGTCGCGCTCACCGGTAAGCGCCCAAATCCCGACCCGCGCGATCCCGGTTGCAGCGGCCGCCGACTCGGTGAGAATACTGAGCGTCATTTCCAGGGAGGCCTCCCGGAAGTAACTTCCCCGGGAGAGGCGGGCAAACCCTTCCTGCATGTCCGCAGAAGAGGACAGCGTCGCTTGCTCGCCTAAATTCATCATGACCACGTTCGCAACTTCCGGGGCCCAGGCCCCCACTCAATGACAGTTGCGATTGTAGGGCGGCCCTCCCCGGGGAGCCCGTGAAGTGCGCCACACTTACTAAAGTAATAGGCCGGGCCGAAAACCCTCTCGACCCGGCCTGGCGAACCTCGGTCCGCCGTGCTTTCCCGCCTCGCCGTCCTCCGTTCCCGGATCGCGGCGGTGATCGGTCAGCGAGCGCTCAACGCGGCGATGCGGTCTTCCAGGGACGGATGGCTGGAGAACAACGAGGTCCAGCCCTTGCCGCCGGCGATGCCGGCCGTCGCCATGTTTTGCGGCAGAGGCTCTGTATGCAGGCCGCCGAG
>SSTB01000132.1 GCA_009469665.1 Azonexaceae bacterium | reverse complement strand
CGTGGCATTGACCAGGTTTTCCCCGAAGGTGAGGGTGCCGGTGAAGTCCGCCAGATAGGGATCGCCTTGCCGCGGAAGTTCGGCGGCAGTGCCGAAGAGCTGTTGGTAAACACCGCTGCCGCTGCCGTCCTGACTATCGGACCGCCAGACGACGACGTAGTTGTCGCTCCCCAGGTGGGCGATGGCGGGTTCGTACTGGTAGTAGGCGCTTGGAGTGGGTGTATTGGCCTTGACATCCCCCGTTGCGGCGCTGCCGTCGGCGGCGTACTCCCGCGTGTAAACGTCGGCATAACTGACGCCGCTGTCGGTGGTGTTGTCGTTGTACCAGGTGACGACAAAGCCGCCGTTGGCCAAAGCAGTCACATCGGGCTGATATTGACCCCCGGCCGTGGCAACGTTGACACGAAACTCGCTGCCCAAGGCATTACCCCCGGCATCATAACGCTGGCCGTAAACCCCGGCGCTGCTGCCATCCTGGCCATCCGAACGCCAAACCACCACGAAGCCCCCGCCGACGAGGGTCGTCACGGCGGGTTCGTATTGGGCGCCGGTCACGAAAGTATTGACCTTGAACTGGCTGCCGGCGGCCACGCCGCCGCTATCGTAGCGCTGCGCGTAGACGCCGTAGCTCGAACCGTCGGTTCCGCTCTGGTCCGTCCACACCACGACGAAGCTGCCATTGGCGTTGGCGGCGATGTCCGGTTCATTCTGGTGGCTGTTGGTCGTGGTATTGACGCGAAACTCTGGGCCGAGGGCGGCGCCAGCGTTGGAGTAGCGCTGGGCATAGACACCGTAGCCGCTGCCATCCTGGCCATTGGAATACCAGGTGACCACGAAGCCGCCGGTGTAGGCCGCCACGCTGGGCGTCCCCTGGTCGGCGTTGATGTAGCTGTTGACGCGGAATTCGCTGCCCTGAGCCACACCGCTGGCGTTGTAGCGTTGGGCATACACCCCGTAGCTGGAGCCGTCCGTGCCGGACTGATCGGTCCAGGTCACCAGAAAACCACCGTCGGAAAGTCCCACGACGCTCGAATCGACCTGATTGCCGGCCGTGGTGGAATTGACCCGGAATTCCGGCCCGGTCGGAATCCCCGACGCCGTGTAGCGCTGGGCGTATATGCCGAAACTTCCTGCTGCATCCTGAGCCTGAGAGGTCCACACGACGACGTATCCGCCGCCGGTCAGCGCCGCGACTGCGGGATCATTCTGGTCGCTGTTGGTGGTGGTATTGACCTGATCTTCGCTGTAAATTTTGGCCATGCTGGTCTCCTCTCAGGGTTCGGGCTGCCCGTGGCGGGCAATCGGGCACGTCGAATGCAATAAGCAGACCACTGACGTAAAATCAATGGCCTCTCGCCAGGGGATCAAATAATTGTCGAGAGTGTGTAAAATTTCTCGACACAGCAAGGGGCAGCGACCCTACTCCTTTGGTCATAACTGGGCTTCCCTGGCGCCACCCCGGCCATTCCCCATGTCATTACGCAGCACTCAAGTTATACTACTGTCATGACACTCCTCCTGCGCAGCGCCGTTCTCCGTGATCTGGAATCCGCCCATGCCGATCAGCCGCTCATGTCCCGGGCCGGGGCTGCAGCGGCGGAATGGGCCGAGACGCTGGCGGCGGACGCTTCCCGGCCCATCCTCGTCCTGGCCGGACCGGGCAACAATGGGGGCGACGCCTTCGTCACAGCACGCCACCTGCGGCAGCAGGGGGCCGATGTGCGGGTCGTCTTCGTTGCCGACCCGCAGACGCTTCCTCCCGCTGCCCGTGCAGCCCGAGAAGCCTTCCTCGCCGCGGGCGGGACGACGGTCGCGGCCATTCCGGACGGCGAGCGCTGGGGGCTCATCATCGACGGCTTGTTCGGCATCGGTCTGACGCGTTCCCCCGAATCCCCCTACGCCGACTGGATTCCCGTCGCCAACGCCTTGGCCGGCAGGGACGGCTGCCCGCTCCTGGCCCTCGACTGCCCCTCGGGACTCAACGCCGATACGGGTCGGGCTCACCACCCCACGATCAGGGCCTCGCACACCCTGAGCTTCATCGCCGACAAGCCCGGCCTCCACACCGCCGACGGCCCCGACCAATGCGGCCTGATCCGCACCGCTTCCCTGGGTCTCGACCTCAGCGTTGCAACGCCGCCCGCGGGGCATCTGGTCACGCCCGCGCTCTTTGCCGAGGCCCTGGTGGCCCGCCTGCGCAATACCCACAAAGGAAGTTTCGGCAGCGCCGGCATCGTCGGCGGCGCCCACTCCATGCTGGGGGCCTCGCTGCTGGCCGGCCGGGCGGCACTGCGCCTGGGGGCCGGTCGCGTGTACGTCGGCCTGGTTGATCCGGAGGCCCCCTCCTTTGACCCAGCCTGCCCGGAGCTCATGCTGCGCAGGCCGGAGGGGGTTCTCGAAGCCGGCCTCACGGCCCTGGCCTGCGGTCCCGGCCTGGGCAACAGCCTCACCGCCATCAGCTTGCTGGAGCGCGCCCTCGGCCTCGACCTGCCCATCATCCTCGACGCCGACGCGCTCAACCTCATCGCCTTCGAATCGGCGCTGCAAAGCGCAGTAGCCCAGCGCACGGCCCCCACCCTCCTCACCCCGCACCCCCTGGAAGCGGCACGCCTCATGGACTGCGAACCGGAAGAGGTGCAGGCCGACCGCATCGGCATCGCGACCGAACTGGCCTGGCGTTTCGACGCCCAGGTGGCCCTCAAGGGTTGCGGTACCGTCATCGCTTCCCCCAAGGGTCAATGGTGGATCAATTCCACCGGCAACGCGGGCCTCGCCTCGGCAGGCACCGGCGACGTGCTCACGGGCTTCACCCTCGCCCTCCTTGCCCAGGGCTGGAGCCCGGAAAACGCCCTTCTGGCCGCCGTTCATTTACACGGTGCCGCGGCCGACGCCCTGGTGGAAAGCGGGTCCGGTCCGGTGGGTCTCACCGCCAGCGAACTGGTGGACCCGGGCCGGCGCATTTTGAACCGCTGGCTGCGCGGTGACTGAACACTCCCCCCTGCGGGGGATTCTGCTGCTCTTCTGCTCCCTCTTCTTCTTCGCCGCCCTCGACGCCACGGCGAAATATCTGGCGCAGTCCTACAGCGTCCCGCTCCTCGTCTGGGCGCGTTACTGTGTCCATTGCCTGCTCATGACCCTCATCCTCGGCCCCCGTCTGGGCCGCAGCCTGATCCGTACCAGGCATCCGCGTCTGGTCATTTTGCGCGGCCTTTTCCTGGTGGGCTGCACGGCCTTCGGCGTCGCCGCCCTGGCCCGCATGCCCCTGGCGGAAACCACCGCCATCGCTTTCACCGCCCCCCTGCTGGTGGCCCTCCTGGCTGGGCCCCTGCTGGGGGAACGGCTCACTCCGCTGCGCTGGGGGGTCGTACTTATCGGTTTCGCCGGCGTCCTGCTCATCGCCCGGCCCGGAGGGGAAATCACCCTCGGCGGTGCGGGTCTGGCCCTGGGGGCAGCAGCCTGCTTCGCCGCCTACCAGATCCTCACCCGCCGTCTGGCGGCCAGCGAATCCACCGTGACCCTGCTGTTCTACACCGCACTTTCGGGGAGCGTGGTCACCAGTCTTGCCCTGCCGTTCTTCCACGCCGATCTGGTCGTCCCGCCCCCGGGGGATGCCCTGCTGATCTGCGCCCTGGGCGTCCTGGGGGGCAGCGGCCACTTCCTCCTCACCCGGGCCTTCCGCCACGCTCCGGCCTCTCTCCTCTCGCCCTTCACCTATCTGCAATTGGTCTGGGCCACCCTGCTGGGCGCCGCGATCTTCGGCCACTGGCCCGACGTACCGGCCTTCCTGGGCATGGCCATCATCGTCGCTGGCGGAGTCGTGCTGGCCCTGAAGACCGCTCCCGCAAAACCCTGAGCCTCCCGCGCGTCGGAGTTTATGAGCGTGGCGTGCGCCGCGGGGGAACGGCCATGGGCACAGAGGTTCAATCCCGGGCCGGCGGATAGGGATAGAGCCGGTTGAGGGCCTCGCTGTGGCCGCTGACCTGCATGATGCGTACGTGCTCGCGGCGGAATTCCCGGGCGTGCTTCAGGCCGCAGGAATGGGCGATCATGTCGATTTCGCGATTCATGTTGCGGCAGTAGGCCGCTACCCGTTCGGCCTTGTCTTCCACCACCAGGCCCCGCTGCAACTTGGGGTCGTGGGTGGTGACGCCGGTGGGGCAGGTGTTCTGATGGCAGCGCAGTGCCTGGATGCAGCCCAGGGAGAACATGAAGCCGCGGGCCGTATTGACGAAGTCGGCGCCACAGGCCAGCGCCCAGGCTGCCTTGGCCGGGGTCACCAGTTTGCCCGAGGCGATGACCCTCATGCGCCCGCGCAGCCCTGTTTCGATGAGGCTATCCACCACCCGAGGCAAGGCCTCCAGAATGGACAGCGCCATGTGGTCTGCCAGGGCCTGGGGCGCCGCACCGGAGCCCCCCTCTCCACCGTCCACCGTGAGAAAGTCCGGCGCCGCCTGCAAGCCGCGCCGATGCACGGCCTCCGCCAATTCGTGCATGAAATTCCAGCCGCCGATGGCAGTCTTGATGCCCACCGGCTTGCCGGTGAGTTCCCGCACCCATTCGACCATGTCGAGCAACTGGTCCATGTTGCCGGTTTCCGGATGGCGATTGGGTGAGAGGGAATCGCGCCCCACGGGGATTCCCCGGATGCGTGCAATTTCCTCCGTGACCTTGGCCGCCGGCAGAACGCCACCCTTGCCCGGCTTGGCCCCCTGCGAAAGCTTGATCTCGAAGGCGCCGACGGCGTCCAGGGCCGCAATTTCCCGCAGCTTTACCGCATCGAGACGCCCCTCGGCGTCGCGCACCCCGTACTTGGCCGTGCCGATCTGGAAGATGATGTCGCAACCGCCTTCCAGATGGTAGGGCGACAGCCCGCCCTCGCCGGTATCGACCCAGCAGCCCGCCAGAGCCGCCCCGCGGGAGAGCGCCTGCACGGCAGGGCGCGAGATGGCCCCGAAGCTCATGCCGCTCACATTGACGACGGAACGACCCACCATGGGCTTGTGCACATGGCCATCGCCGATGGCCAGCGGCGGCGTAGGCAGATGGTCCGCCTCCAGAACCGGAAAGGGCGCATTTACGAAGAGCAGCGCCCCCGGAGCATGAATGTCGTAGGTGGAGCCGAAGCCGACGATGCCGCCCTCGTCCTTTGCCATGCGATAGACCCAGGCCCGGGTGGCCCGGTTGAAGGGCATTTCCTCCCGGTCACCGAGGAAGAAATACTGGCGGAAGTATTCGCCCAGATGCTCGAAGAAAAACCGCAGGTGGCCGATGATGGGGTAATTGCGCAGGACCGAGTGGCGCTTCTGGGTGATGTCCCGCACGTACCAGTAGGTCAATAGCAGCGCCAGCACCAGGGCGACGAAGACGCCCAGCCCGACGTGGAATACGCTCATCATCTCGGCAACCTCCCAGGTGGTCTGCTTCGCCGCCGACCCGACAAAAACCGGATCCTGCGCCCCCGACATCTCTGCTCACCTTCGCGCCGGCACGGGCGGTCGTCGTGACCCGTGTTGCCCCCCGCAAGGATTCGGCCCTATTCGGCCCCCTTGCCCAGCCCGTGGCCAAGGAGCGCGCCGGCAGCGGTAGAATGCGGCCTTCGCGACTGCCGTTTGAGAATACCATGACCGTCGAGTTCCCCTATCCGCTGGCACCCGAAATCGCCCGCAACGTGGACGACGCCCTGGCCGAGGACATCGGCGCCGGCGACCTCACTGCCGAACTCGTCCCCTATGGGCGCCGTGTGCGGGCCACCGTGGTGGCCCGGGAGGCGGGGGTGCTCTGCGGTTCCGCCTGGTTCGAGCTGTGCATCCTCAAGCTGGACCCCCAGGCGGAAGTCTATTGGGGCGCCGAGGACGGCGACCGCATCGCTGCCGGCAAAATCCTGTGCGAAATCGTCGCCGACGCCCGGGCGCTGCTCTCCGCCGAGCGCAGCGCTCTCAATTTCCTGCAACTCCTATCCGGCGTCGCCAGCAAGGCACGCAGCTACGCCGACGCCATCGCCGGAACCCGGGCCCAGGTGGTGGATACGCGCAAAACCCTGCCGGGCCTGCGCATCGCCCAGAAATACGCGGTACGCTGCGGCGGCGGCGGCAACCACCGGCTGGCCCTTTGGGATGCCATTCTCATCAAGGAAAACCACATCCTCGCCGCCGGCGGCATTGCCGAAGCCCTGGAAGAAGCGGGACTCGCCGCCGAACGGGCGGGAGATCGCTGCAAGTTCGTGCAGATTGAAGTCGAGAATCTGCAAGAACTGGATACTGCCCTACGCGCCAAGGCAACCATGATCCTCCTGGATAATTTCGACCTGGACGGCCTGCGCGAAGCCGCCCGCCGCAATGCCGGCCGGGCCATCCTGGAAGCTTCCGGCAACGTCACCCTGGAAACCATCCGCGCCGTGGCCGAAACGGGGGTGGATCGCATTTCGGTGGGCAGCCTGACCAAGGATGTCCGGGCCCTCGATCTCTCCATGCGCTTCATCGCCTGAACCTCTGCGCAGCCATGATCTGTGGAGAACGCTCGCATCGACACCGCCGGGGATGACCGGCAGCGGGGCAAGCCTTTATAATCACGCAAAATGCAGAGCGGAAGCACGCCTTCCGCCCAACAGGGGAGTTTCGATGCTTTTCGCGCTGTTCTACATCGTCGCCATCACCATTCTGGTCCTTCATTTCACCGGCTTTCTAGCCCGGCGCAACCTGGAATGGCTGGTTCTGGTCCTCGCCGTCGCCGTGTTTCCCGCAGTCATCTATCTTTGATTCCCGCCGACATCGATGCAAAAGGCAGCCCGAGGGCTGCCTTTTTCGTTAACCGGCTGCAGGCGGTCAGACTCTAGTAGCGATGTAGCGCTTTACGGCCTCGACATCAGGGGCCATCACCACCACCCTCTGGGGCAGATTTTCTATACCGGCCAGACCCGCCGGACGTACCGGCTCCCGGCCCAGGGCTTCGCGGATGGTTTCCTCGAACTTGGCCGGCTGGGCGGTTTCCAGCACCACCATGGGCACTCCCGGCAAGCGGTGCTCCAGGGCCACCTTGAGGCCATCGGCGGTATGGGTGTCGAGCATGACCCCATAGGTCTCCTGGGCGAAGCGGATGGTCCTGAGGCGGTCGGCATGGGTGCTGCGGCCGGAGACGAAGGCGAACTGCGGCATCGTCGCCCAGTGGGCGGTACCGGAAAGGTCGAAGGCCTCGCCCTTGTCCACCTTGGCCCAGAGTTCGCGTACCACGGCCGGGTCGCGGCCCACCAGGTCGAAGACGAAGCGCTCGAAATTGGAAGCCTTGGAAATATCCATGGAGGGGCTGGAGGTAATGCTGGTCTCGGCGGAATTGCGCGGACGATAGACGCCGGTGCGGAAGAACTCGTCCAGCACGTCATTCTCGTTGGTGGCCAGCACCAGGCGGGCGATGGGCAGGCCCATGCAGCGGGCGATATGGCCGGCGCAGATGTTGCCGAAATTGCCCGAGGGCACGGCGAAGGCCACCTGCTCATCATTGGATTGGGTCGCCAGGAAGTACCCCTGGAAGTAATAAACGATCTGAGCCGCCACCCGCGCCCAGTTGATGGAATTGACTGCGCCGATCTTGTACTGCTTCTTGAGGGCCTCGTCGTTGGAAACGGCCTTTACGATAGCCTGGGCGTCGTCGAACATGCCGGTGACCGCGATGTTGAAGATGTTCGGGTCTTGCAGGGAGTACATCTGGGCGCGCTGGAAGGCACTCATCTTGCCCTCCGGCGAGAGCATGAAGACCTTGACGTTGTGCTTGCCACGCATGGCGTACTCGGCCGCCGATCCGGTATCGCCGGAAGTGGCACCGAGGATGTTGATGGATTCGCCCCGCTTGTCCAGTACGTACTCGAACAGGTTGCCCAGAAGCTGCATGGCCATGTCCTTGAAGGCCAGTGTCGGGCCGTTTGACAGTTCCTGGGTGTAAAGGCCATCGGCCAGACGGGTCAGGGGCGTGATCTGCGCTGCATTCCCGCCGTTGCGGGTATGGCAATAGACGGCGGAGGTGTAGGTTCTGGCGACGATGGCGCTCAGGTCGGCGGCAGGAATGTCGTCGATGAATCGGCTCAGAATCTCGAAAGCCAGATCGGCGTAGGAAAGCTTCCTCCACGCATCCAGGTCGGCGCGGCACACTTGGGGAACCGTCTCCGGCAAATACAGGCCACCGTCCGGTGCGAGACCGCCGAGGAGGATGTCGCAGAAAGCCTGGGGCGCGGCCTGGCCGCGGGTCGATATATAGCGCATGGGGGAAGAACCGGGAAAAAGCGTGAGGGGCGGATTTTACCGCGCCGCGGCTGCCCCGGGCAGCATTGCGGCCATGAGAAAGAGCCCCAGGCCGGTCGCGGCCAGGAAAGAACCCAACGGGACCCAACCAGCAGCCAGGGCTATTCCCGCGCCAAGAAAAACCAGGGCCCGCAGGCGGCCGAAGCGTGCCAGAGCCCGGCCCAGGGCCGCCCGCGCCGGGCTGGCGGGGCCCGGATGGCGCCAGACCGGTAAGAGCTGTGACAGGGCGCCCGTAACGAGGGGGAGCAGGAAGCCCGCCCCCCAGACGGCAATGGCCGGACGCCCGGCAATCACGCCCATGGCGTGGGCGGCCCCCAGCACCAGCACCCCCAAGAGTCCAAGCAGCGCGACCACGAAGGAGGATGCCGCCCCCCGCTCCACCAGTACCGGCAAGCCAAAGTGCACCAACCAGTGACCGAGCAGGCCAAGAACGACGGCGAAGAGAAGGGCTGCCCCCACCGCGGCCAGAGGCCAGGCCAGCGCAGCGCCACCGGCCACCGCCAGGACGGCGCCCACAACCGGCCATAGGCGGCGGCGCAACCATGCGGCGGCAGCGGGGTCAGGCCGGCCCAGGGCGGTCGGCAACAGGACGGGTAAGGTGCCCAGGGCGGCGCATCCCACCAGCCCCAACACATTGAGGTGCAAGTGCCAGAGCCGCAGCTCGGCGGCCCCGAGGCCGCTGACCATGAAGGGTACCGCGACCAGGGCAGCAATTCCGCAGCCAAGGGAGGCGGCGTACCAGCGCCAGCCCGGGTGCGCCGCGCCCAGGCAGCGCCTCGCCCGGTTCAGCGCCCAGAGGAGAAGTCCCAGAGCGAGGGTCGCATCGATGAGGGCGGCCGGATGGAGCACCCACCGCGGCAAGAGGCCTTCGAGCGCGGCCGCGGCGCCCAGGCCCGAGAGCTGCGCCAGGCAGGGAAGCGCTGCGACCCCGCGGGATGGCTCCCCCGAGCGGGTCAGAACCGGGACGAAATGGGCGATTGCGGCGAAAATCAGCGGCAACGCCCCCACCGCAAAGACCAGGTGTGCCAAGGCCACCGGGCTGCCCTGGCCGGCCAGGACCAAAAACAGGCCGGCGGCCAGGGCAGCGCAGGTGACGGTCGCAGTGGCGATCAAGCCGGAATCCCTGCCTGACCGCCGGGCCCCGATTCATCCCTCGACAGCCCTTCCCTAAGCCCCGTCACCGGGCTTTTGTGGAAGCGATCGCCAAGTGCCCGCCTACCGCGTGCCGGGTCCGTATTCCGCGCACGGATGGCATCCCATAGGGTTCCCAAGGTTGCGACCGAGATTCGAGGATCAATCAGGCTGCGACGGCGAAATCAATCACGATGGCGCCCGGCTCCCGCTGCCGGTAGGTGATATTGACCCGCTCACCATAGCGCTGCTGCAACTGGGCCAGCAGCGGCAGCGGATCGTGGTCGTTGCAGAAACGCATGGTTTCCCCGGGCTGCAGGGCATCCAGGGCGCCGAAGATGGCAGCGTGCCGGAAACGCTTGGCGATTCCCCGGGCGTCGAAGGGGTACAGCGCCTCGGGGGTGGTGTGGTTGCAGACGTGGATAGCGTGTTGCATGGGAACTCCCTAAATCGCCCCGCCACCGGGGCCAGGAGGCGCATTGTGCCGCCCGGGCAAGGGCCTTTCCTTGATCCGCGTCGCGATACCCCCTCGCCTACTGGGCCTTTTTGTCTCCGGCCACGAACCCTGCCGCACCGTCGAGGCAATCGAAGCGCACGACGATCTGGCCCAGGGCCTGGCTACGGGCGACAACATAGCGCTCGTCCACCGAGATCACCAGGGCCGGGATGGTCTGGCCATTGACATAGAGATTGACCCCCTTGCCGCTCGCCCTGGCTTCCTCCAGCAGGCTGCGCAGGGCGTCGTCACCCTGGGCTAGGGTAGCGAAGGAAATGGCCGAGGCAAGGGCAATCAGGTGACGTGGATTCATGGGAATTTCCGGGGTTCGGGTTCAGTTGGGGTGGAGTTCGGTGGATGGTTTCCGGGTATCAGGGGTGGTCTTGCCACACGACTGTGCCGCGGCGGTCGATCCATAGGCTGCGCCCCCCCTCGGTGACGGCCGCCAGGCCGTTCCAGAACGGGCGTGCATAAGCGTAGCGAGGGGCGATGACCCACTTGCCAGCCCGGTCCACGTAACCCCAGAGCTTGCCATCCTTGGCCGCCGCCAGCCCGTCCCCAAAGGCCGAGACCCGCTCCCAGGGGACTTCCAGTATGGTCTTGCCCGATTTGTCGATGAAGCGGCGCGTCTCGCCTTCGCGCACCAGAGCCAGGCCGTCGGAGAAGTCTTCGGCGCTGTCGAAGCGCGCCGG
>SSTB01000131.1 GCA_009469665.1 Azonexaceae bacterium | reverse complement strand
CAACGTGGCGCAACTGGAACAGTATGAAGGCCGTCGCCAGAACTGGACGGCAATTCTGGAGGCGGAACTCGCCCCCGCCCGCAAGGCGCAGGAGGGGCTTCTGGGCGTACAACAGCGCGAGATCGAGCAGTCTGTGATGTCCACGTTCCTGCATTCGCAGCCCATCGGCCAGCGCGCTACAACACGGGATTTGAAAGTGCTGATCGGCGTTGGATCGCCGGACAAGATCGAATTGGACAAGGGGTTGACCCGCTGGTCGGAAATGTCGTGGTATTTGGACGACACCTTCACCACCGACCGCGAGGCGGGCCTGCCCAAGGTCTGGCGTCTGGGGTCGAAGCCCAATCTCAAGCAGATGCACTACGACGCGCGGCAAAACGTAAGCGCCAGTCTCGTCGATGAGGTGCTGGAGAAGGAAATTCGCAGCGCCGGCAAGCTGACCGAAGGCGCGCGCGGTGCAGGTGCGAAGGTCCACGTGCTGCCCGCGCGCCCTGCGGACATAGAGGACGACGGCGAATTTCACTACGCCGTGCTGGGCCCGAAGGCGGCTTCGAATGGCAAGCCGAGCGCGGAGGCGCGTCGCTTCATCGACGAGACCACGGGTTCCGACAAGCCGCGAGCCCAGAACCGCAACGCGGTGGTGCTGGCCGTGCCTTCCGGCGACGGCATCGCGGTCGCCCGTGAGAAGGTGCGCGATCTGCTAGGTTGGGAGAAGGTGCGCGAAATGCTCAAAGAGCGAACCGACATCGACACTGCGGCGACGACGCGGCTGGAAGGCAATCTGCGCGCGGCGCGCGGTGAAATGGGCTCGCAAATCGTGATGGCCTACTGCATTGCCGTGACGGTGAACGATGCCAACGATGTAGCGGCTTATCGCATCAACGTGGACAACGATCCCTTGTTCGCCAAGATGGCTGCTGATAAGCGGCTGCGCATCGAAAGCACGGCGGTGAACGCAGAAGCTCTGCTGCCCGGCGGCCCATTCGACTTGTGGGCAGCGGGCGACAAAGCGCGCTTCGTGAAGGACTTGGTCGGGGCGTTTGCGGCTACTGCGCGGTTGCCGAAGATGCTGAACCGCTCGGCGATTCTGGAAACCCTGTTGCAAGGTTGCGAGGCGGGCGACTTCGTCCTACGCGTGACCCGGGCCGACAAGTCGGTGCGCACATTCTGGAAAAGCAGGCCCGACGACGCGGCAACTTCCGATTCCAGCCTGGAGGTGGCGCTATCGGATGCGGTGACGCTGACGGAACTGGATGCCGCACTCCTTGCCCCGAACGTTCTGCACGGTCTGTGGAAGTCGGACACGATTACGTTGGCGAACATCAGTACCTACTTTTCCGGCAAGCACTTCGTGGAAGTGGACAAGGGCGGCTACACCGAGAACGTGCTGATACCGGCAGCCGATCCAGCTGCTATTGCGGCTGCGGTGGCAGGAGCAGTGAAATCGGGACGCATCTGGCTGGTCAACAGCACGATCAGCGTGTTGGGTGAGGAAGTCCCTGCCGGGTTCGTCAACGAGTCGGCAGAGCTGCTCGCGCCACCGCAGATAGTCTCAAGCGTCGATGTGCTACCCGAACAGCTTCCTACGGCGTGGTCTGGCGGGCAAAGCACGGCGCACCTGATCCACGGCGCGCTGTCGGCTAAGTTTGGCAAGCCCTTGCCGTGGGTGCGCACTTCGCAAGCACTGGATGAAGCGTTCCGTCTGGGCCTGATCGAGCGTTCGTTGGATTCGGCATCATGGCCCTGCGATATGGGCGGGGCATCCGCGATCAAGATTCGCGTCAGCAAGAACGAGGTGAAACAGCCTCCGCCGCCGAAGCACTACGGCTCCAAGGTCGCTACATCGGAATTGCAACTGCACGAGGTGCAGGACTTGGCCGATCACGTCGATGCGTTACGCGAAGCCACTGCGGGTCATCCGCTGCGCATCCGCGTCACGGTCGAGGTTGGAGAGGACGGCCAAGTCGATCAGGCCGTGGTGGATAAGGTCAATTCCGTTCTGGCCGAGGTGAAAGCTGGGTGGAAGGCGGAATAAGAGGAGGAACGCACAATGGGAAAACTGATCGATGAGGACGATGACCTACTTGCCGAAGATGGATTCGACAGAGGGTCAGGCGATCAACACTTCTTCGGTGGCGTTTGGACTCGTATCAAGCTGGAGGCGCTGGAGAAATATCTTGTGGCGTTCAATACAGCGCTCAGCAAGCAAAGCTTCACGAGGATTTATATCGACGCTTTTGCTGGAACAGGTCGATGCGACATCAAGGTAGATGGCGAGAAAACCAGCATCGACGGTTCTGCACGGAGGGCTCTAGCCACCGCTCCCGCATTTCACAAATTCTGTTTTATCGAGCTTAGACCGAAGAAGCTTGCGGCATTGAATGCGCTGAGTACGGAGTACCCGGGAAAGGTCATTGATGTAATTCAGAACGATGCCAACGCCGCGTTGAAAGCTCTATGCGGCCAGTACCAGTGGCGAAACGAACGTGCTGTCTTGTTCCTTGACCCGTTCGGAATGCATGTTGATTGGTCAACACTCGAAGCCATAGCCAAAACCGGTGCGATCGATGTCTGGTACTTGTTCCCCTATGCCGGCCTGTATCGGCAGGCGGCAAAGAACGCCGACGCCCTGGATGCCGACAAAGAGGCATCGCTCACGCGCGTACTTGGCACCGATGAGTGGCGACAGGCATTCTATGTACAGAAACGACAAACAGCATTGTTCGGTGGAGATGATGGCGATGAACGCAATGCCGATCACCGTCAAATGCTGGAGTTCGTGTCCAATCGACTGAAGGGGCTATTTCCCGCCGTGACCGCTCCCAAGGTTCTGTATCAGGGTGGAGACTCAAAGAACCCAAGCGGAGCGCCGCTCTTCGCGCTCTACTTTGCAGCGTCGAATCCCAAGCCTGCCGCGTTTGGTCTGGCGACCAAGATCGCCAAGGATATTCTGGATACGCTATAGGCCTGCTTGAATGGCCTGAGGATAGGCGTCCCACGTGCGCCCGCGGAAGATGCGGCCGTTGGCCTTCTTGTGGCGCTTGACGCCGTCGGCACCCCACCCCCCCCACTGCTTGAAGAAGAAGGCGGCACCGGCCTCATCCGCCTGATGCTTCACGCTCTCCACCCACTCCGGTTTCATGGGCCGTGCCTTCGGCCCGGATTCGCCGCCGACGATCACCCAGTGAATGCCGGTGAGATCCATCTCACCAACGTCCTCCAGCAGCGGTTCAACTGACAGGAACCGGATATGGGCATCCACCTGGCGCAGGTAATCGATGCGCGGTACGCCGTATTGGCGATCCTCGACCGATACGCCGAGCCATACATTCTCTGGGCAACCGCGATTCTTGAAATACTCTGGCAAGCGCTCGGCGCGCTTGGTCAGAATTTGATAGGTGTGCTGCGGGGTTTGCCGGATCACCGAGAACACCTGGTCGAGAAATTGATCCGGGATGTCCTCGTGAAAGAGGTCGCTCATCGAATTGACGAAGTAGACCGTCGGCTTCTTGCGCTGCAGTGGCTGCGCAAGCCGTTCCGGCAGAATCGCCAGCTTGAAACCGTTCTCATAGCCTGGAGCGCCCATGGCATGAAGGCGTCCAGCCATCACTTCGGCATAGCAATGCTTACAGCCAGGGGAAATCTTGGTGCAACCCGTTGTCGGGTTCCACGTCTGCTCCGTCCATTCGATGCGTGATTGGGTCGTCATTTCACCCTCCATCCTAGTTGATGCTGTGGCTCATATCGCGAGCCATGTTTACCCGGCAGCCAGCCCATCTATCAGCTTGGACAATGCCACCCGCAAAGGTGCCTGATCGGCTCGTCCGAGTTGGGTACGCACCTTGTTTGCCAACTCGTCAATCGACGGTTCCCGTTCCTGGTCGCCCCAATGCACGAGACGCATACAGTGCTCGATCACTTCAGCCTTGGGATTCGCACCGCCCTTTTCGTACCGGCAAAGCATTGACTGCGAAACCCCAAGTTCCTGGGCGAAATCAGCCTGGCTCCGCCCATCGCGGGCCGTTTTGATGAGCTGCGAAATGCTGGTAATTGCCACACGCAGAATCCACAAAAAAATGCACTATGCGCATTTTATATGAAATTCAATGCACCTGGCACATAGCCCATCAAGATGCCAGCAGCAGGGCTGCTTCGTGATTTCGCCGGGAGAT
>SSTB01000013.1 GCA_009469665.1 Azonexaceae bacterium | reverse complement strand
TCCATCGCGCTTGTGCCCGACGACCAGCCGCTTCTTCAGCTCTGTGTCCTGCTCGGTCATAGGTGTCCACGTTCCTCTACATGGACACCATCATCGCCAACCGCCCGTCTCAGCGCCAGACGTCGTCAATAGGGCGCTTACCTTCGTCTCGTTGCCGAATGCGGTACCGACCTCAGTCGATGGCCGACTGTCAAACATTTCACGTCCTGGCTCACCCTCTCGCCGGGCTGCAAGGTCAGCGGCGGAAAGGTGCTGTCCTCACACACCCGCAAGACCACCAATCGGGTTGCCGCCCATCTTCGCTTGGCCGCCGTCACCGTCGGCCGAACCAACACGGCATTGGGCGCCTTCTATCGTCGCCTTGCAGCGCGTATCGGCAAAGCCAAGGCTGTCACCGCCACGGCCCGCAAGATCGCTGTCCTCTTTTACAACGCCATGCGTTTCGGATTGAAGTATATCGACCCGGGCGCCGATCACTATGAACGGCAATATCGGGAGCGGGTCATCAAGCAGTTGCATCGTCGGGCTGCCGAATTCGGCTTCTCCCTCCAAGCTGTGGAGGGCGTTTCTTAGGAATCGTTCTCTAGCGTCAGCTGCCCAATCTTGGCCTGCATCGTCTGGAGGTCCGGCCCGCCCTCCCTGGCCGGCCTCTGTCCGACAGCCGCCGCCGAGTGCTCCACCAACTGGTTTTTCCAGTCCGTAATCTGGTTCGGATGCACATCGAACTGCTGCGCCAGTTCGGCCAGCGTCTTGTCGCCCTTCAGGGCGGCAATCGCCACCTTGGCCTTGAACTCTGGCGAGTGGTTCTGCCGCTTCCTTCTCGTCATGCTCTTGCTCCATTTCATGGCCGCTGCGCGGCCGTCGGTTGGGCAAGGCTATCACTTATCCTACTGTCCGATTTTCCGGGGCCGGCTCTCTCAGAAAACGCCTTCGAAGGCTGTCGGGAACTAATGTAATATTCTCATCGTGCGCTCTAGTGTGAATGCCTCGATTTGCCCCTTCATTCCAACGCTCTGCCGAGGTCCTAAAGCGCGGACTCCAGTGCTATTGCCCAGCGAGCGAGATTCGCTTGGCGCGATGCTCTTGGGAATCCAGTCCCTAGCTGGATCCGCTTCGCGCGCGGTACTGCTCATCCCTGTCTTTCACTTGCACTCCTTGGTCGATTCGGCGGAACTTGCCGCCTGGCCGACCGACCGGTCCAGTAAGCACTCGCCCGCAGCAGGCTGGTGGTGCTCAAAGAGACTGGTATGCAGCTTCCAAGGCGAGTCGCCCGCTCTTCGGCTCGCAGTCCGCCTCACCAGGGACATGCCGCGGCTATTATCCGGCTCTCGCTTGTCGGTCAACAATCCGGATAGGGGTCGCGCCCAGCGGCGACGGCTTGACGTCCTTACTAGTCTGTTCCATCGTGACATCTTGTATCGGCATCGGGCGCCCGTCATGTGCACCACCCGCCTCGGCCCGCAGGGATGCGCCTTCGAATCAACCCAGGGCACCGACTTGCCTATTCGACGCTGGAATAGATCTGTCCGACTAGGCCGGGTGACGAGATCAAGTTTCTGGAATTGTTCACTCCGACCAGCGTACTTTCGAAACCTGAGCACGGCCAGGCTGAGAAGCCTCAGGCGCATGGCCGCCAACATCAAGGCGACAATAAGATGAGCGTATCTCCCATCCAGCGTTTTGCTAGTCGCCGTCTGGAGGGCACTCTAGGCGCCTTAGCAGCGGAGTGGGACTTGCTGAACCATCGACTAAACGGTGGTCATCCGATGCTCGACAGCCGCTTCGTCGAGTGTCTTCTTCGGCATTTTGGACGAGGCGACGAACATATCGTATGGGGAAGCGGTACCGACGGAACGAACCACCTCATGACCATCTTGTGCCGGGATCGCCCAGGAGTTTGGTGTTCCTTTCTACCATCCCAGACCCAAGTTGCCCCGCATTTGGCCGCCGCAGAAGTCGACCCCTTAGGCATCCGCCAGGCGCTACCCGGATACGCGGTTCAGATCGATCTGCTTTGCCAGGACCCCTGGTTCTCGCCGACTAGGGAATCCATCGCCAAGTCCTGCAAATCGCAACACCACGCGTTGACGATGGGAATCGATTTGCGGGGCAGTTTTGAGCAGTACTGGCAAGCGCGCTCGAAAAATCTAACCTCCAACCTGCGTCGATATCGGGCGCGAGTTGAGCGGTCGGGAATGGATTCTCGGATGATTCAGATCATCGAGAAAGACCTTATGGCCGCTGCCATTGCACGGTACGGACAACTCGAGAGCACTGGCTGGAAGGGGAAGAGAGGCACCGCGGTTGCATCGGACAATGCACAAGGCACCTTTTACCGCGAACTCCTTGAGTCTTTTGCCCTAACTGGCCAAACTACGGTGTTTGAGTACTGGATCGGTGAACAATTAGCCGCCTCCCGACTGACCATTCATAACGGGCGCATGCTGATCATCTTGAAGACGGCATACGATGAAGCGCTCGCAGAATTCGCCCCTAGCCGGATCCTGCTTCAAGAGCTAATTCGAGAGGCTTTTCGTTTACTACCTGGAGGGCGAATCGAGTTCTATACGCATGCCACGCAAGACCAGCTTGCATGGGCGACCGACCGGCGCCACATCGATCACCACACGCTATACAGCAACCAGTCCTTCGAACTGCTAGCTCAAGTATACGGTATAGTCCAGCGGTCAATTCGGCGTCCCGCAGACGGCGATCATGCCGATCGCCGGGAGCCTGAACTTCAGGTGGCGCGTTACGCACGGCCCGACAAGATACCCTTTGCTTATGACGGGCTCTTCGCCACAGGCGAAGCATTCAGTTTCGACTTGGGCCGCAATTGGTTCCGAAATTTCGTCACCACGGTCAATGACCCCGAAGCAGATCCCCTCTTCTTGACCGCCGAGATTGACGGGCAGCCTCGGGCACTCCTCGCTCTGCGCATGTTGAAGCGCGGTTTAGGCGCTAGTGCCGCAAGCCTGACCAACTATTACTCATCGCTTTTCGCCCCGCTCTTGGCCGAAGGATCGGGAGCCGGGGAAATCGCCCAACTGATCACCAGCCTCAATGAAGCGCACCCCAAGATTTCCCATCTGCGTTTCTCTCCCCTGGATCCCCTTGCGCCCTCTTCGTCCGAACTGCGGCGGGCGCTTCAATTGGCGGGCTACTTCACGTTCAGCTATTTTTGTTTCGGGAACTGGTACCTGCCGGTCAGAGGCAACTGGAACGAAGTTCGGAGTGGCTTCCAGGGGGAGGTGCGCAGCACTCTCCGCCGAATGGGGAAAAAATTTGCCGCTGCCGGCGGTAGCCTCGAGATCATCACATCGCCAGAAAAAGTGGAAGATGCCTTGGCAGCGTTTCAGAAGGTCTACGCCTCGAGTTGGAAGATTCCCGAACCGCACCAGAACTTCATGCCCGGATTCGTCCGTATGCTGGCCGCTGACGGGCATCTGCGCCTGGGAGTGGCAAAGCTGGGAGACACCGCCGTCGCAGCACAAGTCTGGGTCGTCGGAGGAAGCAAGGCGAGCATCTACAAACTTGCCCATGACGAACGGCAGGCCGATTTCTCCCCCGGAACGCTGCT
>SSTB01000130.1 GCA_009469665.1 Azonexaceae bacterium | reverse complement strand
GTTGCCAACGGCGACTACGAGTATCGCCTCACCGCCCGCGACGGCACCGGCGCCCTCGTCAACCTCACCTCCGTCGGCGGCACCGCGGCAGGCCTCGCCTCCGGAACCTTCTCCGTCCGCAGAGGCGGACAGACCCTGCCGACCCCCCCGGCCCCGCAATGGGTGACCCTGACGCCGACGGTGTACAACACCTTCGACCGGTGGGGCAACGTTCTCTCCACAAGCGACCCCACTGCGGCGGGACTGGTCACCACCTACCGCTACGATCACGGCAATCGGGTCGTTGAGGAAATCAAACCGGTGACCGACATCTGGGCCGCCAACGGGACCGACCTGCGTGGCGACGCCCTGGCCAACGATCGTCCCACCACCCGCTACGCCTACGACGCCCGCGGCCTCCTCGTCGGCCTCACCGACGCCAACGGCAACGTCAATGGCCTGCGCTACGACGAGGCCGGCCAGCAAGTCCGGGAAATCCATGCCGACGGCGGCGTCGCCCGAGTCCTCTACGACGCCTTCGGCCGCAAGGTCGGCAACATCGACGCCAACGGCAAACAAGTCACCACCACCTACGACCGCGACGACCGGATCACCCGGGTCAGCACCCCCCTCTCAGAAAACACCACCTACGCCTACGACCAGGCCGGCCACCAGATCAAGGTCACCGACGCCCTCGGCTACAGCACCCTCTACGACTACGACACCCGCGGCAACCTCATCCGAACCCGGCTCCCCCTCGGTCAGGAAACCTACGCCACCTACGACCTGCAAAACCACAAGATCTCCGAATCCCACTCCGGCACCCCCGATACCGCCACCTGGGCCTACGACGAATTCGGCCGGCTCATCGACCACGTGGACCTGGGCGGCGCCAATTACGACTATGCCTACGACTTCGCCGGCCGCCTGGTCAGCCAGACCAACACCCGCGGTCAGAGCCTGCACTACGCCTACTACGAGAACGGCCTCGTCAAGACCATCGACGACTACGCCAATGCCGCGCAAACGTCCTACCAATACGACGCCGCCGGCCGGCAAACCCGGGAGCGCTTCCGCAGCACCACCGCCGGCGTGACTCAGACCCCGGAAGACACCCGCATCGCCTACGACGAACTCGGGCGCATCGCCAGCATCAAGGACACCCGCTTCTCGATGACCTACAGCTACGACGCCGTAGGCAATCGCCGTCATACCGTCTCCGACTACTACGACGCCGCCGGCGCCGCCAAGACGGCGGACTACTGGTACCTCTACGACGGGATGAACCGCATCCTCATCTCGCAAGGGGTGCTCGATGCCGCCACCCAGACGATCACCCTCCGCGCTCAGGCGGGGACCGTCCCCGCCCAGGGCATCTCCCTCGCCTACGACGCCGGCGGCAACCGGCGTCTGGCGAGCTCCTATTCCGGTACCACGCTGGTCAACGAGTCCTACACCTTCGACGACGACAACCATCTCAAGACCACCAACCGGGGCGGCCAACTCACCTCGTCCCGGGATTACGACGCCGACGGCCGGCTCACCCAGTACACCAACTACTCCACCCCGGGAGTCGTCAGCGACCGCCGGGTCACCAGCTACAACGCCAACGGCTGGATGGCCACCCAACTCAACTACAACGCCGGCGGCACCCTCATCGCCCGCATCCGCTACGACTACACCAATTCCTACGATGCCTACGGCAATATCACCAAGTACACCGTCGAAGGACTCACCGGGACCACCTATACCTATACCTACACCAAGACCTACAAGAAATTCGAGGCGCTACGGGAGGACAGGGTCGATGGCGTCATGGTGGTGAATTACTCCACCGGAACGACCTCCAGCACCGGGAATACCACCAACACCTACGACGAGAACGGACAACTCATCAAGGTGGTGGACAAAATGGCTACCGACACCACCCGGGATTTCATCGTGGATACCCAGGGCCGCATCCTCATGAAGACCGAAGGGGGAGCGTCCGAGTACTACTTCTACGCCAACGGCGCCCCCGTCGGCTCGGTGGGCGGCACGGCGGCGGATTTCGATTACAACTACACGCCGGTGTCGCCGAGCTATCCCGCCAGTTCGCCCAGCAATTATGTGGTCAATGCCGGCGACACCTTGCAGAGCATCGCCCTGGCGGTCTTCGGGGACGCCAACCTGTGGTACCTGATCGCCGACGCCAACGGCCTCACCTCGGCCAATCTGGCGAGCTACGTCGGCAAGACGATCACCATCCCCAACCGCATCACCAACATCCACAACAATTACGGGACGTTCAAACCCTATAACCCGACGGAAATCGTCGGCGATACGACCCCCACCGTGCCCATCCCGCCCCCGCCGCCCCCACCCCATGGCGGGGGATGCGGCGGGGCTTCCATCATCATTGCGATTGTGGCCGTGGTGGCGACCGTCCTGACGGCGGGGGC
>SSTB01000012.1 GCA_009469665.1 Azonexaceae bacterium | reverse complement strand
TCGGCCAGGGCCAGGCAGATGCGGAAGGCTTCGCGCACCCCCTCGGTCTTGCGCTCCTTATTGACCCCGGTGAAGGTGCCCACCAGCACCAGGGGCGATTTGGCCACATTGGCCGCCGTAAAGGGCAGCACCTCGAATTGCGGATATTTCTCCCGGATAAGGGCTTCGATGCGCGCCCCCATGGCCTGGGTGGCGGCAGACTGGGCACCGCTCATGCCGTCGATGAGGGGATCGATAACCACGGGGAAGCGCGCCCCGGCCTCGGCCGTGGGTAACTGGGCCTTGCCCAGGAGCGCGTTGGCGGCGGTGAGTACCGCCTGATCGTAGGGCACGACGGGCGGGGGCGTCGGAGGCGCGGCTGGCGCGGCGGGGGCCGGAGTCGCCGCGGCCGGGGCGGGCGTGGCCCCCGCCGCCGGGGCATCGCTGCGGGGCGCCTGGGCGCAGGCGGCGAGGACCAGTGCAGCAGCCAGGGGCAGCCAGACGCGGCCGATCGGAACGGAGGTTTTCTTCTGAGCGTGGTCGGGCTTCATTGCTTGCACTCCTTTTGCAGGAAGACGAGATCGTCGGGGGATAGACCTTCACCCAACTGGAAACGTTGCAGGAGTTCCCGGCAACGGCCGGAATCCCGGCGGGCGGACGAGGATGGGGAAGCCCCCTTGGCGGAGGAAACCCCGGGTGACGCGGGGACGGCGGTGGCGTCGGAACGGGTGGCTTTGCGCGGTTTGGGGGCGGGCGGAACGGCTTCCGCCGGAGCGGGACCGGGTTCCGCCACCTTGGCAGCAGGCGTGCGCTGGGGCCCCTGACTTTCCGAGGAATCCGGGGCCGGGGCCGGGGCCGGGGCCGGTTGAGCCGGTTGAGCCGGTTGAGCCGGTTGAGCCGGTTGGGCCGGTTGAGCCGGTTGGGCCGGTTGCGCGGATGGCGGCGAAGGAACGGAGGCTTCCGGCGTGGGCTGCGGCGTTCTGGCGAGGTAGGTGCCCAGGGCCACGAGGCCCACCAGCGCCGCCAAACCGCCCCAAAGCCCTCGCCGCGCCGGGGCCGGGGCCGGAGCGGACTCGGCAGCCGCGTCCCGCGCAGGGGACGGAACCAGGGTGACCTCGGGTTCTGCTGCTGCCCGGGACACCTGCGGCGGCGACGCAAGGGGAAGTTCGGTCACCTCTTCCGGCGTGGGGCGCACCGCAGGAGGCAGGGTGAACTCCTTGCTCGTCGCCGGGCGAGCGACCGAGGCGCCGTCCCCCTCCCCCACCGCCCGATGCACGGCCAGCAAATCCTCCGCAAACTCGGCGGCACTCCCGTAGCGGGCATCGGGCTCCTTGGCCAGAGCTCGGGCCACCACGGCGTCGAAACGGGGATCTATTTCCGGGCAGGCCACCGACGGCGGGACGGGGTCGTCGTGGACGATCTGTTTTTGTACCGCCCAGACGCCGGGGCCGGGGAAGGGTTTCGTTCCGGTCAGAAACTGGTAGAGGATGATGCCGACGGCAAAAATGTCGGTGCGCGACCCCACCTTGAAACCCTGGATCTGCTCGGGAGACATGTAGCTGGGGGTACCGACCATGGTGCCGGCCTGGGTGCGGTCGCTGCCGCCGTCGGTCATGCGGGCCACGCCGAAGTCGGTGAGCTTGACCCGGCGCTCGGCGTCGAGCATGACGTTGGCCGGCTTCACGTCCCGGTGGACGACGCCCTGGCGGTGGGCGAAATCGAGGGCGGCCAGCAGTTCGCACACGATGCGCACGGCCTCGTCGCGGGCAAAGATTTCGCCGTCATCCAGGAAGCCCTTGAGTTCCCGGCCCCGCACGAATTCCATGACGAAGTAGGCGATGTCGCCTTCTTCGCCGAAGTCGAACACATTGACGATATGCGGGTGGTTGAGCCGGGCGATGGCCTGGGCCTCGCGCACGAAGCGGGTGGAGGTGTCGGAGAGGGTTTCCGGGTCGCCAAGGGCGCTGCGCAGGATGGTCTTGACCGCCACTGGCCGGTTGAGGAGCGGGTCGAGGCCCTCGTACACGACGCCCATGGCGCCCTGGCCCAGAACCCGGGAAAGCTGGTAGCGCCCCAGACGGGAGACGGTGGAATTGGCGTTCAGCACCGCAAAACGCCGTCCGCGCGCCCCGTCAGGGCGCATGCCCGCTCCATCATCATCCCTGGTATCCCCCGCCAAACCTCGCTGGACAGGAGTATCGGAGCTTATCCCGCCGGGGTCAAACACGGCCCCAGGTCGGCGACGCAGCGCCACAGGGCGTGGCCGGATTCCAGGTACTTGCGTTCGAAGGCGCTGAGGGGAAGGGCGGGCTGCCAGGCCTCCACCGGAGCGGCGACGCCGGACAGGCGTTCGACCGCGTAGGCCATTTCCTCGACATACACGCGCCAGTTGCTGCGGCATTCCAGCACGCCCCCCAGGGCCACCACCGTGGGAAAGACCGCATGGCCCGGCCAGCGCCGCGCCAGATGGCCGATCTTGGGCCAGGGATTGGGATAGAGCAGGTAGTGCCGGGCGAGGGTCACGCCGTCCTCGGCCAGGAGGCGCCAGAAATCCACCAGATCGGCCCGCACGAAGGCGGCGTTGGGGGGGCAGTCCTGCGGCTTGCCCCGCCCCAGCCGGTGGCGCGACTGGTCGACTCCCAGGACGAAATGCTCCGGGTAGCGGCGGGCCAGTTCCAGCGTACTCCAGCCCACGCCGCAGCCGGCGTCCAGAATGAGGGGGACGCTGCCCCCCCAAGCGGCGCGGGCTTCGGCGTAGGCATTGCGGTTGTAATCGGCGTAGGGCTTCCGGAAGGGCTGTGCCGCGTGGCGCGTGAGCAGCGTGTCCAGGTCCCGGTGCGGGCCGTCCTGGGGGCTGCCGACCCGGCGGGAGTTGCCGGGGGCGCTCATGCGGCCAGGGGCAGGGGCCGCGGAGGCCCGCATGGGGCGACGATGCCGGCGGCAGCGAGAAGGCGGTCTATTTCCCGGGCACAGGTCACCGGCCGCAGGGTGGCGAGGAGCAGCCCAGCCTCCGGGTAGGCACGCCGCAGCAGGCCCAGCCATTGCTTCAGGCGCCCCGGAGCGTGCGGCGGCGCCACCTTGCCCCGCACGCCGACCCAGAAGCGACCCAGCATGGGCTTTAAATCGTTCCAGCCGCCCACAGGCTCACCGCGCAGGCGCCGGGCCAGAAATGGGTCGGCGACGGCGCCACGTCCCAGCATGACATCGGCACAGCCAGAAGCGCTGCGGCAGGCGTCGTAATCCTGCTGGTTCCAGACTTCGCCGTTGGCGATGACGGGAACGGCGATGGCCGCCCGCACCCGGTCGATGCAGGGCCAGCGGGCCGGCGGGCGGTAGCCGTCGGCCTTGGTGCGCCCGTGCACCACCAGTTCCTCGGCACCCCCCGCGGCAAGGGCCTGGGCACAGGCCACGGCGAGACCGGGGTCATCGATGCCGAGACGCATCTTGGCTGTGAAGGGAATTCCCGCCGGAACCACGGCCCGCACGGCCCGGGCGATGGCGAAGAGCAATTCCGGTTCGCCCAGGAGCGCCGCCCCGCCGCGATGGCGATTCACGGTGGGGGCCGGGCAGCCGAAATTGAGGTCGACGCCGGCGGGAGCCAGTTCCACCAGGCGGGCGGCGTTGTCGGCCATGGACACCGGATCGGACCCGAGGAGTTGTACCCGGACTGGAGTACCCTCCCGGGTACGGCTTGCGCTCAGGAGTTCCGGGCAGACGCGGGTAAAGGTGCGCGCCGGCAGCCGGTTCCCCGACACCCGCACGAATTCGCAAACGGCCCAGTCGTAGCCGCCCACGGCGGTGAGGACATCGCGCAGGACATCGTCGGCGAGACCTTCCATGGGGGCGAGGAGAATGCGTGACACGGGGCGGCGCTCTCGGGAAAATGGGCGATTTTACCGCCCAGCCCCCCGGAGTCCGAAGCCGTGCGCCTCGTCCTCGATACCAACGTGGTCCTCGACCTGTTCCACTTCAGGGATGCGGCCGCCCTGCCCTTGGGCGAAGCCCAGGGCCGGGGCGAGGTCGTCTTTCTGACCGACGCCCGCACCCTGGGGGAACTGGAGCGGGTCGTCGCCTACCCGGAATTCGGCCTCGATCCCCCGGCGCGAGCCGCCTTGCTGGAAGCATACCGGGCGGCGACCGAAACCCTCGCCGCGGGAGAAGCCCCTCGTCTGCCGCGCTGCCGGGACGCCGATGATCAGATGTTCCTGGAACTGGCCGCCCGGGGGGGCGCCCAGCTGCTGGTCAGTAAGGACAAGGCACTGCTCGGCCTCAAGGGCCGGCAGGGCCTCGAATTTGTCATCGTTGCCCCTGCCGGGGCAACGGAGTGGCTAAGAGGCTGTGAAAAAATCTTAGCGAGCGGCCCGAGTGCGAGGCGGACGGAGCGCAGCGACGAGACATATCAGGGTGATAGGCGAGCAGCGAGCACCGTCCAACGCGGCAATCGGGCTGCGCAGTAGAGTTGTTCGCGGCCTCTCAGAAGCAGACGCCGGTGGTGCTGCGTTTACCGTAGGAATCGGTGCACACGGTGGTGCCGTTGGGACCGGTGATGACCGTGGTACTGCCCTTGCGATCGTAGTTGCGGTGATAGACGGTGGGGCCGCCGCGCTGATTCTGGGGCTGGTTCGATTCCAGTTGCCTGCCCTGCTCGATGCCGCTGGTGGGAATCCCCGGGGCATTGTCGTAGTAGCCCCCCGGGGGAAGCTGGTTCTTCTGATAGGGGTAGAGCCCCGGCGGGGTCTGCTGGGCCTGGTACTGAGCGCTAGCGCCGCCGGCACAGAGCGCGACAGCAAGGGCAAGGGCGAGGGATGAACGACGCATGATGGACTCCTGGAGGATCGAAAGCTGAAGCAGGCCGGCCGACTTAATCCAGGTTCCCGGACGCTTTGCCACCGGGCCGTCCGCCGCCGCGACTGCTCTATAAACGCATCATAGACGGAAGCCGCCGACAAATCACCGGCGGAAGACCCAGCGGTCGTGGTCGGAGACGGCGGGGGCATAGGCATAGCCATCGAGGTCGAAGTCCTGCAGGCCTTCCGGCGCCGTGAGTCGATTCAGGATGGCATAGCGGGCCATGAGACCCCGGGCACGCTTGGCGAAGAAGCTGACGATGCGGTAGCGGCCTCCGCTCCAGTCTTCGAAGACGGGCTGTATTACCCGCCCCTTGATCCCGCCGGCCAGGGCCCTGAAATATTCTTGCGAGGCGAGATTCACCAGAACGCCCCCCGCCCCTTCCTGCCGGGCCGCCTTGGCCAGCCGGTCACCCCAGAAGGCGTAAAGGTCGCGGCCCCGCCGGTTGGTGAGCCGGGTGCCCATTTCCAGCCGATAGGGCTGGATCAGGTCCAGGGGACGCAGCCAGCCATAGAGTCCCGACAGGATGCGCAGGTGCTCCTGCGCAAAGGCCAGGTCGGCGGCGGACAGGGTCCGCGCAGAGAGCCCGTCGTAGACGTCGCCGTCGAAGGCGAGGACCGCCTGTTTGGCGTTGTGGGGCGCAAAGGGCGGACTCCACTCGGCGTAGCGGTTGAAATTCAGCAAGGCGAGCTTGTCGGAAATCCCCATCAGGGCGGCGATTTCGGCCGGAGAACGTCGACGCAGTTCGGCCACCAGCTGCCGGGCCTGGTCGAGGAAGGCGGGCTGGCTGTGGTCGGGAACCGTAGGCGGGGTGGCAAAATCAAGGGATTTGGCGGGAGAAAGGACGATGCGCATGGTCTATTGGTGGAATCGCGGCCCGCCGATTGTACCGGCTTGGTAAAATCGCGGCCTTCTCCTCCCCGAGTCCTCCCATGAAACGCACCCGCTTCGGTTCCCGCGACCGCATCTCCCGCGATGCGGCCGAGTTACAACGCCTGGCCACCGGCCTTTCGGATTCGGGCGGCAAACTGGAGGATGCCTTCTGGGAACGCCATTTGGCGGATCTGGTGGACAGCCTCCTCAAGCACGGTTCCGAAGATGACCTCAATAGCGCCCTGGACCGCCTTTTCGAGCTCAACCCCCGGGCTCACGACGAACTGGCCGACATGGTCGAATCCCGCGCCGAGACGACACGCGTCGATTCCAGCGGGCAGGATTTCGAGGTGCAGCTTTTCGCCGCTCCCATCTTGGCCTGGTCGCGCTTTTCCATCCCCTCCGGCACTCTGCCCCGCAGCACGGTCGAGACGGTCGCCGTTCAGCTCGGCGCCCACGTCTTCGCCAGTGAAACCCGCATCGCCCTGGCCGATTATCTATTCAGCCCGGACCAGCTCCCCCGCAGCTTCTGCGACACCTGGCAGCTCACCCGGGAACTGGGCCTCGCCGCCCTGGCCGGCAAACCGCTCACCGTCGATACCGCCAATCTGCCGGAAACCAACCGCTTCCTCTCCGACGTGCGCTACCTGGTGGGCGCCGTGGTGCTCCCCGCCGACCGCCCGGTGTTCCGCTGGAACGAAAAGGACGGCAGTAAGGATGCAGCCCTCAAGGAATGGATTCGCCAGGGCAGCCCCAGCCTGGAACCCTTGCTCACCGGTTGCGCCTGGCAGCCGCTTCTGGCGGACGCCTACCATTCCGCCTGCCGCCAGGCCGACCGGGCTTCCCGGCCCTACTCGGTCAAGGCCTCGGTGGCTTTTCTGCAGACCGTGCAGGGCATCACCCCCGCCGACCTGCGCGCCGTCGTGGGCCCCTGCTATGACCGCCGCCTGGAGGAATTCCGCGTCGGCTTCGGCCCAAGGGACAAGGACGATATCTGGCACGGCGTCGTGTGGCCCCTCCTGGGCACCGAGGACGAAGCCAGCGACGCCCAGGGTGAGATCGAAACCGTGCTGCGCGAATGCGGCGTCAAGGACGTGGTAATCCACGACCATCGTTTCCCCATGGAATTCTGTGACGACTGCGGCGCCCCCATGTACCCCAACCCCGAGGGCGATCTGGTGCACGCGGAAATGCCGGAGCAGCCCGCCGCCCCTTCCCAGGTCCTGCACTGAGAGCCTGTGAACATTTCATCCCCCCCCGCTCGTCATGCCCAGCTACGCCCGCTCGGCGTTGCCAATGCTCGCCATAGCCCGAGCTATGGCTGTGCTTGGCGCCTAGATCGTGTGCACCTGGGCACGCTGCTCCGGCGCGCCCGAAAAATTCACAGGCTCTGAGTGCCCCCGACCCCCGGCGCCAACGCCGACTGGCTTGCCCGCAGCCAGGCCGCCGTCTGGCATCCCTGCACCCAGATGCAGCACCATGCCCGGCCGCAGGCGCCGGGCTACCTGCCCCTGGTGCCCATCGCCCGGGGTAACGGCCCCTGGCTCTACGATTTCGAGGGACGGCGCTACCTGGACGGCATCAGTTCCTGGTGGACCAACCTCTTCGGCCACGCCAACCCGCGCATCAACGCGGCACTGAAGGCGCAGCTCGAAACCCTGGACCACGTCATGCTCGCCGGTTTCACCCACCAGCCGGTGGTGGAGCTTTCGGAGCGCCTCGCCGCCTTGACGGGGGGTCGCCTCGGCCACGCATTCTTCGCTTCCGACGGCGCCTCGGCCACCGAAATCGCGCTGAAGATGAGCTTTCACTATTGGCAGAACGCCGGACGGCCCGAGAAACGGGAATTCCTCTGCCTGGCCGGCAGCTACCACGGCGAGACGATCGGCGCCCTGGCGGTCACCGACGTCGCC
>SSTB01000129.1 GCA_009469665.1 Azonexaceae bacterium | reverse complement strand
GTTTCCAGACGGCCTCCTCGTCCAATCCCTTTCCCGCCGGGAGCCCGCCTCCGAGCGGCGTTCCTTCGGGTTTGCCCGCGCTGCGGCGCTTGCCACGGCCCTCGGCTCGTCCGACAATGCTTGGACAATAACGGGGGTGAGGCATGGGCGAGCATGATTTTCGGGTTTTCGTCATCGACGACGACGAAGTGGTGCGGGAAATGCTCGCCGCGCTGCTGGAAGACGACTGCCGGGTGACAACCTTTGCCTCGGCGGAGGACTACCTGGAGCGCGCCTCGCAAGGCTCTCCGGACATGTTCCTCCTCGATGTGGTCATGCCCGGCATGAATGGCTATGAGCTTTGCCGCCGCCTGAAGGACGATTTCGACACCCAGGACATCCCGGTCACCTTCATCTCCGCCCAGGACGACCTGGACAGCCGCCTGGCTGCCTACGAAGCCGGCGGGCAGGACTTCATCCTCAAACCCTTCGATCCCCTGGAACTCCAGAACAAGGTCAAGGTGGCCCAGCGCCTCATCGCCGAGCGGCGCAGCCTGCGGGATCAGGCGGGTTTCGCCCAGCGCACCGCCCTTTCTGCCATGACCAGCATGGGCGAACTTGGCGTCGTCCTCCAGTTCCTGAGCAAGTCCTTCGCCTGCAGCCTGCCCGAGCAACTCGGGCAGGAAGTGCTGGCCGCGCTGCAACAGTACGATCTGCAAGGCGCGGTGCAACTCCGCCTGGGGGCGGAAGAAATCTCCCTCAGCCCCAAGGGTGTCAATGTGCCCTTGGAAGTCGGCATCCTGCGCCATGTGCGCGGTTCCGGCCGCATCTTCCAGTTCAAGACCCGCGGCGTCTTCAACTATGGCGGCGTCACCGTCATGCTCAACAACCTGCCGCTGGAAGACCCCGACAAGGTCGGCCGCATCCGCGACAACATCGCCATCCTGGCCGAAGGTGCCGACGCCCGGCTCCAGGCCATCGGCGTCGAGCGCGAAAACCGCCGCCGGGAACAGGGCGTGTTGGTCACCTTGCCCCGGGTCCACGACGCCCTGGAAGCGCTCCAGCACAACTACCGCACCACCAGCTTCCACCTCACCCAGCACATGATCGAATTCCAGGAAGCCCTGATGAAATCCTTCGTGCACCTGGGCCTCACCGAAGGCCAAGAGGACTTCCTCAACCGCCTCGCCGGCGAACATATGCAACGCATTGTCGCCGCCCAGGACCAGAACCTGGGCGTGGTGGACCAACTGCGTCAGGTAGCTGACGAACTGGGCGGCCTGGTCACCTGACTCAAGGGTTCTCACGGGCGTGGTAGCGCGCTGCCGTCCTGCTACGCGAGAAATTCTCCCACCCTCCGGGCCAGGCGATGCTCCAGCTCCGGCGCCAGGCAATCGAAGATTTCGGCGTCGAAGGAATTGCTCAGCCAGGTGATCTGCCGCTTGGCCAGTTGCCGTGTGGCAAAGACGCCCCGGTCCCGCAATTCCTTCCGGGGAATCAGCCCGTCCTGGGCTTCCCACACCTGGCGGTAGCCCACCGATCGCATGGAAGGCAGGTCAGCGGTGAGGGCGTAGCGCTCCCGCAGGCCGGCGACTTCGTCTTCCAGCCCCGCCAGCAGCATGGCGTCGAAACGCTGCGCGATGCGGGTGTGTAGTGGGGCCCGCTCTGCGGGCAAGAGGCCCAGGGTGAGAAAACGCCAGGGAGGCGCCGCGCCGCCGTCGCTTCCGTGCCACGAAGAAAGCGGCCGACCCGAAACCCGCAGCACCTCGAGCGCACGCTGGATGCGCTGGCTGTCCCGGGGCGCCAGGCGTGCGGCGGTGACCGGGTCGGCCGCCGCCAGTTCCGCATGCAGGGCCGGCCAGCCCCGGGACGCGGCCTCGGCGTCCAGGGCGGCGCGCACGGCCGGATCAGCCGGTGGCAGGGGCGAGAGGCCCTGCAGGAGGGCGCGGAAGTACAGCATCGTCCCGCCCACCAGCAGGGGAACACGGCCGCAGGAGGCGATGTCGGTCATGGCCGCTAGGGCATCGCTGCAAAAGCGCGCCGCGGAGTAGGCTTCCTGCGGCGAAATCAGATTGATGAGGCGGTGGGGGTGACGGGCCAGGGTGGCAGCATCCGGCTTCGCCGTGCCGATGTCCATGTCGCGATAGACCTGGGCCGAATCCACGCTCACCAGCCCCAGGGGAAACCGTTCCGCCAGGGAGAGGGCCGCGGCGGTCTTGCCGCTGGCCGTGGGGCCCAGGAGCAGGATGGCGGGAGGCAGCGGCGTAGTCATGGCCGGCGCATGCTACCACCGGCGTCGGACAGGGGAAACGCCGCAGCTTTCCTCAACCCTGGACGCGCCGGGGGAGCGGCGGGTCCTGCACCGGTGCCGCATGCCGCTATCGGGCTGTGCGCCGGGCCTTGGGGGTGAGAAAATGGCGCCCACCATGAATGCCACTCCTTCCCCCTCCCTCGCCGCCGTCCGCTACACCCCGCAAACGCCCATCGAAAGCCTGCTCCACCAGGCTGTCCTGGCCCTGAAGGCCCGGGGCGTGCGCCTGGGAGGCGTCATCCAGCACGACGTTTCCGGCGACAGCGGCCGCATCTGTCAGATGCAGCTCGAAGACATCGCCACCGGCCGCCGCATCCAGCTTTCGCAAGACCTGGGCAGCGGCTCCGTCTCCTGCGGCGTCGATTCCTCTGGCCTGGCCGATGCCTCCGTCGCCATCCGCAACGCCATCGACAGCGGCGCCGATCTGGTGCTCATCAACAAGTTCGGCACTCAGGAAGTCGAAGGCGGCGGCCTGCGGGACGAAATCGGCCTCGTCGTCGCCGCCGGCGTGCCCCTGCTGACCGCCGTCGGCGAACGCTATCTGGAGG
>SSTB01000128.1 GCA_009469665.1 Azonexaceae bacterium | reverse complement strand
GGCCGTGCCTTCCTTGGCCGTGCCTTCCTTGGCCGTGCCTTCCTTGGCCGTGCCTTCCTTGGCCGTGCCTTCCTTGGCCGTGCCTTCCTTGGCCGTGCCTTCCTTGGCCGTGCCTTCCTTGGCCGTGCCTTCCTTGGCGGCGCGTTCCCGGGCGGCGGCTTCCCGGGCGGCAGCGGCCGCTGCCTCGGCTTCGGCTTCGCGCCGGCCAGCGGCGATGGCGGCCTCATCCACCGTGTGGCCGAGTTTTTCCACCTTGGGATCGGCCCAGGCGCCGGTGACGTGGTACTGGAAGTTGAAAATCCGGCTCAAAGGGTTCTGAAGAATCTTGTTGGCCACCACGGCGGCAGCGCCTATGGCCGGGTTGGCCAGCAGCAGCGCCCCCACCGAGACCACCGAACCCAGCTCCGGCTGCACGGTCACCACGACGTCCTGGGTTTCCTGGCGCAGGTCGGCTTCGCCCTTCATGAGCACCCGCGCCGCAGGGCCGTCGATGCGCAGTTCGTCGTTGATTCGCATGATGCCCTGGCGGATGTCGAGCTTGCCTTCGATGGCGTCGAAGGCGAAGCCCTCGCTGAAAATATCGCGAAAATCCAGGGACAGCCGGCGCGGCAGGGATTGCAGGGATAAGAGCCCCAGGAGCTTGCCCAGACCAGGGTCGAGCTTGGCGAACTGGCCCTTGGCGGCGTTGACGTCGAGTCGGCCGCTCAGGGTGGGAAAATCGAGGGTCGTCAGGGGGCCGGCCCACTCCAGGTCGCCCTTGAGGTTGGCCGTCCCGCGCTTGAGGGTGCCGGGGTGGCCCAGACGGCCCAGGAGCTTGCCGGCATCGGTGGCCACCAGTTCGAAGCCCAGCCGGGTGCGCTGGCTGCCGATGCGCGACCACAGCCCGCGGCCCTTGAGGACGCCATCCGGATTCTGCAGGGTGAGAGATTCCAGATTCCATCCTGCCCGCTCGTTCTTCGCCTTGACCTCCAGGCGCCCGAGGCGCTTGTCCCCCAGGGAGAAATCCGCCACCCGCACGTCGAGGCCGGGAAGGGAATCGGGAGGCGTGTCTTCGCCCGCCCCGCCGTCCTGACTGGCCGCCGGAATGGCGAGCCGCTTGAGGTCCGCCTGCAACCAGCCCTCCCCGGCGCTGCGCCAGGTGGCTTCGCCTTCCGCCTCGCGGGTGTTGAGGCTGGCCTGCCAGCCGTCGTCCCGGGAACGCAGGGTGGCTTGCACGTCGTGGATGTCGCGGTCGAAGAGGTGCAGGAGCGGTGTCCTGAGCACCACCTGGACCGGGGGCAGCGCCTGCGCACTCCCCGGTGCACTCCCCGGGGCGGTGCCATTGCCGTTGCCCCCGGCGAGGGCCTCGCGCCAGGCGTCGGCGTCGATGCGGGGCTGGCTCACCGCCACCAGGAGTCCCTGGGCGGGCATTCTGGGCAGGGGCTCGCCCACCGCGACGACGCCTTTATCCACCACCAGTTCGTTGCCCTGAACCCGGCGCAGGAGGGTGGCCTCCAGCACCTTGCCCAGGCTGATGCGGATCTGGTCGCCCCCGTCGGGCTGATTGCTCTTCTCGATGCGCAGGGGCGCGGTGGAGGCGGCGTTCTTGTTGAAGGGATCCGGCAGGCTGGACGACACCCCGGCCAGGGCGGTTTCGATGATGAAATCCGCCGTCTTCTTGCGTACCCGCACTTCCCCCTTCCAGGCGGTCGTTCCCGCCACGTTGTCGAAGAGGGGGGTCTCGAAAATCTTGCGCGCTTCCTTGACGTTGGCGGTGCCGCCCATGACCACGTTGACGCGGTCGTCCTCGTTCCTGACCGACAGGCGCATGGGGCCGCCCAGGACACGCCCGGTGATTTCCGGCGCCAGCACCGCCTTTTCGGTCACCTTGAGGCTGCCATTGACCTGGGACACCGGCGGCAGGCCAGGCACCACCGTGAGGGTGTTGTTGCGGAACTGGAATTCGCCTCGCACCGCCGTCTGGTCCACCCGCCGCAAGGGCATGTCGAATTCCAGGCTCAGGCTGCCGTTGCCGGCGGCGACCATGTCTTCGGTAAAGCGGTCGATGCGCTCCCCTACCGGGCTCTTGTCGATGAAGCGCAGGAATTCCGAGGTGGGCCCCTGGGCCGAACCGCGGATGAGCAACATTTCCTCTGTGGACTCGAAATCGGGAATCTCCGCCGTGGTACGCCCCAACTGGGCGCCGAAGATGGCCCCCGTGCCGGCGTCGATGCGCATGCCGACGCCGAAGCTCATGTCCGCGTCGATCTTCTCGATGAGGGGCCAGCCGGCGGCCACGTCCAGGGTCACTTGGTGCGCCTTGGCGGTGATGAGGAACTTGCCCTTGGCCGGGTCGCGGAAGGGAAAATCGCGCAGGTCGCCCTGGAGGGTCAGGCGGGCGTCGCTGGCCGTGCCGCGCACGATGCCGCGGCGCAACCAGTTGCGCGTATCGGCATTGACCGCGTGGGGCATATAGCGCCAGACCGCGGTGCCCTGGGCCCGGCTGAGGCTGGCGGTCAGGTCGATCACCCCGGGGCCGTCGTCGCCCCGCAGATAGCTCCCCCGGGCCGTGCCGGCGGCGTCGGGGCTGGAGAAGTCGAGCCGCTCCAGGCGGCTTTCCAGCTTGCCGCCGGCCAGCTTCCAGGTCGCCCGGCCCCGCAATTCGTCGAAAGCCATGTGCGGCTCAGGAAAGACCGCCGGCAGCTCCAGGCTCGCCTCCCGGCTGGACAGGTCGAGGCTGCCGCCCTTTTCGTCGGCCTCCACCGCGCCGCTCAGCCCGGCGGCTCCGGGCAGTACCCCGGCCGCCGCCAGTCCCAGGCGTTCGAAGCGGGCCTTGAGTCCATAGCGTCCCAGGGTGCCGCCCTCGGCCTGCCAGTTGGCGCGCAGGTCGATCACCCGCCCTTCGGGCCGGTGGGTGGCGAGCAGTTCGCGGCTGCGCTCGTCCAGGGGCAAATGGCCGGCCAGGCGTTGCAGGGCCCCCAGATCGAGCTGATTGGCCGTGGCGCTGCCGGTGACGCGGTCGCTGCCCGCATCCTGGCGCCATTCGACCTTGAAGTCGGTCGGTTCCAGGCGCACGCCGTCCAGGGTGGCGAGTTCCACCGCGTGGCCTTCGGCCTCCCAGGCGCCACGGCCGTACTTGCCATGTACCCGGCCCCGCATGGTCACCAGATCGAGTTCGGGAACGCGGTCGCCCAGGCGGATGCGCAGGTCTTCCAGGGCCAGATCGGCGGTGACCTGGGCGCGGCCTTGATCCCAGTCGCCCCACAGGCGCACGGCCCCGCGGCCCCGCGGCAGGGGCACCGGATAATCGACCCAGGCCCGCCAGCCGGCGAGATCGGCATATTGCAGTTCGGCATAGACCTTGCCTGAGAGCTTCTCCAGCGCTTCGCCGATGTCACCCCGAAATTCCCCCCGCAGATCGATTCGGGCAGCTAGCTTGGCTGGAGGCACGGCGGTAAGGCCGAAGCGGTGGCGCCCAAGGCTGTTGTCCAGCCCGAACTGGAGATCCTCCAGCACCAGAGGCGGCGCGCCCCGCAGCCCATCCTCCCAGACCACCAGGGCGTCGCGGATGCGGATGTGAGGCTGGTCGAGCACCCATTCGAGCAAGGCCGGGTCGCTTTCCCCTTCCATGGCGATACCGGCGACGGTGATGCGTCCGCCTGCGTCGCGCCGCACGTTGAGGACCGGCCCCTCGATGGCGAAGAGGGCCAGGGTGGGCGACAGGCGGACGAAACTCTGCCAGGACAGCACCGCCTCGACCTTGGCGAGGGCCAGGGCGGGCCGCCCCTGGCGGTCGCTGAGGACGACGTCGGTGAGGATCAGTTCCGGATTGAGGCCATCCCAGCCCGCCTCGATGCGGCCGATGAGGACGGGCAGACCCACCGCCTTGCTGGCCACCGCTTCGATGTCGGCGCGGTAGTCGGCGATGCGCGGCAGCACCGCGTAGCGCAGGGTAAGCACCGTGCAGGCAAACAGGAACCAGAGGGTCACCGCGGCCCAGCCGGCGAGGCGCAGCAGGCGGCCCATCCAGGAGCGGGGCGGCGGGGCGTCCTCGGGGCCGGCGGCGGCCGGCGGCGAATCCTGCGGCCTATCCATGGTGCCGACAGTTTTGCCAGGGAAGCGGTGCGCTCACTACAATCCACATGCGAAAGAAAACGCGATTCTATCCGTTTCGGCGCACTCGCCGCCCAAGGAGCCATGAACTTGCGCAGCCCGTCGCTTACTGTGAACACCCCCTAGGAATCCAGGATGAACGCCCCCCTCGACCCCCGCTGGCAGGACGCCCTGGCGCTCTCCCGCTACCTGACGACCCTCTTCGCCGCGCGACCCGAGCTGGCGGGCGAACTGGCCACCACCTGGCACGACCCCCTGTCGGAAGATCTGCTGGTGGGCGCGCTGAAACCCGCCACCGAGGACGAAGCCGAATTCGCCGCCCGCCTGCGCCGCCTGCGCCAGCGGGCCATGGCCCATATCGCCCTGCGCGACCTCTGTGGCCTCGCTCCCCTGGCCGAGGTGGTGGAGAGCATGACCATGCTGGCCGACGTGACCACCAACCACGCCCTCGCCTTCCATCACCGGCGGCAGGCCGCCCAGCACGGCGAACCCCTCGATGGCCGGGGCCAGGCCCAGCGGCTGCTGGTGGTCGGCATGGGCAAACTCGGCGGGCGGGAGCTCAACGTTTCCTCCGACGTGGATTACATCTTCGTCTATCCGGAAAACGGGGAAACCGCCGGCCCGCGCCGCATCCAAAACCAGGAGTTCTTCACCCGCCTGGGCAAGCGCCTCATCGCCGCCCTGGGGGACATCACCGCAGACGGCCAGGTCTTCCGCGTGGACATGCGCCTGCGCCCCAATGGCGATTCAGGCCCCCTGGTCTGTTCCCTGGACGCGCTGGAAAACTATTTCATCACCCAGGGCCGCGAGTGGGAGCGCTACGCCTGGATCAAAGCCCGGGTCATGAACACCGGCGTCAATGAGCAGCCCGAGGCCATGGCGGCCCTGAAGCGCGTTTCGCGCCCCTTCGTCTTCCGCAAGTACCTCGATTTCGGCGCTATCAACGCCATGCGCGACTTGCACGTGCAGATTCGCCGCGAAGTCGCGCGCAAGGACATGGCGGACCACGTCAAGCTGGGCCCCGGCGGCATCCGTGAAATCGAATTCATCGCCCAGGTCTTCCAGTTGATCCGGGGCGGCCGCGACCCGGCGCTCCAGGTGCGCCCCACCCTTTCGGTCCTCAAGCTCCTGGTCGAACGGCGCCTCATTCCCCCCGCCACCGAAGCCGAACTGCGCGAGGCCTACGTCTTCCTGCGCGGCCTGGAGCACCGCCTGCAATACGTGGAGGACAAGCAGACCCACCGGCTGCCCGACGACGCCGGCGACCGGGAGCGCATCGCCCGCTCCCTGGGCGCCGCGGACTGGTCCGCCCTGGCCGCCCTCCTGGACCGCCACCGGGAAGCGGTCAGCCGCCATTTCGAGCAGGTTTTCTCCGACCCCGAGAACGGCGACCATGCCCTGGCCGGCGTCTGGCTGGGCCACGCCGAGGCGGATGCCGCCGCCGAGGCCCTGGGCGAAGTAGGCTACCGCCACCCGGACAGCATCGTCGAGCGCCTGGACGAGCTGCGGCAGTCCAGTCGTTATCGCCAGTTGCCCACCCAGAACCGGGAACGCCTGGACGCCGTAGGGCCGCGCCTCCTGGAAGCCGCCGCCCGCTGCGCCGACCCGGACGAGGCCCTGGCCCGGGGCCTCGCCTTCCTGGAAACCATCAGCCGTCGCGGGGCCTACCTCGCCCTGCTGCAACAGTATCCCCAGGCCCTCAAGCGGGTGGCCGACATCGTCGGCGCCTCCTCCTGGGCCTCCGAATACCTCAACCGCCACCCCATCCTGCTGGACGAACTCCTCGACCCCCGCCTCCTGGAGGTGGCCACCGACTGGACGAGCTTTGCCGCCGAACTGGACCAGAACCTCGCCGACCACGCCGGCGACGCGGAACGGGAAATGGACATCCTGCGCGAGATGCACCACGCCCAGGTGTTCCGGCTGCTGGCCCAGGATCTGGCCGGCCTGCATAGCATCGAGCGTATTTCAGACCACCTGTCCGATCTGGCCGACATTCTCGTTCGCCGTGCCCTGGACCTGTCCTGGAGCAAACTGCGCCAGCGCCATTGCGAACACCCCCGCTTCGCGGTCATCGGCTACGGCAAGCTGGGCGGCAAGGAACTGGGCTACGGCTCCGACCTCGATCTGGTCTATCTTTACGAGGATCCCTCCGGCGATGCCGGCGAAAACTACGGCAAGCTGGGGCAACGCCTCAACACCTGGCTCTCCAGCCGTACCCCGGCCGGCATTCTCTTCGAAACCGACCTGCGCCTGCGCCCCAACGGCGACTCGGGCCTGCTGGCCGTTTCCCTGGAGGCCTTCCGCGACTATCAGCTCCACCACGCCTGGGTGTGGGAGCACCAGGCCCTGAGCCGGGCGCGCTTCGTGGCCGGCGACTCCCGGGTCGGCGAGGGTTTCGAGGCGGTGCGACGCGAAATACTCTGCCTGGAGCGCGACCCCGCCTCCCTGCGCGACGAAGTCGCCGCCATGCGCCAGAAGATGCTCGACGCCCACGGCTCGAAGACCCCCGGCGAATTCGACCTCAAGCACGATCGCGGCGGCATCATCGACGTCGAATTCATCGTCCAGTACCTCATCCTGGCCCACGCCCGGCGCCACCCCGAGCTGTGCGGCAATCTGGGCAACATCGCGCTGCTAGCCATAGCCGCCGGCCTGGGCCTCATTCCCGCCGACCTGGCGGACGGCGCCAGGGACGCCTACCGCGAATACCGCCGCCTGCAACATCTGCTGCGCCTCAACGCGGCCCCCAAGGCCCGCGTCGAACGCGCCCTGGCGGCCCGCCAGATCGATGCCGTGAGCGTATTGTGGCACCGGGTTTTCGGCTAGACTGCCATCTTCACCAACACAACAGGGGACATCCATGAACACCCGCATCAAACTCGCCACCCTCGCCCTCGCCGGCCTCTTCGCCGCCGCAGCCCAGGCCACCACCCTGGACAAGCTCACCGTCACCCCGGCCACCGGCGCCAAGGCGGGCGAGAAGATCAAGGTCACCATCGATCTGGCCAACGTTTCCGGCATGTGCGGCATGTACGTCAAGCTCGGCGACGGCCGCAAGGAAATGATCACGGTCGATGACAGCACGCCCAACCCCATCGTCATCGAGCATACCTACAAGACGGGGGGCAAATACAAGATTCGCGCCGACGGCGACCGGATCAAAATGGCGCTCCCCTGTAGCGGCCGCGTCGAACTCGACAACTACATGGTGGAAGCCGTGAAGGTGGTGGCAAAGGACAAGGCCGACGGCGGCTGCCCCGACAACTGGACACTCAAAGGCAAGGTCGCCAAGGACGGCGGCTTCACCTGCGTGCCCAAGAAAGGCGTGAAGGACGTGAAGAAGCCCGAGAAGGCCCTGGAGTGCCCGGCCGGAACCAGCTACTTCACCAAGGGCAAGACCCTCGGCTGCGAGAAGGGCTGACCCAGGCGCTCGCCCTGCCCCGCCGCGCCGGCGGGGTCCAAGAAAAAAGCCGCTGCGAGCGGCTTTTTTCTTGATTCGGGGATCCGCAGCATCCCCTCGCCCGCAATGCGGACCGGGGTTGAGAACGTCATTTACCCCCCTTCACCCCCCGCAACGGCCCGTATCCCGGACCGTACGGGCAGGGCCTCACTTGCGCAAGGAATCGCGAATCTCCCGCAGCAACACGATGTCCTCCGGCGTGGGAGGCGGTTCGGTCGAAGCAGGCGCCTCTTCGACCTTGGGCCTCAGGCGGTTGATCTGCTTGACCATCATGAAGATGATGAAGGCCAGCAGGATGAAATTCACCAGGATGGTCAGGAAACTGCCATAGGCGAAGACCGGAATCCCCGCCTTCTTGATGTCGGCCAGGGCAGTGAGATTGTTGGGGTTCTTGCCCAGCACGACGAAGAGATTGGAAAAATCCAGGCTCCCGATCATGGCCCCCACCACCGGCATGATGAGGTCGCCGACGATGGAATCGACGATCTTTCCGAAGGCCCCGCCGATGATGACGCCGACCGCCAGATCGACCGCATTGCCCTTGACGGCAAATTCCTTGAATTCGTCCAACATGCCCATGAAAACCTCCCCTTCAGTGAAAAAGCGATGACGGCGCATTATTGGGGCGAGGCCGCCGGGCGTCAAGGCTGGAGCCCGGAGCCGCGATTCTCCCCCGGGGCTGCCGCGGCCACGCGCCCCTCGGACGCCGAGGCCCGGCGAGCACGCCCCCGGGCCTCGCCCTAATCGGTCCCGAGCAGGGCGCGGCGCACCGCCGGCTGGGTCTTGGAGAGATGCATCTCGGCGGCCACCGCCGGCCCATTGGCGGCGATGAGTTCGCAGGCGCCCTTGGCGTCGGTCTGGGATTGGGCGGCAATGTCCTGCATGTCCTGCACGACGACCGTACGTAGTTGGGACCGGACCATGCCGTAGAGCTTCTCTTCGCTCACCTGGCCAGCCAAGACGGCCCGAGCCTTTTGCAATTCGGCCGCATGCGCCGCGGCGAAGGGCTCCACGAAGGAACCGATATCGATCCCCTGCTCCTGGCAGAACTGAACGCGCTCCCGCGTATTGACCAGATAGAACCCAAAAAACATGCTGGCCGCCGACACCACCCGCTTGCCCTGATCGGTTTCTTCGCTCAGCTTGCTCTCGGCCATGGCGACCGCTTCCTGATGCATCGCCGAGGAGAGCGGCTGTTCGGGATGTTTCTCCGCCCCCTTCTGCCGCAACTCCTCGACCGTACGCTCGGCCGCCCCGGCGGCCGTCCGCTCGTCCTGGCGCTGCATGAAGTGGCGCACCGCAACGAAGCCGACCACGAACACCACGGCGATCAGGATTTTCTTGGCTGCTCCACTCATCGTTCCTCTCCCTCGAAGTCCATACGACCTGCCCCACTCCCAAAACGTCGCGCCCACCGGGCGTGCCCATGGAGTATGCCTGCAGGATGGCCTGTAAGGAAGCCGCATTGGCGCCGACTCTTCCTTATCCTCCCTCGCCGCCGAGTATCGCCATGCAAACCTCCCCCCTCGTCCTCGCCACCCTCCTTGCGCTCTCCGGATCGGCCTGGGGAGCCGAGTGCCAAGCCCGCAGCGGGCCGGAACGCGCCACCCTGATCGAACTATTCACCTCGGAGGGATGCGACAGTTGTCCGCCCGCCGACCGCTGGCTCAGCGGGCTGCTGCGTGGCCCCGCCGCCGCCGGAGTCGTCGCCCTGGCCTTCCACGTCGACTACTGGAACCGGCTGGGCTGGCGCGACCCGTACTCCTCCGCCGATTTCACCGCGCGCCAGGAAGCGCGGCAAAAGGCGGGCCGCTCCGCCTTCCTCTACACGCCCCAAGTCACCCTGGACGGCGGCGACTTTCGCGACTGGCGCAGTCTGGCGCTCCCCCGGCGCGGCACCGGCACCCCACCCGCCGCCCGAGCCGACATCACCCTCCAGGCGGCGAGCGGCCCAGGGGGCATCCTCGCGGCCCGGGTCGAGGCCAGCGCCCCAGGATTCGGCGCCGGCACCGCCGAAGAAGCGGGCCTGTACCTGGCACTGGTGGAAAATCGCCTGAGCACCGACGTGCTGCACGGGGAAAACGCCGGCCGGCGACTGGAGCACGACGCCGTGGTGCGGGAATGGATCGGCCCCCTGGCCCTGGACCGCCAAGGTCGCGTCAGCATAAGGCACCAGTTCCGCCGCCAGGACGTCGATCTGCGCCACGCGGCACTGGTGGCCATTGTCGAGACGACGAGGCGCCTGGAGCCGCTCCAGGCCTTGCGGCTGGACGCCTGCCCGTGACG
>SSTB01000127.1 GCA_009469665.1 Azonexaceae bacterium | reverse complement strand
CAGCCCGGAAACCTTCACCGCCACGGAACTCGACTTCGCCTTGGAGGTTTGCGATGCGGTCACCGCCGCCTGGGGCGCCACGCCGGACAAGCCGGTGATCCTCAACCTCCCGACCACGGTGGAAGTCGCCACGCCCAACGTGTACGCCGATCAGATCGAGTGGATGCACCGCCACCTCGCCCGCCGCGACAGCGTCGTCTTGAGCCTCCATCCCCACAACGACCGCGGCACGGCGGTGGCCGCCGCCGAGCTCGGTCTCATGGCCGGCGCCGACCGCGTCGAGGGCTGTCTCTTCGGCAACGGGGAGCGCACTGGCAACGTCGATATCGTCACCCTCGCCTTGAACATGTACACCCAGGGCGTGCACCCCGGTCTCGACTTTTCGGACATCAACGCCGTCGCCCGTACCGTCGAGCACTGCAACCAGTTGCCCATCCATCCACGGCATCCCTACGTGGGTGACCTCGTGTTCACCGCCTTCTCCGGCTCCCACCAGGATGCCATCAAGAAGGGCTTCGCCGCTCAAAAGGCCCAAAGCGAAGAAATTCAGCCGTGGAACGTGCCCTACCTCCCCATCGATCCTGCCGACGTGGGGCGCAGCTACGACTCCGTGATCCGGGTCAACAGCCAGTCGGGCAAGGGTGGCATCGCCTACCTCATGGAGAGCGAGTACGGCGTGGTCATGCCCCGCCGTCTGCAGGTGGAGTTCTCCGGCGTCGTCCAGGCCCACACCGACGCCCATGGCGGCGAGGTGAGCGCCAGCGACATCTGGCGCCTCTTCGAGGACACCTACATGGGCCGCGAGGTAGCGGTGCGTTACGTCGAGCACCATCTTTTCGAACACGGTAGCGCCCAGGGCATCCGCCTCACGGTGGAAGTGAACGGCGTAGCCCATCGCCTCGCCGGCGAAGGCAACGGCCCCATCGACGCCGCAGCGCACGCCTTGCGCGGACTCGGCATCGCCCTCCAGGTGCGCAGCTACGAGGAGCGTTCCATGGGCGCCAGCCAGGACGCGGGCAATGCCCGGGCCTGCGCCTTCCTCGAAGTCGCCCGCCCCAGCGGCGGCGGCGACTGCTACGGCGTCGGCATAGACGGCAACATCGTCACGGCGTCGATCAAGGCCTTGGTCAGTGCGGCCAATCGGGCGGGGTTCGAGGCCCTGGCCCTGGCGGCGTAGCAGCTTCCCCCGGGAGGCGCACCGCCTGGACTTCGCGGCCTTCTCCCCTCTGGCGAAGGCCTGACCCCGGGGAATCCGCCGCGAAGCCGATTCGCCGATTCGCGCCATTGGAGACAGTGGGGCGACGCTTGCTCCGGAACGCAACATTTTCTTTGCCTTTGCCTCGCGGATGGCGCATAGTGCGCGCCAGCGATTTTCAAGTAGTGTCGTGTCAGGTTCAGTACCCGCAGTTCTGCGGCGATCTTTCCGTATTCCAGCGCCGTCTTGAGTTTCGCCCCCCGGGGCTATCCCCTCATTCTGTTTTTTTGGAGATTCAAGATATGGCAGCAGGTACCGTCAAGTGGTTCAACGATTCCAAGGGCTTCGGCTTCATCACCCCGGACGCCGGCGGCGACGATCTTTTCGCCCATTTTTCCGCCATCCAGTCCCAGGGTTTCAAGACCCTGGCTGAAGGCCAGCGCGTGACCTTCGACGTCACCACCGGCCCCAAGGGCCAGCAGGCGACCAACATCCGCGCCGCCTGAGCGGCGCCCTCCTGGCACGGGGCAAGCCCCGCGCCTGAGTCCCCTGGACGAGACCCGGCTTTCGCCGGGTTTTTTATTTTCCGCCGGACCCCGGAGGTGCCTTCATGGCCAAGGAAGAACTCATCGAAATGCAGGGCGTCGTGAACGAAGTGATGCCTGATTCCCGTTTTCTCGTCACGCTGGACAACGGCCACACCCTAGTGGCCTACACCGCGGGCAAGATGCGTAAGCACCACATCCGCATCCTGGCCGGCGACAAGGTTTCCCTGGAGCTTTCCCCCTACGACCTTTCCAAGGGGCGCATCACCTTCCGCCATCTGGAAGGGCGTCCACCCATGGCGCCTCGCGGCCAGCGCCGCTGAATTCCAAGCGTCCTTTATCGGGCCGGCCCCGAGCTTGGGGGAAGGACTCGGGAAGAGCAGATTGCGGACGCGAAGGGTTGTTTTGCCCGGAGCCGCCCGTACAGCGGACCGGTTGCCGGCGCCTAGTAGTCAGTCACATAGGTTAAGCGATGTTCTGCCCGCCCCGCATCCCCGCTCGCTTTTTCGCTCATCCTCGCCATAGCTTCGGCTAGGGCTGCGGTTCGCTTCGCGCGATCGGGGTGCGGATGCGCGCCTCGGCATTCACGCAAACCTATCTGACTGACTACTGGCTTTCCAGCCGAGAGCTTGGGACGCATTTCCGTGCCGTCAGCGCAAGGCCTCCGGCGTGTTCAAATTGCGGAAGGCGTCGGGGTCGGCGAACGCTACCCGTACCTGGCGGCGACTCTCCTGCCAGTCGATGACCCGCCTTCCACCGGCGGCCAGATATTCCGCCAGGGGGTCCGCCAGATCGCGGCTGCACAGGCAGAACGCCGCGTGGACGCGCCCTTCCGCCATGGCGACCGCCAATTCGGCCCCCGATTCGAGCAGGGCCACGCGCAGGCGCAATACCAGATCGACCGGAAAGAAAGGCGAATCGCAGGGGGCCATCACCACCAGCGGCGTACTTGCCGCGGCGAGCGCGGCGTGCAGGCCTGCCAGGGGACCGGCGAAATCCGGGATCGCGTCGCCGATGACCGGGTAACCCAGCGCCGTGTACGCCTCCCGATTGCGGTTGGCGTTGATGAGGAGCGTCTCCACCTGGGGCGCCAGGCGTTCCGCCACCTGCTGCGCCAGGGGCCGGCCGCCGTAGTCCAGCAGCCCCTTGTCCGCACCGCCCATGCGACGGCCGAGACCTCCGGCCAGCACGACTCCCGTGACGCCCCTCGTCATCAGAACACCAGGGTGCGCCAGGCCGGATCGAGGGTCCGGGCGACGAAGGCCGTGGCACCGGCGTGCCCGGCACACTGGGCAATGAAGGGCTCGCCGGGACCGACCCAGGCGGCGCCGGCCATGGAGCAGGCGTAGAGCTTGACGCCCTCCCGCGCCAGTTCGTCGAGAAAGCGCTGGATCGATTTCTCCCGCTCCGCAGTCGGGTAGGCGGAGGAGGCGATGCCCTCCACCAGCCAGCGTACCGCTGGTCCCGAAAAATGGATCTCCACTTCGTAATCCAGGGCCCGGGCCGCCAGGGCGTGCACCAGGGGGGTGACACAGAGGTCGGGCCGGTCGGGCGTCGCGCTGGCGATGAGCAGGGCAAGGCCGGTGGGGGCATCAGTCGGCAAAGCGGGCCTCCGGTTCCAGAGTGAGGATGTGGCGGCGGTAGGCGGCGCCGTCGAGCAGCAAGCTCCGCTCGGCGATCCAGGCGGTTGGTCGGGCCCGCACCATCCAACCGGCGCCGTAGGGATCGCAGTTCACCACGGTCGGTCTTTCCTCCGCCGCTTCGTTGCCCTCCAGTTGCACGAAGGAAACGGGGGCATGGACGGCGATCACGGTCTTGCGGCTTTCCACCGTGCCCAGGCCGCGGCCGATGGCCACTTCGGCCCCGTTGGGCTTGGCTGTGAAGGCGATGACCTCGCCGGCCAGGAAAAGCCCGAAAGCCGTGGCGCCAATACGCACCTCGCCCCCGCCGATCTCCTGCACCCACATCTCGCTGCGGGGGCAGTAAAGGCGGTCATCGGGGATGAAGCCGTGGAAGGCGGTGTGGGGCATGGCGGGAGTTTACCCGTATCGCCCTGCCTGCCGATGTTCGTTCATCCTGGAAACCTCGGAGCGGTGCCCCACGGGGGGAGTGACCCCGAGTGGCCTAGAACTCCGGGGAGGGATGTATTCCGGGTATCGGCGGCGGCTAACCGAAGTTTCCTGGTTATGCACCGTGGAGGGCCAAGCGGCCCCGCTAACTGTGGCGTACAGGATTTGATGGCGCGCCTGACACGATTCGAACGTGCGACCCCTGCCTTCGGAGGGCAGTACTCTATCCAGCTGAGCTACAGGCGCTTTGGGCCACAAGTGGCTTGGGTTCACGGGCGTGCGCCGCGGCGCGGCGATCCGGGGCGCTGAACCGACGTTCCGGAAGGCGGCAAGGATAGCGGTTTTGCCCCCCGGAGTCCATTGCGGCGGTGCGAAATCGGGCGCAAGCCTTTATAATTCCACGCTTTACCCCCCATCAAGGACAATAACCATGGCCGAACCCCATTCTTCCAAGTCCATCATGGTCGCGAGCATTGTCGTCGCCGTGGTCGGGATTGCTCTCATCGTACCCCTGTCCCTCAAGGGCGACAGGTCCGCTGCCCAGTCCGGCAGCTCCGACGCTGCTGACGTGCGTATTCAGCCCGTCGCCAAGTTCGAATTGCAAAAGGCTGCCGCAGCGACCGGCGGCGCGCCCAAGGACGGGCCCACGGTGTACAACACCGTGTGTGGCGCCTGCCACAACTCGGGTGTTGCCAATGCCCCCAAGGCGGGCGACAAGGGCGCCTGGGGTCCCCGTATCGCCCAGGGCAAGGATGCCCTGTACAAGAGCGCTCTGGGGGGCAAGGGGGCCATGCCGCCCAAGGGCGGCGCCGCCGCTCTTTCCGACGCCGAAATCAAGGCGGCCGTCGATCATTTGGTGGGCCTGGCCAAGTAAGAGACGCTGCTTCCGGTTGTACGGCGGGAGGCTTCGGCCTCCCGTTTGCATTGAACCTGGAAACCTCAGTTGATCGCTTGCCAATGCCCGGAATCCTCTGTGCCCCGGACTCCACGCCACTCCGAATCGCTCACCCAGCGGGTGACCTCGCTACGAGCCCGCTGGCACATCCGGGCGGGCGCCTGGCTTTGTCGCTACTCCTTGCAGGCTTGAGCCTGCCGCGTCGTCGCTTCGCGCCAGACACCCGCCCGAACGCACCAGCGGGCTCGTCCAACTGAGGTTTCCGGGTTGAAGGGGGCGACTAAAAAGGGCGCCCCGGAGGGCGCCCTGCCGGGCCGGCGTTTGGAGGGCCGGCAGCGGCTGCGGGAGGGAATTACTTCTTGGCCGGCTCCGGGGTCTTGGCGGCTTCGGTCTTTGCCGGCTCCGTCTTCTTGACCTCGGCGGGCTTGGCTTCGGCAAGCTTCACCGTGGCAGTGCCCTCGGACTTGGCCTGGGGAGCACCGTCGGCCTTGGCGTGGGGCTCGGTCTTCTTGACCTGCTTGTGGGTGTGCTTGTGCTGTTTGGGTGTTGCGGCTGCCTTCTTGGCCTCTGCGGGCGCAGCGGTTTCCTTGGCGGCTTCGGGAGCCTTGCCCTCGGTCTTGGGCGCTTCGGCCTTCTGGACGGCCGCCGCCGGAGCGGCGGCGGTCTTGGCTTCGGGTGCGGGCTTGGCATCGGCGGCGTGGGCGATGCCAAAGGCGGCGGCGATGGCGAGGGCGATCAGTTGCTTGGTCATGGTTTTTTCTCCTGAGTGGGTGTCTCTGTCATTCGGCGTTGCGGGATTGCACTGCCTTGGGCCGAATAACGCCGCCTGTGGCGGGCCGGTAGTCAAGAGAAGGGTAAGGCCGTGTAACGCCCGGTGACGGGCCGGTTACGACGTTTTGCCCGCCAGGAGGGCCTTCATGGCCGCCAGACGGGCGCTGCCGGTGGCCTTGTCCGGTTCCGCGGCCGCCTTGCCACCGCAGAAGCGAATGTCTTCCTTGCCCATTTCGACGATGAAGCGTGAAGGTTCGCAGGGGATCAGGTCGCGCGCCTGCTTGCGACGCTCGCAGTAGGAGATGTGCAGGGAGCGCTGGGCGCGGGTGATGCCCACGTACATCAAGCGGCGCTCTTCCTCGACCTTGCCGGTTTCCACAGACTCCCGGTGGGGGAGGATGCCTTCCTCGACGCCCACCAGGAATACGTGGGGGTACTCCAGGCCCTTGGCCGCGTGCAGGGTGGAAAGCTGCACGGCGTCCAGGTCGGCCTCGTCCTTGTCCAGCATATTGATGAGGGCGATGCTCTGAGTCAGGTCGAGGAGGGTCTTGCCTTCCTCTTCGCCTTTCCTGTTCAGCCAGTCGGCGAACTCCAGCACATTGCCCCAGCGGGTCTGGGCGCCGCGCTCCTCCTCGTGGTCATACAGATGGGCCTCATAGTCGATGGCCTTGAGGAGATCGGGTACCACCTGCTGGGCGGGTTCCTTCCCCGCCCGGAGCTGGAAGCGGTTGATGAAGTGGCAGAACTCCAGCAGCGGTTCGAGTTGGCGAGCCTGCACCCGCTGGGCGAAACCTTCCTGGAAGGCGGCCGCGAAGAGCGACAGGTGACGCTCCCCGGCGTACTGGCCCAGCACTTGCAGGGTGGCGGCACCGATGCCGCGTTTGGGCGTGGTCGCAGCGCGGATGAAGGCGGGATCGTCGTCCTCGTTGGCGAAGAGGCGCAGATAACTGGTGAGATCCTTGATTTCAGTCTTGTCGAAAAAGGACTGCCCGCCGGAGAGGCGGTAGGGAATCTTGGCGTTGCGTAACTGTTGCTCGAAGACCCGTGCCAGATGGTTGGAGCGGTAAAGAATGGCGTAGTCGCGGAAACGGCCCCGGTGCTCGAAGCGGTGGGCCTGGAGCTTCATCACCACCGCCTCCGCCTCGCCCTCGTTGTCGCGGCAGGCGGTGACGGTGATGGGTTCGCCGTGGCCCAGCTCTGACCAAAGGGTCTTCTCGAACAGCTTTTCATTGTGGGCGATGACCGCATTGGCGGCCTTGAGGATGCGCACAGTCGAACGGTAGTTCTGCTCCAGCTTGATGACCCGCAGGGCCGGGAACTCGTCCGGCAGGCGCTTCAGGTTGGCGATGTCTGCCCCCCGCCAGGCATAGATGGCCTGGTCGTCATCTCCCACGGCGGTGAATTGGGCCCGCACGCCGGTAAGGAGCTTGAGCAACTGGTACTGACAGGCGTTGGTGTCCTGGTACTCATCCACCAGCAGGTAGCGCAGGCGGTTCTGCCACTTCTCGCGTACTTCGGGGTGGCTCTCCAGGATCTGCACCGGCAGGCGGATCAGGTCGTCGAAATCCACCGCCTGGTAGGCCTTGAGGGTGGCCTCGTAGGAGAGGTAGCTGCGGGCGGCCAGGGTTTCGGTGTCGTTGGCGGCCCGGTCCAGGGCCGCCTCGGGACTGACCAGGCCGTTCTTCCAGTGGGAGATGAGGGATTGCAGGCGGCGCAGGGTCGCCTTGTCGACGGTTATGGCCAGGTCGCCGATGATGCCGGCGCAGTCGGCGGCATCGAAAATGGAAAAGCGCGGCTTGTAGCCCAAGGCGCGGGCTTCTTCCCGCAAGAAGCGCACCCCTAGGGAATGGAAGGTGGAAATCTGGACTTCGGCCGCCGTCTGGCCCCCCAGCAAGCGGGCCACCCGCTCGTGCATCTCCTTGGCCGCCTTGTTGGTGAAAGTGATGGCCGCCACGGTGCCGGGCCGGAAGCCGCAATCCTGGATCAGATAGGCGATCTTCTGCGTGATGACCCGAGTCTTGCCCGAACCGGCTCCGGCCAGCACCAGGAGGGGGCCATCGAGGTAGCGGATTGCTTCGCGTTGCGGGGGGTTCAAGCCGGACATCAAAAGGGAACGCCCCGGCGGACCGGGGCGTGGGCGGTGGGGATCGGGGGATTCTACCTCACGCTTCGGTATCGACCGAGGGGCCCGCGAGGCCCGGCTTCAGGAGCGTTTCTGCTTCGGCGCCGAGGTGTACCAGGCGTTCAGCCAATTCTCGCGCCTCGGCCAGAGTCGGGTCGGCACTGCCGGAATCCGGAACGTGCGATTTGGCCGCCTCCAGTTCCTGTTGCAGCGACCGCTCCCGATCCGCATCGACGGATTCCGCCGGGCCCACCCGCCGCAGGGCGTCGGCTTCCAGCGCCCGGGCGCGCTCGGCGGCGTCGCGAATGGGGTTGCGGGTGGTGGAAGAGAGGCGGTCAAGTTTCATGGCAGGCGTCCTGGGCAGGATAACGGCAGATCCTGGACGAATCTGAAGTGACGGGCTGGATGGACGGTCGGCGGGTCCAGATTGTGGCTGCCTTGCAGTCGCGGGTCTCGCCAGGACCAAGGGCGCTGGCGACCACCAGAACCGCGCAGCCCGGGCGCCAATCCCTACGGCACTTTTTGCTGCCTGAAAACCTTGGGTTGCGACGGGGTGCGGGAGTCGTCATCTGCCTGAAGGCGGACCACTTGCCGATTACTGCGCAAGTGGAGGCGATTCCGGCTTGGTCGGTCGGTGCAGGAAAAAAAGCGAAAGCCCGACGCTCAGAGGCCGTGAAGAAATCGGGGCGAGCGCCTCCAGTGCGAAGTGGACGGAACGCTGCGACGAGACATATCAGGGCGATAGGCGAGGAGCGAGCACCCCTCAACGAAGCAATCGGGCCGCGCAGTAGATTTATCCTGGAAACCTCGGTTGATCGCTTGCCAATGCCAGGAATCCTCTTTACCCCGGACCGCCGGGCCACTTCGATTCGCTCACCCTGCGGGTGACCTTGCTACGAGCCCGCTGGCGCATCCGGGCTCGTCCAACTCAGGTTTCCAGGACTATTCACCGGCTCTCAATGCGCCGCTTCCCAATTCGGTCCCACCCCGACCTCCACCACCAGCGGCACCGAAAGCTGCGCCACCTGGGTCATCAGCCGGGGCAGGTGGGTGCGCAGGTCCATCAGCTCGGCGTCCGGCACTTCCAGCACCAGTTCGTCGTGCACCTGGAGCACCAGGTTTGAGGCCATGGATCGTTCGTTCAGCCAGCGCTGTACGGCGATCATGGCCATCTTGATGAGGTCGGCGGCTGTGCCCTGCATGGGCGCGTTGATGGCGGCGCGTTCGGCGCCCTGGCGGCGGCCCTGCTGACTGGCGCGGATGTCCGGGAACCACAGGCGACGGCCGAAGGCAGTCTCGACGTAGCCTTGCTGGCGAGCGGCATTGCGGGTTTCCTCCATGTAGCGGGCGACGCCGGGGTAGCGGGCGAAGTAGCGGTCGATGTAGGTCTGAGCGGCACCGCGTTCCAGGTCGAGCTGGCGGGCCAGCCCGAAGGCGCTCATGCCGTAGATGAGGCCGAAGTTGATGGTCTTGGCGACGCGGCGCTGGTCGGGGCCGACTTCCAGGGGGGTGACGCCGAAAATCTCGGCGGCGGTGGCCCGGTGCACGTCCTCGCCCTTGGCGAAAGCATCGAGCAGGCGCGGATCCCGGGAGAGATGGGCCATGATGCGCAGTTCGATCTGCGAGTAGTCGGCGGAAACGATGCTGCTGCCGGCCGGGGCGACGAAGGCGGTGCGGATGCGCCGGCCTTCCTCGGTGCGTACCGGGATGTTCTGCAGATTGGGGTCGCTGGAGGCCAGCCGCCCGGTGGCCACGCTGGCCTGGGCGTAGTGGGTATGAACGCGGCCGGTGGCGGAATTTACCGAGCGCGGCAGCTTGTCGGTGTAGGTGCCCTTCAGCTTGGACAGGCTGCGGTGTTCGAGAAGCAGCTTGGGTAGTGGGTAGTCGAGGGCCAGTTCGGAGAGCACTTCCTCGTCGGTGGAGGGTGTGCCGGAAGGGGTCTTTTTCTTCACCGGCAGGCCCTGGCGCTCGAAAAGGATTTCGGCGAGCTGTTTGGGGGAAGCCAGATTGAAGGGCTGGCCGGCCAGTTCGTAGGCCTGTGCCTCCAGGGCCAAGATCTTCTGGCCGAGTTCGTGGCTTTGCCGCGCCAGGGCCGACGTGTCGATCAACACGCCATTCCGTTCCATGCGCCAGATCACCCGCTGCACCGGCACTTCCAGTTCGCCGTAGATGCGGGCCAGGCCGGGCTCGTCGGCGAAGCGGGGGAACAGGGTCTGGTGCACGCGCAGGGTGACGTCGGCGTCTTCGGCGGAATAGGCGGCGGCCCGTTCCACATCCACCTGGTCGAAGCCGATCTGCTTGGCACCCTTGCCGCAGAGGTCCTCGTAGGCGATGGTGGCGAGGCCCAGGTGGCGGCTGCACAGCTGGCCGAGGTCGTGGCCCTTGTCGGACTCCAGGACGTAGGACTGGAGCATGGTGTCGTGGGCGACGCCGGCCAGGGCGATGCCGTGGTTGGCGAAGACGTGCTGGTCGTACTTGGCGTTCTGCAGCACCTTGCCTTTGCCGGCATCTTCCAGCCAGGGCTTGAGGCGGGCCAGCACCTGCGCCCGGTCGAGCTGGTCCGGGGCGCCGGGGGCCGTGTGGGCCACGGGGATATAGCAGGCCTCGCCGGCCTGAACCGACAGCGAGATGCCGACGATGCGGGCGGCGAAGGCATCAAGGCTGGTGGTTTCGGTATCCAGGGCGGTGAGGGGCGCGGCGTCGATCTTGGCCAGCCAGGCTTCCAATTGCGACCAGGCGAAGACCGTCTCGTAGGCGGCGCGATGGACGCCCGAAGCGTCGAGGGTCGGTGAAGCGGCGGGCGTCTCCGGGTCGGTCGCCGGGGCGGCGCCGGATTCCAATTCTTTCAGCCAGGTCTTGAATTCGAAACGGCCGAACAGGGCTTTCAACACCTCGGCATCGCGGGGTTGCGGCGCCAATTCGGCGGGCGCCGGAAGACTGGGCAGATCGCAAACCACGGTCACCAGCTTGCGGCCCAGGGGCAGGAACTCCAGGTGAGCTCGCAGGTTTTCACCCACCACACCGCCGATTTCGCCGGCGTGGGCGACGATGCCGTCCAGGTCGCCGTACTGGGCCAGCCATTTGAGGGCCGTCTTGGGACCGCACTTGGCGACGCCGGGGACGCCGTCCACGCTGTCGCCGACCAGCGCCAGATAATCGACGATGCGCTCCGGCGGCACGCCGAACTTGGCCTCCACTCCGGCCGGGTCCAGCAGCTCGTTGCTCATGGTGTTGAACCAGCGCACCGAGGGGCTGACCAGCTGGGTCAAATCCTTGTCACCGGTGGAAATCAAAGTCTCCAGGCCGCTGGCGGAAGCCCGGGCTGCGAGGGTGCCGATGACGTCGTCGGCTTCCACGCCATCGACCATGAGCAGCGGCCAGCCGGCAGCCCGCACCGCGGCGTGGATGGGCTCGATCTGGCGTACCAGATCTTCCGGCATGGGGGGGCGATGGGCCTTGTATTCCGGAAACCAGTCGTCACGGAAGGTCTTGCCCTTGGCATCGAAGACGACGGCCTTGTAGTCTGCCTTGTAGTCGTTTTCCAGCCGGCGTAGCATGGAAAGCACCCCATAGAGCGCGCCTGTGGGCTCGCCGGCCTTGTTTCTCAGGTCGGGCAGGGCATGGAAGGCGCGGTAGAGGTAGGACGAACCGTCCACCAAGAGGAGCAGAGGCATATGACAGAGAACAATAAATTCGTTTGCCCGGCGGAAGGTGATGCCGCCATCCAGGCGGCCTCGGCCCGGGAATCCTGGCGAATCTTCGGCATTATGTCAGAGTTCGTCGAGGCCACCGAAAGGCTCTCGTCGATCCGGCCGGCGGTAACCGTCTTCGGCAGCGCCCGGGTGCCCGTCGGCTCTCCCTACTACGCACTGACCGAGACCATCGCCCGCCTGCTGTCCGATTCCGGCTTCGCGGTCATTTCGGGTGGCGGCCCCGGCATCATGGAAGCAGCCAACAAGGGGGCCTTCGACGGCAAGTCGCCCTCGGTGGGGCTCAACATCCAGTTGCCCCACGAGCAGCGCGCCAATCCCTACCAGGACGTGTCCCAGACCTTCCGCCATTTCTTCGCCCGCAAATACATGTTCGTGCGCTTTGCCAGCGCCTACGTGGTCATGCCCGGCGGCTTCGGCACCCTGGACGAATTGCTCGAAGCCCTGACGCTGATCCAGACCGGCAAGAGCCGCAAGATCCCCATCATCCTGGTCTGCTCCGCCTTCTGGGCCGGGCTGGTCGATTGGTTCCGCGACCGCCTGGTGGAGGAAAAGATGATCGACACCGGTGACATGGACCTCATACAGGTCATCGACGAGCCTGACCGGGTGGTCGAGGCCATTTTCAAGCACTACGAAGCCCGCTCCTTTGCGCCCCTGCCTAACGAGCGGGAGATGATGCTCAACCTGTAATAAAATGGGGCTCCCGCCCCCCAGGAAACACCATGCGTCGCCTCATTCCCCTCCTGTTCCTCGCCGCCCTGCCCTCCTGGGCTGAGGCGCCGCGCCCCACCGACCTGCAGCCGCTGCCCGCCGTTCCCCCGCCTCCGCCGGGCATGGAGGCCTTCGACGCAGCCCTGGAGCCCCAGGTCACCATCGTGCGCAACGACAAGGAAACCCGCGAGGAATTCCGTGCCAACGGCAAGCTGTACATGGTCAAGGTGACGCCGGTGGGCGGCACGCCCTACTACCTAGTCGATCACCAGGGCAACGGCCAGTTCATCGAGGCGGACATGGTGGGCGGCCCGGTGGTCAAGCCGCCCATGTGGGTGATCCATAGCTGGTAATGGACTTGGGGAGGGCCGTCAGCCCCCCCGCAGCAATGGCAGAACCCTCTCCCTTTCCGGTTGCGCCCCGTCCCTTCGATGGGGCCAGCCGCCACGTCGATCCCGGCGCCTGCTTCGACTGGCTTCGCCAGGGTTGGGCGCTCTTCCTGGCCGACCCGGGAACCTGGCTGGCCTGTTCCCTGCTCACGCTCCTCATCGGTATCAGCCCCACCCTCGTTCCCCTGGTAGGCGGCGTGGCGACCAACCTCCTGATGCCCATCCTGAGCGCCGGCCTCCTCGACCAGGCCCGCCGCCAGTCCCGCGGCGAGGATATCGACGTGGGCGGGCTGTTCAACGGCTTTCGCCACCGCACGGGTGAGCTCGTCCTCCTGGGCGTGGTGTTCACCGTGGCCATCGTGGCCGTCGTGGTGGTCATCGGCATCCTCATCGGCGGCGGCGTCGCCGGCGGCCTGTTCGGCGCCTCCACCGGCCGGCCGGTTGTGGCCGGTGCCGGCTTCGGCGTCGTTCTGGGCGGACTTCTGCTCGGCGGCCTGCTGATCTCCCTGGCCCTGGTGCCCCTGACCATGGCCATGTGGTTCGCCCCCGCCCTGGTGTATTTCAACGGCATGGCACCGGTGGCAGCCATGAAGGCGAGCTTCGCCGCCTGCCTCGCCAACTGGCTGCCCTTCCTGGTGTTCAGCGTCATCCTTACGGTGCTCTGCTTCTTTGCCACCCTGCCCCTGGGTCTGGGCTTTCTCGTCCTCCTGCCCGTCTTCTCCGGCGCCCTGTACGCCTCCTACCGCGACGTCTTTCCCACCAGTTGATGCGCGCCCAACAACTTCCCCCCGCCGCGGGCTGGAACTGGATCGTCGGCGGCGCCGGCCTTTACCGCCGCAATCCGCCCGTCCTTGGCCTCCTCGTCGTCGCCTACTGGTTCACCGTCGTCCTGCTCTCGGCCCTGCCCCTCATCGGCACGGTGCTCGCCTCCCTGGCCGTTCCCGGGCTCTCGGTGGGACTCATGCACAGTTGCCGCCTGCTGGAGCGCCGCCAGACACCGGCACTACAAACCCTCTACGGCGGCTTGCGCGAAAACCCGCGCACCCTGGCGGCCCTCGGTGCCCTCTATCTGGCCTGCACGCTGGCCATCCTGATGCTTTCGTCCCTGGCCGACGGCGGCGAGTTGTTGCGCTTCATGCTCTCCGGCCAGCCCCTGGACCGGGAGACGGTGGAGAGCGGCCGCCTCATGGCGCCGGCCACCATCGTCATCCTGCTCCTCGCTCCGGTGCTCATGGCCTACTGGTTTGCCCCGGTTCTCGCCGCCTGGCACGGGCTTCCGGTGGGCAAGGCGCTGTTCTTCAGCCTGATGGCCTGCTGGATCAACTGGCGCGCCTTCCTGACCTATGGCATCGCGCTGGCCCTGGTGGCGGCAGTGCTGCCTGGCGTGGTGCTGGCCGTCCTCCTGCTCATTTTCCCCGACGCGGCCAATTTCCTCACCGCCCTGGTCACCGTGCCGGCCATGCTGGTCCTGGCGCCCATCGTCTTCGCCAGCTTTTACGTCAGTTACCGCGACGTGTTCGGAATCGATGCCGCGGCTTGAACCCCTGGGCGTTTTCGGGGGCACCTTCGACCCGGTCCATAGCGGGCATCTGCGCCTGGCGGAAGAGGCCCGCGAGGGCCTCGCGCTGAGCGGTGTGCGCTGGATTCCGGCCGGGCAGCCCCCCCACCGGGACCGGCCCGGCGTCGGGGCTGCCCACCGGCTGGCCATGGTGCGCCTGGCCGTGGCGGGCAACCCCGCCTTCTCCGTCGACGCCAGCGAAGCGGAAGCCGAGCGCCCGAGCTACACCGTGCCCACCCTGGAGCGCCTGCGGGAGGAACTGGGCCGCGAGCGGCCCCTGGTCCTGCTGCTGGGGGCCGACGCCTTTGCCGGCTTGCCCACCTGGCACCGCTGGACGACCCTGTTCGAGCTTGCCCATGTGGCGGTTTCCCACCGCCCCGGCTACCCGGTGGAGTCCGGCAGCCTGCTGCCGGCCCTGGCGGAGGAGTTCGCCCGCCGGCGCCTGGCCTGCCCGGATGGCCTGGGACTAGCCCCCGGCGGGGGCATCGTCACCTTCGCCATGACTCAGTTGGCCATTTCCGCCACCCAGATTCGCGGCATCGTCGCCCGGGGCGCCAGTCCCCGCTATTTGCTGCCCGACGCCCTTGTCGACTATATTCAACGTCACCACCTCTACCAAAGCGCCTGATGGACGTCCGCAAACTGCAAAAGATCGTTGTCGCTGCCCTGGAAGACATCAAGGGCAAGGACATCGAAGTCATCAACACCACGCGCCTCACCTCCCTGTTCGACCGCATCGTCATCGCCTCCGGGGATTCCAACCGCCAGGTCAAGGCCCTGGCCCGCAATGTGCAGGAAAAGGTGCGCGAAGCCGGCGGCGAAGTCGTCTCGGTGGAGGGCGAGGAATTCGGCGAATGGGTACTGGTGGATCTGGGCGATCTGGTGGTCCATGTCATGCAGCCGGCAGTCCGCCAGTACTACAACCTGGAAGAACTCTGGCAGGTGACGCCGGCCCAGCGCCGCGCCGCAGCGGCAGAATCCCGGGCCGCATGAGGCTCGCGGTGGTGGCCGTGGGCCACCGGCAGCCGGCGTGGATAGACGCAGGCTGCACGGAGTATCTGCGCCGCATGCCTCGGGAACTCCCCGCCACCCTGGTTGAAATCAAGCCCGAGCCCCGGGGCTCGAAAAGCCGGGAGCAGCTCCTGGCGGCGGAGAAGGGACGCATCCGAGACGTCCTGCCCAGCAGTGCCCGCCTGGTCGTCCTAGACGAGCGGGGCGACGACCTCACCACCCTGCAATTGGCGCGCCGCCTGGAGAGTTGGATGCACGACGGCCGCGACGCTGCCCTGCTGATCGGCGGCGCCGATGGCCTGGACGAGGATTTGAAACGCGGCGCCGACGAGCGTCTGCGCCTCTCCAGCCTTACCCTTCCCCACGGTCTGGCGCGCCTGCTGCTGTGCGAGCAGTTGTACCGGGCGGTGAGCGTGCTCAAGAATCACCCCTATCACCGGGAAGGTTGAACCATCCCCGCTCACCCCTGATCCCGAGACCCATGCGCATCCATCTTGCCTCCCGCAGTCCCCGCCGCCGCGAGATTCTCGGCCAGATCGGCGTGGCCTTCGACACCATGATTTTTCGCACCGGCGAGCGAGCCGACCCGGAAACCGACGAGACGCCGTTCCCCGGCGAGGATCCCGCAGCGTACGTGGAGCGCGTCGCCCGGTCCAAGGCGGACCACGGCGGGCGCATCCTCGACTGGCGCAAGCTGGTGCGCCAGCCGGTGCTGGCGGCCGACACCACGCTGGATTTCGCCGGTTCCATCATCGGCAAACCGGCGGGGCCCGGCGACGCCGAGGCCATTCTGCGTAGCCTGTCGGGGAATACCCATCGCGTCCTTACCGGTGTGGCCCTGCACCACGGAGGCCGCACCGAATTCGCCCTGTCGGTCAGCGAGGTGGCCTTCCGCCCCCTGGACGATGAGGAAATCCGGCACTACGTCGCCAGCGGCGATCCCCTGGACAAGGCTGGCGCCTACGGCATTCAGGGACGCGCCGGCATTTTCGTGCGCCACCTCGCCGGCAGCTACACCGGTGTGATGGGCTTGCCGGTCTGCGAAACCGCCGAACTTCTGAAGGCTGCCGGCTGGCGTTTTTAACCGGGAAACCTCAGGTGCCCGCCCGAACGCACCAGCGGGCTCGTAGCAAGGTCACCCGCAGGGTGAGCGATTCGGACTGGCGTGGAGGGCAGGGGCGCAGAGGATTCCGGGCATTGGCAAGCGATCAACTGAGGTTTCCAGGTTTAACCCCGATGCATCGGCTGAAATTTACGGAACCCTCCGAAGAACGATCAGACCGCTACCGCACGAGCTGCAGCAGATGCGCCACCGCGTCAGCCGCGCCGGCGGTTGCGGGCGGCATCGGTGGGGACTGGCTCCACAGCGTCTGCAACTCGCCCTCCAGCCCCCCCTCAGTCAAGGCCCGGGCGGACACCTCCCGGCAGGCCCCGTGGGCGTGCAGCCAGGCGATGAGGCAGTCCTGTTCCGGCCAGTCGTCCCGGCGCACGTAGAGCACCGGCGTTGCGCAGGCCGCGGCCTCAGTGAAGGTGCCGTAACCAGGTTTGGTGAGCACCGCGTCCACCGAGGCAAGCAAGTCCGGAAAATCCAGATCGCAGGATTCCGCCGCCACAGCGTCCGGGTGGCGACAATCCCAGACCGCCGGGACCAACCAGCGCAGGCCGGAGTTGTGCGGCCAGGCTTCGAGAGGCAGGCGATGGGCGATGCCGCCCAGAGCGATGAGGACGTTGCGCCGGCCAGCGGGGAAACCCAGGGGGCGCCGCTGCCCGGGGCGAGCGACCACGCCGATATCCACCCGATTGTCCAGCTCGTCCATGGGCATGGCCGGAGTCGGCCGCAGGAAGGCACCGGCGGCGCGATAGGCGGCGAGCATCTCGCCGTGGATGCTCCCCGCCCAGGCTTGGTGGCAGAAGAAATGGGCGAAGAGGTCGGCCCAGTTGAGGGAGCACACGGCGGCGGCAGGGATGCCGGCCGCCGCCGCCCCGGCGAGGGGCAGGTAGCTCACCGAGGAGAGAACCAGATCGGCCCCCGAGTCCCTCAAGCACCGAGCCTCGGCGTCGACCCGGCGAGTCCAATCGGCGTGCTCGCCGCGGTAGGCAGCGGCACTGGCGGCAAGGTCCAGAGCCAGGGCGTCGCGCATGACGAAGCCAAAATCGGACCCTTGGGGCAGATGGCTGAACGCCGGCGCAATCCGCTTGCCCAGCGTCGCAGCCGGCAGGGCGCTGCGCAGGGTCAGGCGTAGCCCGGGGATGGCTGCGCCCAGGGCGTTGATGATGGGCGCGGCGATGGCCAGATGGCCGAGGCCGTGGCTTGAAATGTCGGCAAACAGGTGCATGGGCTCCTGAACCTCCGTGCGAGGGGCATTCCCCGCATTGGAGGGGAACGATGGGCCGGGCACCCCCTGCGCGCCCTGCCATGAATACCGACGCCGGGGGACGGCGAGATCGGCGCCAGGCCCAAGTGTACAGCCCTTCTTTCTGCCATGACCGCCTGCCCTGCCATGGGCATCTTTCCGGACCCGCCGGCTTGCCAGCGACCTCCGCTCGGCGTACTTTGGTCGCTTCTCTTGGAGGAGGCTTCATGGATATCGCGCCTCCCGGCTCCGACCCCCCTGTCAGCCCCCGGCCCTTGGCCGAAACCACGCCCTCGCCCGGGCCGGCGCCCTCCCTGCGCCATTTTCCTGCCCTGGCGCTCAGCTTCGGTGTGGGCGCGGTACTGGTGCTGTGGACGGTCATCGCCCTTGGCTTGGCCTCCCTTGAGCGCAGCGAGAAAGCCAGTGCCCACCGGGTGCTCGCCAATCTGGCCCGTTCCTTCGAGGGCCACGTGGAGCGCTCCCTGGACAATATCGACCAGATTCTCGCCGCCGTCGCCCTTTCCGTGGCGCGCGAGGGTTTTCCGGATGATCTCGGAGACATCCTCGGCGACCGTGTCGGCGGTGACCCTCTCTTCCATGAGCTCGCCGTTGCCGATGCCCAGGGAAAAGTCCGGGTGCGCGGCGGCAGCGGATCCGGCGACTCCCTTGAGGGACAGCCCTTCTTCACCCGGCAGCGGGAGCGGCCGGACGGCGGTCTGCTGGTCAGCGAGCCGGCGGCGGGAGCGGTGCCGGGCCGGGTTTCGGTCATTCTTTCCCATCGCGTGAGCGGGGGTGACGGCAATTTCGGCGGTGTCGTGGTGGCGTCCGTGGCGCCGGAGTACTTCACCCGCTTCTATTCCAGCTTCGATCTGGGTGCGGGCGGCAGCGTCGCCCTGGTGAGCCTGGACGGCAAGGTACGCGCCCGACACGTCCGTCCTTCCGCCAGCGGCGCTTTCCCCCGGCAGGACGAAGCTCTCGCCCCCTCCACCCTGCGGGAGGTGCTCCAGCGCAACCCCCAGGGCACCCTGCAAGGCCCTAGTCCGGTGGACGGCGTCAGCCGCCTGTACGCTTATCGCGTCATGGAGCGCTATCCCTTTGCGGTGGTTGTCGGCATGGGCGAGGACCATGCCCTGGCCGATCTGGCGACCCGGCGCATGGAGTGGACCGGACTGGGCGCCGCTGTCAGCCTCGTCATCCTGGGGCTCACCGCCGTGCTCTACCGCCGCTCTCTGCGCCTGTGCGAAGCCGAGGAACGCACCCGCGCCGCCCTGGAGCAAGTCCGCCTGAGCGCCAAGGTTTTCGAGGAAAGCAGCGACGGCATCATGATCTGCGACGGCGAAAACCGCATCCTGACGGTCAATCGGGCCTTCACGACCATCACCGGCTACGGGGCGGAGGAGGTCATCGGACGCAATCCCCGCTTCCTGGGTTCCGGCGCCACGCCCCGCGAAACCTACCAGGAAATGTGGTGCAGCCTGAGGGAGCGCGGCTCCTGGCACGGAGAGGTGGTCAATCGCCGCAAGGACGGGGAGAAGTATCCGGAATGGCTCTCCGTCTGTGAAGTACGCGACAGCAAGGGCACCCTCACCCACCACATCGGCATCTTCTCGGACGCCACGGCCCACAAATTCGATGGCCGGCGCCTACACTTCCTGGTCCATTACGACACCCTCACCGAACTGCCCAATCGCCTCCTGCTGGGGGATCGGCTCAGTCAGGCCGTGGCCGGCGCCCGGCGCACCGGCAAGAGCGTGGCCGTGCTGTTCATCGACCTGGACAATTTCAAGCCGGTCAACGATACCTATGGCCACGAAGCCGGTGACCGGCTGCTCAAGGCCGTGGCTTCCCGCCTGCATTCGGTCATCCGGGAAACGGACACCTTGGCCCGCCTGGGGGGTGACGAGTTCGTCCTGGTCATGCCCGAACTGGATTTCGACGGCCACGCCGAAGTGGTGGCGGAGAAATGCCGTACGGTATTTGACGCCCCCTTCGTCATCGCCGGCAACGAAATTCGTGCCGCGGCGAGCATAGGGATCGCCCGTTATCCCCTGGATGGCACGGACCCGCAAAGTCTGCTCGAAGCGGCCGACCGCGCCATGTATGCCGCCAAGGAAGCCGAGAAGGGTGCCACCCGGGCGCTGTCGCGCCGGGCACACTGAAGCCGAATTGCCGCTCAGAGCCTGTGAACTTTTTGGGCGCGCCCGAGCGGCGTGCCCAGGCGTGCACGATCAAGGCGCCAAGCACAGCCATAGCTCGGACTATGGCGGGCATTGGCAACGCCGAGCGGGCGCAAGGGGGCATGACGAGCGGGGGCGAAAGAAATGTTCATAGGCTCTCAGGCCCGCGGATT
>SSTB01000126.1 GCA_009469665.1 Azonexaceae bacterium | reverse complement strand
GGACAGCAGGTGGTGGATGTCGAGGACGACGCCATTGCCGATATAGCACTCGACGCCAGCCCGGACGATGCCCGAGGGCACGAGATTGAGTTTGTATACCTTATCCCCCACCACCAGGGTGTGGCCGGCGTTGTGGCCCCCCTGGAAACGCACCACGCCCTGGGCGTGGTCGGTGAGCCAGTCGACGATCTTGCCTTTTCCTTCGTCGCCCCACTGAGTTCCGACGACGATGACGTTCTTGGCCATGTTCCCTTAATCCTCGTTAATTGCTTCAATGATCCAGGCGCCACCGACGCGGACCAGTTTGCGGTCACAACGCGGCGCTTCGCAGGCGATTTCGCCGGGGAGCAATTCGACCACCGCTTCGCCCTGGGCACGCAGGGCAGCCACTGCCCGTGCCAGTTCCCCGTCTCCCTCACCGTGTGGCGCGAGAACGGCCCCCGGTCCGGCAGCCTGGGGCGCGAGCCGGACGACTTCGCGCAGGTCGAGGGAAAAGCCGGTGGCCGGCCGGGCACGTCCGAAGGCCCGTCCAGCACCGTCGTAACGTCCGCCCTGGGCGAGCGCCGCGGGGTAACCCTTGCCGTAGGCGGCGAAGACGACGCCGTTGTGATAGTGATAGCCGCGCAGGTCTGCGAGATCCATCGAAAAAGCCAGTTCCGGAGCCCCTTGCACCAGGTGGCTCAGGGCCGCCAGGGCGGACGCGATGGCGGGGACGGCGGGCAACTGGGCTGCCGCCCGAGCAAGGGTATCCGTACCACCGTAAAGTTCGGGCAGGCGCAGGAAGGCACTGCGGTGGGGGTCCGCCAAGCCGGCGCAGGCTTCTTCGAGGCCGGGGACGTCCTTTTTCTGCAACAGGCCGAGCAGGGTGTCCTCCGCCTCGGGGGCTAGCCCGGCGGCTTCGGCCAGGGCGCGGAAAATTCCCACGTGTCCCAAGTCGATGCGCGCAGCGGGGACGCCAATACCGTCCAGGGCCGACGCCATGAGGCGAACGATTTCCAGATCGGCGGCGATTCCCGCATAGCCGTAGAGTTCGGCGCCCACCTGGAAGGGCTCGCGACTGGCCACCACGCTCGCCGGCAGGGTATGCACGACGCTGCCGCAGTAACACAGCCGCGTCACGCCGGCGTGGTTGAGCAGGTGGGCGTCGATACGGGCGACTTGGGGCGTGATGTCGGCCCGGACGCCCAGGGTGCGACCCGAAAGCTGGTCCACCAGTTTGAAGGTCTTGAGTTTCAGATCCTGCCCCGCCCCGGTGAGCAGGGATTCCAGGTACTCCAGGGTGGGGGGCATGACCAACTGGTAGCCACGGCCACGGAAGTGGTCGAGCAGACGCCGGCGAGCGGACTCCAGAGCCAGGGCCTCGGCAGGCAGGGCGTCGGCGAGGTATTCGGGGAGCAGCCAGTTCATTGGAAGAGGACGATGAGGACGAGGCCGACGAGCATGGAAGTGAGGCCGATGAAGCGAATCTGCCCGTCGTTCATGCGGGTCAGGCGAATGAAGGTTTCACGCCAGGCGCGCGGCGCGACAAAGGGCATCACGCCTTCGAGCACGAGCATGAGGGCGAAGGCCAGCAGGAGCGTCGAGCTCATCGGTGCTTGCCGTCACCGTCGCCGCCCCGGCCCACGTTTTTCATGTACTTGAAGAAGTCTGACCCGGGCTCGACGACCAGGACGTCGCTCTTGTTGCGGAAGCTGTTGCGGTAGGCTTCCAGGCTGCGATAGAAGGCATAGAACTCTGGGCTCGAACCCATGGCCTGGGAGTAGAGGGCGGCCGCTTTGGCATCCCCCTCGCCCTTGATCTTCTGGGCGTCACGATAGGCTTCGGCGACGATCACTTCCCGCTGACGATCGGCGTCGGCGCGAATCTTCTCGGCCTCGGCGGCGCCTTCGGAACGTAGTTCGTTGGCTACCCGCTTGCGCTCGGCCTCCATGCGGCGATAGACCGCCTCGCTGACCTCGGTGGGCAGTTCCACCCGCTTGAGGCGCACGTCGACGATCTGCACGCCGATCTTGCGGGCGTCGGCATCGGCCTTGACGACCATGTCGGCCATGATCCTGTCGCGCTCACCGGAAACGACGTCGTGGACGGTGCGCTTGCCGAACTCTTCACGCAGGCCAGCATTGACCGTCTGGTTGAGCCGGGTGCGAGCCCGGGACTCGTCACCGCTCACCGAGATGTAGTAGAGCTTGGGATCGACGATGCGCCACTTGATGTAGGAATCGACCAGGACGTTTTTCTTTTCTGACGTGATGAAGCGCTCGGGGTCGGAGTTGTCCAGGGTGAGGATGCGCTTGTCGAAATAGCGCACGTTCTGCACCAGGGGAACCTTGACGTAAAGGCCCGGCTCGGTAATGGTGCTGCGAACTTCGCCCAGTTGGAAGACCAGGGCGAACTGGCGCTGATCTACGGTGAACACGGCCATGGCGAGCACGGCCAGAAGGGTGGCGAAAATGAAGCCGATCAGTCCGAAGGACGGTCTCATGGCCGGCCCTCCCGCTCACGGCCCCGTAGGGCGTCGCGGTCCCTAGCGCCGGAGGAGGAGTAGACCTGGGGCGCCTTCTCCACCTGGGGCGGTGATTCATTTGACAGGGGCGCCGCCCGCGTGGTGGAACCCGAAGCGTCAGGCGCAGGTGAACCCGCCACTGCGGAGGCGGCCCCGGCAGCCTGCATAAGCTTGTCCAGGGGGAGATAGAGCAGGTTGCCCTGCCCCTTGGTGTCGATGAGGACCTTGCTGGTATTGGAATAGACCTGCTGCATGGTTTCCAGGTAGAGACGTTGCCGGGTGACTTCCGGAGCTTTGGCGTATTCGGTCTGCAATTGCTTGAAGCGGGAGGCATCGCCCTCGGCGGTGGCGACGAGGCGCTGGCGATAGCCGTTGGCCTCTTCGATCAGGCGGGCGGCCGTTCCCTTGGCGCGCGGAATGACGTCGTTGGCGTAGGCCTGGCCTTCATTCTTCTGCCGCTCCCGGTCCTGACCGGCCTTCACAGCATCGTCGAAGGCCGACTGGACCTGCTCGGGCGGCTGGGCGTTCTGCATGGTGACCTTGGAGATCAGGATGCCGCTCTTGTAGCGATCCAGAATGTCCTGCATCAGCTTGGAAGCCTGGGCAGCGATCTGCTCACGCCCCTCGTAGAGCACGTAGTCCATCTTGCTCTTGCCGACAATCTCGCGCACGGCAGCCTCTGCGGCACCCATGACCGCATCGTCGGGATGGCGGTTGTTGAACAGGTATTCGACGGGATCCTTCAGGATGTACTGGACGGCGAACTGGATGTTCACGATGTTCTCGTCGTCGGTCAGCATCAGGGCTTCCTTGAGCACCTTGTTGCGTTCGCTGCCGCGATAGCCGATTTCCACGGTGCGCACGCCGGACAGATTGACCAGTTCGTGGGATTCGACGGGGTAGGGAAAACGCCAGCGCAGGCCAGCCTCGGTGGTTTCGTTGAAACTGCCGAAGCGCAGTACGACGCCGCGCTGGGACTGGTCGACGATGTAGAAGCCGGAGGCGAGCCAGACGGCGACGATCAGCCCAGCCAGGAGCCCCAGCCCACCGCCCAGGAAGCGCGGATTGAAATCGATCTGGGGCATGCGCGGACCGTCCCCGCCGCCGTTGTTGCCGCCCCCCCCTTTTTTGCCGAACATTCCCGAGAGCTTGCGGTTGAAATCCCGCCAAAGCTCTTCCAGATCCGGCGGCCCCTGATTGGGGCGGCGCGGCCCACCGGAATCACCGCCGTCGTTACCGCCGCGGTTGCCCCACTGGGGGTCGTTGAGCGACATGAGAATGCCTAGGGTTGGAATCATGGGCGAGTGGATCTGTGTTTAGGAAACTGGCAGATTGGCGGCGGCGTCGAGGGCAGCCTGACGGGCGGCGGATTTTTGGCTGGCGGCCTCGGCCAGCGCCCCACGCAGGAGACCCAGGCCTTCGCCGCTGCGGGCACTGACGCGGACGCGGCGGATTCTATCATATTCGTCCCTTTCGACCCCGGCGCCGGCCTCGGTGAGGTCGATCTTGTTCCATACGAGGATCTGGGGTACCCGATCGGCGCCGATTTCGGCCAGAACCTTGTTGACCTCGGCGATTTGCTCATCCCGGGCATGGTTGGCGCTGTCGACCACGTGCAGAAGGATATCGGCGGCCGCAGTGGCCTCCAAAGTGGCGTGGAAGGCCGCCACCAGGGAATGGGGAAGGTCACGGATGAACCCCACCGTGTCCGAGATGACGATATTGACTGCCCCCTCGACCCACAGTTTGCGCGACGTCGTATCCAGGGTGGCGAAGAGCTGGTTGGCGGCATAGACACCGGCCTTGGTGAGGGCGTTGAACAGGGTCGATTTGCCGGCGTTGGTATAGCCCACCAGGGAGACGTTGAGCACCTCGCCCCGCCCCCGCGCCTTGCGCTGCACGTCCCGCTGGCGCGACAGACGCTCCAGGCGCTCCTTGAGGGTCTTGACCCGATTGCCGAGAAGGCGGCGGTCGGTTTCCAGTTGGGTTTCCCCCGGACCGCGCAGGCCGATGCCGCCGCGCTGCCTTTCCAGGTGGGTCCAGCCGCGCACCAGGCGGGTGGAGAGATGCTCGAGCTGGGCGAGTTCCACCTGGAGCTTGCCTTCGGCGCTCTGGGCGCGCAGGGCGAAAATATCGAGGATGAGACTGGTGCGGTCGATCACCCGGCATTTGAGTTCCCGCTCCAGATTCCGTTCCTGGGCCGGCGACAACTCATGGTTGAAAATCACCAGATCGGCATCCGCAGCAGCCAGGAGGGCGGCAATTTCCTGCACCTTGCCCTTGCCGGCAAAGGTCTTGGGGTCGGGACTATGCCGTCGACCGCTCACTTCGCCGCACACCACGCCGCCCGCGGATTGGGCAAGCAGACGGACCTCTTCCAACTGGTCCTCGAAATCCCGCTGACCGAAATCGAGCTGGACGAGCAGCGCCCTTTCGCCGGCGGCGGGACGCTCAAGCATGGAAGCAGGAAGGAAGCAGATGACACCCCGCCCGGGCGGGCAGGTAGAAAACGGAGCTTATTCGGCGGCCGCCTGTTCCTGCTGGATATTGACCGGCCGTGCGGGAACGACGGTGGAGATGGCATGCTTGTACACCATCTGGGTCACGGTGTTCTTGAGCAGCACGACGTACTGATCGAAGGATTCGACCTGCCCCTGGAGTTTGATGCCATTGACCAGGTAGATCGAGACCGGCACGTGCTCCCGGCGTAGGGCGTTGAGGAACGGGTCTTGTAGCATTTGCCCTTTATTGCTCATGGTGTGGACTCCACGGATGTTGTTATGAAACGCAAGGGTACCGAATTTCGATTCGGCTGCCAAAACATTATTTCTTTTTGTCGTCGGCGTAGGGATTATGACCCGTGACGAACTGAATACGCAGCGGAGTGCCCTGTAATTTGAAGGCCTCGCGGAAAGTATGTTCGAGATAACGCCGGTAGCTGTCGCCGATATGATCCACCGCGCTGCCGTGGATCACCACCACCGGCGGATTGGAGCCCCCCTGGTGGGCGTATCGGGGTTTTGGCCGAAAGAGTCCGTGCCGGGGCGGCGCCTGCCGGGCGACGGCATCGGCCAGAACCCGGGTGAGTCGCGGCGTCGATAGCTTGGCCATGGCGGCACTGAAGGCGCTATCCACCGACTTGAAGAGCGCGTCGAGCCCGACGTTTTCCTTGGCGGAAATGAAATGAAAGCGGGCGAAATCGAGAAATTTCAATTTCCTTTCCAGCACAGCCCGGGTCTGCTCGCGCACGTAGCGGTCCAGGCCGTCCCACTTGTTGATGGCCACCACCAGAGCCCGGCCGGACTGGACCACGAAATCGGCGATGTGGGCGTCCTGGTCGGACACATCCTGGCGTGCATCGACCATCAGAATGACGACCTGGGCCTCCTCGATGGCCTGCAGGGTCTTGACCACGGAGAACTTTTCCACTGCCTCGAAGACCTTGCCGCGGCGGCGCATGCCCGCGGTATCCACCAGCACGTAGCGACGGCCACGACGTTCGAAATCGACGGCGATGGCGTCCCGCGTGGTGCCGGGAGCGTCGAAGGCAATGACCCGCTCCTCGCCCAGGAGGGTGTTGATGAGCGTGGACTTGCCGGCATTCGGCCGCCCCACGATGGCCACCCGGACGGCGGCGTCCTCGCCCTCCTCCTCTTCCGGCTCGGGGAAGCTCTCCAGGGCGAGGTCGACCAGACCCCGCACCCCCTCCCCGTGGGAGGCTGAAATAGAGTGGGGATCGCCCAGACCCAGTTCGTGGAATTCGGCCTCGACCATGCCCCGGTTCATGCCTTCGGTCTTGTTGACCGCGACGAGCACCGGCCGCTGGAGACAACGCAGGCGATTGGCGATTTCCTTGTCGTGGGGCGTGACGCCATTGCGCCCATCAACCACGAAGATGACGGCATCGGCCTCGGCGATGGCCTGCTCGGTCTGGCGGGCCATCTCATGCAGGATGCCATCCTTGACCAAGGGTTCGAAGCCGCCGGTATCGACCACCAAGTAGGGCTTGCCGCCCAGACGTCCGTGGCCGTAGTGACGGTCCCGGGTCAGGCCGGGAAGGTCGGCAACCAAGGCATCCCGCGACCGGGTCAGCCGGTTGAAGAGGGTGGACTTGCCGACGTTCGGGCGTCCCACCAGGACGACGGTCGGTTTCATCGCCAGCCCCGCGGGGCTTCAGCCATGGCGATCCTCACTCGACCGCCAGGGCACTGACGCCGCCGCCGACCGTCTGAACGAGGAAATTCGTCCCGACAACCTGGGGTGCCGCGACGATGGCTCCGCCATCCGTGTTGTGACGGGCCGCGAAGGAGCCATCCTCCCGGCTGAGGAAATGCACCACGCCCTTCACATCGCCCACGGCGACTAGGCCCCGACGAACCGCCGGCGCGGACACTCGGCGATTGAGGAGCTTGTCCTGCTTCCAGACGGAGGCGCCGGTTGCCCGATCGAGGGCATGGACAGCCCCGCTGTCGTCGGTGAGGAATAGATAGCGCCCATCCAGGGCAATGCCGGCGGCGGAGGAAAAGTCCCGCGCCCAGACGAGATTGCCCCCCTGCGCCAGGTCGAAGCAGGCGACTCGTCCCTGATACGCGACGGCGCACACTGTCCTGCCATCCACGACCGGCGGCGCCACCACATCGGCCACCCGGTCGAGTTCGGTGGTCCCGCGCGGCAGGGCCACCGTGCCTTCCCAGACCGTTCCACCGTTGTTCAATGCCAGTGCCACGAGTTTGCCCCCCGGAAAGCCGACGAAAATGAAACGATCGGCAAAAACGGGCGCCGCGATGGAACGCAGGGACAGCGAGGGCGTGGGGCGCTGATAGACCCACTTGCGCTTGCCGTCGGCCCCGTCGAGCAGGAAGACGCGATTATCACCGCTACGCACGGCAACGCCCGGCTCACCCACCGCAGGCGGCGCAAGGACTTCGCTGCTCACCCTGGTCTGCCAGAGGGGCTTGCCGTCCGCGGCCGCAAAGGCCAGAACATCGCCCTTGGCCGTGCCGACCACGACCAGCTTCCCGTCACTGCCGACGCCGCCGGACAGGGACTGGCCGGCGTTCACGCGCCAGACCTGGACCCCTTCCTCGAACTTGGCGATGCCACCGTCACCGCCCGCGACGAATACGGCGTTGCCGACGACCGCGGGAACGAGGGCGTAGTGGGCAGCCTTGCCCATGCTGGCGGTCCACGCGGTCTTGAGGTCCACGGTGGGCGTAAAGGGGGTGAGTTCAGCCATTTTGGGGCCGGAGGAGGAGAAGGGATTTACCGCGTCTATGGCGTCGGATATCGTCGCGCATCCGCTCACGAAGACGAGGCTGGCGGCGGCCAGGGCCGCGCTCAGGCGCTGCGGCTTCACGCGGCATCCCCCAGGGCGTCGACTTTCTGCTGCACGATGTCGCGGTAGGGGCTGCCCCCCTGGGCCTTGGACTTGCTTTCCATGCTTTCCAGGGCGGTCTTGTAGGCGGCGCGGGCCTCGCTCTTCTTGCCCTGGGCGGCCAGAACGTCGCCGCGGAGTTCGGCGAAGCGTCCTGCATAGGCTGCCCCCTGACCTCCAGCAAGGGTCTTGAGGGCCTCGTCGTATGCCGCTTCGTCGAGCAGGACGGCAGCCAGACGCAGGCGGCCAATATCTTTCAGCTCCTCCTGGCCATTCTCTGCCACCCAGGCAAGCTGGGCCTTGGCGGTCTTGCCGTCACCGGCTTCGAAAGAGGTCTTGGCGGCCAGGAGGGCGGCCAGGGACGCATAGGGGGTACCGGAGTATTTTTCGGTCAGTTCACCCGTCACCGTCTTGACCCGCTGCATGTCGCGGGAAGTCACTGCCTGCTCAAGGGCGGCAAAGACTGCCGAAGCCTGGGCCACCTGACCGCGCTGGTACCAGTTCCAGCCCTGCCAGCCGACCACGCCGAGGGCTACGGCCAGGGCAAGCCCGGTCACCAGGTTGCCGTACATCTTCCACCAGGTTTTCAGGGTGTCGATCTGTTCCTGTTCTTCGAGATCGTAGTGCGCCATGGTCTTTATTCCTCGTCTTCGCTATCGAACATCTGCTCGATGATGGCCTCGGCCAGGTCATCGACCTTCATTTTCGTCTGCCCGCCGCCTTCCTGCCGCAGGAGCTTCAATTGGGCCTCGCCGCCCGCTGCCTCGTCGTCGCCGATGACCACGGCGAAAGGCGCGCCGCTGGCGTCGGCCTTTTTCATCTGCGACTTGAAGCTGCCGCCGCCGCAATGGAGCAGGACGTTGATCCCTTGGTCCCGCAAGCCCTCAGCCGCGCGGAAGGCAAGTCGCGCGGCCGCCTCGCCCTGGTGCACGAGGTAGACGTCGGGGGAGGGGGCGGCCGGTTCTCCGCCGCTGTCGCGGATGAGCGCCACCAGACGCTCAACCCCCATGGCAAAGCCGCAGGCTGGCGTGGGCTTGCCTCCCAACTGGGCAACCAGCCCGTCATAACGGCCCCCGGCACACACGGTGCCCTGGGCGCCCAGGCGGTCGGTCACCCACTCGAACACGGTGAGGTTGTAATAGTCCAGACCGCGCACCAGCCGGGGATTGAGGGTGTAGGGAATGCCCGCATCCTTCAGGATCCGCTGCACGCCATCGAAATGAGCCAGGGATTCGGCACCCAGGAAGTCGATGAGGCGGGGCGCCGCGGCACACAGATCCTGCAGGGCCGGGTTTTTGCTGTCCAGGATGCGCAGGGGATTGGTGTACAGACGTCGGCGGGCGTCTTCGTCCAGGAGATCGAAGTGTTGCTCGAAATGGGCGATGAGAGCGGCCCGGTGCTGGGCCCGTTCCTCCGGCTGGCCCAGGCTGTTCAACTGCAGCTCGATGCCCTCGAGCCCCAAATCGGCCCACAGGCGGGCACCCATGAGGATCATTTCGGCATCGATGTCCGGCCCGGAAAAACCAAGGGCCTCGACCCCCACTTGGTGAAACTGGCGGTAGCGCCCCTTCTGGGGGCGCTCATGGCGGAACATGGGGCCCAGGTAGTAGAGGCGCTGGGGCTGCTGGGCGGCAAGGTTATGCTGGATGACGGCCCGCACGCAGCCGGCGGTCCCCTCGGGCCGCAGAGTCAGGGGTTCGCCATTGAGGCTATCGACGAAGGAGTACATCTCCTTTTCGACGATGTCGGTGACCTCGCCGATGGCCCGCTTGAAGAGAGGCGTCGGTTCGACGATAGGCATGCGGATGGGGCGGTAGCCGTAGGCTTTCAGCCAGGAACGCACGGTGTCTTCGAACAGTTCCCAGAATTCGGCTTCGGCGGGCAGGATGTCGGGCATGCCACGCACCGCCTGGAGGGTTTGACTCATGACTTGAGCTTCTTCGGATAGGTGCGCTCGACGTAGCGCTCGATGATGGCCTTGAATTCGGCTACGATGCCCTCGCCCTTCAGCGTGACGGTCTTGACGCCATCTTCGAAGACAGGCGCCGACGGCGCTTCGCCGGTCCCTGGCAGGGAAATACCGATGTTGGCGTGTTTGGATTCCCCGGGACCGTTCACGATGCAGCCCATGACCGCCAGGGTCATGTTCTCGGCACCGTCATAGTGAAGGCGCCATTCGGGCATGCGGGCGCGGACGAAGTCCTGCACTTCACCTGCCAGCTCCTGGAAAAAGGTGCTGGTGGTGCGGCCGCAGCCCGGACAGGCGGCAACCAGGGGCGTAAAGGCGCGCAGGCCCATGGTCTGGAGGATTTCCTGGGCGACGATGACCTCCTGACTGCGGGAGCCCCCAGGTTCCGGGGTCAGGGAAACCCGGATGGTGTCACCGATCCCCTCCTGAAGCAGCACGGCAAGGGCCGCGGTCGAGGCGACGATGCCCTTGGATCCCATTCCCGCCTCGGTCAGACCCAGGTGAAGGGCGTAATCGGCGCGGCGCGCCAGCTCGCGGTAGATGGCGATCAGATCCTGCACGCTGGATACCTTGCACGACAGGATGATGCGGTCTCCGGGCAAACCGAATTCCTCTGCCCTCGCCGCGGACTCCAGGGCCGAGGTGACCATGGCGTGACGCATCATCTCGGTGGCATCCAGGGGCTCGGCCTGACGGCTGTTTTCGTCCATGAGGCGAGCCAGCAGGTCCTGATCGAGGCTGCCCCAATTGACACCGATGCGCACCGGCTTGCCGTAGCGGCAGGCGAGTTCAACCATGCGCGCGAATTGCTCGTCCTTCTTCTTGCCGAAGCCGACGTTCCCCGGGTTGATGCGGTATTTGGCCAGGGCCTCGGCACAGGCCGGTTCGTCGCTCAGCAGGCGATGACCGTTGTAGTGAAAATCGCCGATGAGGGGCACCGCGCAGCCCATGCGATCGAGATGCTCTCGTATCCTGGGCACGGCCGCGGCGGCCTCGGGAGTATTGACGGTAATGCGGACCAGTTCGGATCCTGCTCGGGCGAGCTCGGCGGTCTGGATCGCGGTGGCCAGGACATCGGCGGTATCGGTGTTGGTCATGGCCTGGACCACCACCGGGGCTCCTCCGCCCACGAGGACGGGGCCGATGCGGCAGGAACGCGTGACCTTGCGTGCAAGCGTCATCGCGGATTTACTCCAGGGTCAGACGCGCGACCTCGCCCCGGGTATGGGGAGCGAGATCCACCGCCTGGCCGCGGAAGCTCAGCCGCACGCCGGAGGCATTGCCGATGACCAGCCACAGACGCCCGCGGCCTTCGACGCTGTGCTCGCTGCCTGCGGGAAGCTTTTGGGAGAGGAGGAGATTCCCTTCGCCATCCTTGACCTCGACCCAGGACTCGCGCTCGACCACCAGACGCAGCGCCCCCGTCGCACCGGTCACCCCGGCGGAAGATGCCTGAGAAGGCGCGACGACGGCGGTGGACGGCGCCGCCAACCCGGCGGGCGCAGGAGAAGCGCCTTCCACGGTCGCCACCGCAGATTGAGGGACGCTGGCCGCATCCCCAACCGGGATCGCCTGGGGATTCAGGACCTGCTGGGGCGTGGCACCGGGCGGAAGCACGGGCTCAGGCGCAGCCGAAGGGGATGGCGGCGCCGTGTCCTGCGGCGCTTCGCGCTGGACCAAGCCGCGCAGCCCGTCCACAACCCGGCCGAAATCGGTCGGCAGGACAAAGTAGAGCAGCAGGGCGAGGACCACCAGTCCCAGGCCAAAACCGACTACGGCGAAGTCCCGGCGACGCCCGGCGGTCGGCGCCGGCATGGGGGTTTGCGGACCATGGGGTCGGTCGAGGCGCGGCGCGGTGAGGTCGAGGACGCCATCCAGTTCGACCATCAGCGGCGCCGGATCGATTTCCAGCAAACGCGCGTAATTGCGCGCAAACCCGCGGATAAAGGTCGCGCCAGGCAGCGCTTCCCAGCGCCCAGCCTCCAGTGCTTCAACCTGCCGCACGCCCAGCTTCAAGGCTTGCGCCACGTCGCCCAGGGTCATGCCCTTCGCTTCGCGGGCGGCCGTCAGGCGCGCACCTATGCTGGGGGACGGTGGATCTTCGGCTACGGCGACAGTCTCTTCGCGAACTTCCGCGTTCATTCGAAATTACCCTTCAAAAACTCCTGATATTCCTTGGATTCCTGGTAACGCCCGCGCAACTGGGCCGCAAAGGAGCTCTCGGCCTCGCGATTGCCCAGTTTTCGCTCGATGCGCAGTCCGAGCCACAAGGCGTCCGGCGTCGGCGGCTCCATGACCCGCAGGGCATCCGCAAGCACCTTGCGCGCCTCCCCCAGGTTGCCCTTGGCGTACTGAAGGTTGGCCATGTGGATACGGGAGGCCAGGGCCGCGGGACCATTGAGCCGTATGGCAGTGGTGAGGTAATTCTCGGCCCCCTCCAGATCCCCGGCCTTGACAGCGCAGGAGCCCGCGTTGGCGTAAGCCAGGTCGGGCGTGGTGTAGAGGGGATTCTTGATGGCGTTGAGGAAGTACGAAATGGCCTGTCGGGGCTTGCCGTTCTCACACAGGAACCAGCCGTAGTTGTTGTTGATTTCGGGATCGTTGGGCGCAATGCCGAGGGCCTTCTTGAAATCGTCCTCCGCCAGGGTCAGTTCGCGCAGATAGGCCCTTACCAAACCGCGGACGTTGTACGCCGGGGCATAACCGGGGTCGGAATGGATGGCCACGCCAAGTTCTTCGAGGGCCACAGCGAGATTGCCATCCTGGAAATAGAGCGAGGCCAGTTCGGTATGAATCTTTGCCCGAGCCCGAGGATCGGTGCCGTAGGCCGGACGCTGCGACTGCGCTTCGACGGCCTGCTGCGCAAGAGCGGGAAGCACGACACCCCCGCCCAGAATCACCATGAGGAGCACTGCCGCCACACCGACTGTTCGTCTGTCGCTCAAAGCCTGACCTCCTTCAGTGGAATGCTGCGCCCGGCTGAGCGCCGGGTCTTGTCGCGCACCTGCCCGGCCAACTGGCCGCAGGCCGCATCGATGTCGTCGCCCCGCGTCTTGCGCGTGGTGGTGACGATGCCGGCCGTCATGAGAATCTCGGCAAATCGGCGCAACCGCTCCGCCGTGGACCGCCGGAAGGGCGAACCGGGGAAAGGGTTGAAGGGAATCAGATTGAACTTGCAAGGCACGGTCTTGACCAGAGCCAGCAGTTCGCGGGCATGGGCATCGCTGTCGTTGATGCCGTCGAGCATGACGTACTCGAAGGTGATGAAATCGCGGGGGGCCTTTTCCAGATAGCGGCGGCAGGCAGCCATCAGCCCGGCCAGGGGATATTTCTGATTGATGGGCACCAGTTGATCGCGCAGGGCATCGTTGGGCGCGTGCAGGGAAACGGCCAGGGCCACCGGGCATTCATCGCGCAGGCGGTCCATGACCGGCACCAGGCCGGAGGTGGATACCGTCACGCGGCGGCGGGAAAGGCCGTAGGCGTTGTCGTCCAGCATCAGGCGCAAGGCCGTCACCGAATTGTCGAAATTGGCCAGAGGCTCGCCCATGCCCATGAGCACGACATTGGAGATGACCCGCTCGTCGCCATGGACGACACCCAGGGCCTCGTTGGCCCGCCACAACTGGCCGATGATCTCGGCCACCGTCAGGTTGCGGTTGAAGCCCTGCTTGCCGGTGGAACAGAAGGCGCAGTCGAGGGCGCAGCCGGCCTGGGTGGAAACGCACAGGGTGCCGCGATCATCCTCGGGGATGAATACCGTCTCGACGGCATTGCCACCGCCGACGTCGATGAGAAACTTGCGCGTACCGTCGTCCGACAGCTTGTCGGAGACGACCACAGGGGGCGCCACGACCGCCTTGACCTTGAGCTTTTCGCGCAGGCTCTTGGCGATATCGGTCATGGCGTCGAAATCCGCCACCCCAGAACGATGCATCCAGCGCAGCACCTGGCGCGCCCGGAAGGGCTTTTCGCCCTGCTCGGCGAACCAGGCGGTCAGGCCGTCGGCATCGAAATCGAGGAGATTGACGGTCATGCAGCTCAGACTCGGAAGCGGCAACAAAATGCAGCGGAGCGGCCCTGGCCAGACGTGCCGCCGGAGACAGCACACAGCAGTACGGCGAGGAGGCACAACGACGCCAGGGCCATTTTGTTGGCGCTTCTTAGCGGCCGCTGTAGGTGTTCATGCCGGGAAAGAAGAAAGCGACTTCCACGGCAGCGGTCTCGGGAGCGTCGGAGCCATGGACGGCGTTGGCGTCGATGGATTCGGCGAAATCGGCGCGGATGGTACCCTTGTCGGCCTTCTTGGGGTCGGTGGCGCCCATCAGCTCACGGTTCTTGGCGATGGCGTTCTCGCCTTCCAGGGCCTGGATCATGACCGGGCCGGAAGTCATGAACTCGACCAGATCCTTGAAGAAAGGGCGCTCCTTGTGCACGGCGTAGAACTGGCCGGCTTCCTGGGCGGACAGCCAAGTCATGCGGGCAGCAATGACCTTGAGGCCGGCGGCTTCGAAACGGGAATAGATCTGGCCGATGACGTTCTTCTTGACGGCGTCCGGCTTGATGATGGAGAGGGTGCGCTCGATGGCCATGGGAAAGCTCCGAATTAACAGTGGTTTAGCAAAACTCTGTATTTTATCAGCTTTTCTTTTTCCGGACCGGAAAGAAAAAAGCGCGCCGCGGTTTCCCGTCAGCGCGCCCAGGGGTACTACGAGGAGACGCTACATCATGCCCAGGGTCTTCGGCAGCCAGGTGGACATGGCCGGCCAGTAGGTGACCACCATCAGGAAGCCAAGCATGGACAGTAGCCAGGGCCAGACCGCCACGGTGAGTTCCGTGATCCCCATCTTGGTGATACCCGAGGCCACGTAGAGGTTGAGGCCCACCGGCGGATGGCACATGCCGACTTCCATGTTCACCACCATGAGGATGCCGAAGTGCACCGGATCGATGCCCAACTTCACTGCCACCGGAAAGAGGATGGGGGCGAAGATCAGCACGATGGACGACGGCTCCATGAAATTCCCGGCCAGGAGCAAGAGCACATTCACCATCAGCAGGAAGGTGATGACCCCCAAGCCGTGGCCCAGCATCCAGTCGGCCAGGGCCTGCGGGATGTTCTCGTTGGTCATGATGAAGGAGAACAGCACGGCGTTGGTAATGATGTAGAGCAGCATCGCCGACATGTTGGCCGAGTTGAGCAGCACCTTGGGCACGTCCTTCAGGCCCATGTCCTTGTAGACGAAGACCGCGACGATGAAGGCATAGACCGCACTCATGGCCGCCGCTTCGGTCGGCGTGAAGATCCCGGTGTAGATGCCGCCCATGACCACGACGATGAGGAGCAGGCCCCACACGGATTTGACGAAGGCATCCCAGCGTTGCTTCGCGGTAGCCTTGGGCTGGCGCGGGTAGTTGAATTTCTTCGCCCGATACCAGGTGACGCCACCAAGAGTAGCCGCCAAGGCGAGACCGGGGATGACGCCGGCCATGAACAGCGCGCCCACCGAGGTGTTGGTCGCCACCGAGTACATGACCATGACGATGGACGGCGGAATCAGGATACCCAGGGCGCCCGAAGTGGAGATGACCCCCGCCCCGAACTTGTTGGGGAATCCCGCCTTGACCATGGCCGGCAGCAGGATGGAGCCGATGGCCACCACCGTCGCCGGGCTGGAGCCGGATACCGCCGCGAACAGCGCGCAGGCCAGCACGCCGGCAAGGCCGAGGCCGCCATACCAGTGGCCGACCATGGAAGTGGCGAAATTGATCATCCGTTTCGCCACCCCGCCGTGGGTGAGGAAGTTGCCGGCCAGGATGAAGAACGGAATGGCCATGATCTCGAACTTCTCGATGCCGGTGAAGAGCTTCAGGGCCACCGACTCGAGGGGCACCTGGGTCATGGTGAAGAGGAAGGTCAGCACCGTGAGGCCCAGGGAAATCGAGATGGGCATGCCGGTGAGCATGAGGACGGCCAGCAGGCCGAAAATCACCAGGGCGTTCATTGCTGGTCTCCTTGTTCGGCTTCGGGATGGCGCCGTTCCGCCCCCTTGCGTCTCTCTTCATCCACGACCATGTCCCACTGCCGACGATCTTCGCCAGTGCGCCGCTCGCCGACCATGGGATGCTTCAGGTCGTGCATATGGAGGTTGTCGTCCATGGAATAGACGTCCACATCCACTGGCGGCACCTCGTCTTCCAGACCATCGACGTGGCCGTGGTCGTGGTGGGGCAGTTCGCCGGTGCGGATGAACGCCACGGCCACCTGCAGAAAGCGGAAGCACATGAGGGAGGAACCGAGCGGAATGGCGCTATAGACGATCCAGGTCGGCCACTCCAGATCGGGCGTGGTGGGGCCTTCTGGAACGTCGCCCGGGTCGAGGCCGAGGAACTTGAAAATGGCGTAGTGGGCGCCGTTCTCCCAGACGAAGTGTCCGCCGAGGGTCGCCACCACGCCGGTGAAGAGCGCCCCGGCCAGCAGGCCGAAGACGATGAACTTGGCACGGTTGCTGTCGTTCAGTCGATTGATGAGGACATCGACGCCGACGTGAATGCCGGTGCGCACACCGTAGGCGGCGCCAAATTTGGCCATCCACACGAACATGATGATGCATAACTCCTGGGCCCAGCTGAAATTGAGGCTCAGCAGCCAGTCCTGCAATCCGGGAATGTTGACCCCGGCCAGGTAGCGGTGGGCCACCGATACGAAGATGATGACAGTCGCCGCCCCCATGAGGAAGGTGACCAGCAACTCTTCGAGGTGATTGAGCGCCTTGTTGATCATGATTTTTTCCCGGTTGGGCTCCGCCGGCAATGCCGGCGGAGGAGTTAGGGCCGGAGAGACCTCCGCGGGCGACGCTTACAGGGAATTGGGATCGAAGCCGGTTTCCTTATAGACCGACTGGATGACTTCCTTACCGATGCGGGATTCCATCTTCTGATGCACGGGCACCAGGGCCTTCTTGAAGGCCATGCGCTCTTCCTTGGTCGGTACCGAGACAGTGGTCTTGC
>SSTB01000125.1 GCA_009469665.1 Azonexaceae bacterium | reverse complement strand
GTCAAACATCGCTCAAGCGGCCTGGCGCGAACCGACACCGCGGGCCGCCGCAGCGGCGCCGAAATCAAAGGGAAAGTCGTCCACCCGCACGACCCGGTCGCGCAGGGCGTTGCGGCGCTTCATCACCTCGAATTCCGCTGCCGAAATGACTCCGGCGTCGAAGGCGACGACGGCGATGTCGCGCACGTTGGCCGCCGGATTGCCCGCGAAGCGCCCCTGGCGCTCGGCCTCACGAATCTTCCCTTCGATCGGTTCCGCCTCCAGGGTGGCGGCCAGGGCCGCCTCGATGGCGCCCACCGGATCGTCCGTCGATGTCGGGATATGGGTCTCGGCGGTCAGCCGGTCGCGGGTCGCCGACGGCGCGATGAGCACGCGGGCCACCCGATGTCCGAGATTGTCCGAGGGCACCACATAGGGATGTCCCCAGGGGAAGATGCTGCGGTGGAGGAAGCGGCCGATGAAACGATTGGGGAAATTGGCGACGACGCCGTCGAAGGCCTGCTGCGCCCGGTACATCGTGTCCCACAGGGCCCAATGGAGCAGGGGCGCGTCGGCGGCCGGGCGGCCGTCGTCCTCGTAGCGCTTGAGGGCGGCGGACATGAGGTACATCTCGGACAGGATGTCCCCCAGCCGCGACGACAGCTTCTCCCGCCGCTTGACGCTGCCGCCGAGGACCAGGAGGGAGATGTCGGACAGGAAGGAGAAGGCCGACGAGAAGCGGGTCAGTTGCTGGTAGTAGCGGCGGGTTTCCGGGGCGACGTCGGCGTCGACGGGGACGAAGTGGGACCCGGTGAGTCCCAGCCAGAAGGCCCGGAAGCCATGGCGCACGGTGTAGGCGGCGTGCTTCCAGAGGGCGTCGTCGAAATCCCTGAGACCCTGCTCGGAATCGGGGTTCTGGGCGGCCTGCATTTCGGCCAGGAGATAGGGATGGCAGCGCAGCGCGCCCTGGCCGAAGATGATCAGGCTGCGGGTGAGGATGTTGGCCCCCTCGACGGTGATGCTGATGGGCATCTGCTGGTAGGCGCGGCCGAGGAAATTGGAGGGCCCCAGACAGATGCCCTTGCCGCCGATGACGTCCATGCCGTCGTTGATCACCTGCCTTCCCCGCTCGGTGACGTGGTATTTGGCGATGGCGGAAACCACCGAGGGCTTTTCTCCCAGGTCGATGGCGCCGGCGGTCATTTTGCGGGTGGCGTCCATGAGGTAGGTGTAGGCGCCCATGCGGGTCAAGGCCTCCTCGACCCCCTCGAAGCGGCCGACGGCGGTCTTGAACTGGCTGCGCACCCTGGCGTAGCCGCCCACCGCCCGCACCGTCATCTGGGCCATGCCCGTATTGGACGAGGGCAGCGAGATCGAACGGCCGGCCGCCAGACACTCCATGAGCATGCGCCAGCCCTGCCCCGCCCGCGCTGGGCCGCCGATGATGAAATCCAGGGGCATGAAGACTTCCTTGCCCCGGGTGGGGCCGTTCATGAACATGGCGTTGAGGGGGAAGTGACGGCGACCGATCTCGACGCCGGGGTGGTCCCGGGGCACCAGGGCGCAGGTGATGCCCACATCCTGCTTTTCGCCCAGCAGGCCGTCCGGATCGAACAGTCGGAAGGCCAGACCGAGCAGGGTGCACACCGGCGCCAGGGTGATGTAGCGCTTGTCCCAGGTCACCCGCATGCCCAGGACTTCCTTGCCCTGCCAAAGCCCGCGGCAGACGATGCCGAAATCGGGAATAGCGGCGGCATCCGAACCCGCCCAGGGACTGGTGAGGGCGAAGGCCGGCACCTCGATGCCCTTGGCCAGCCTGGGCAGGTAGTGGTTCTTCTGCTCATCGGTGCCGTAGTGAAGGAGCAATTCCGCCGGTCCCAGGGAATTGGGCACCATCACCGACACCGCGAGGGCGGAGGAACGGCTCGACAGCCGGGTGACCACCTGAGAGTGGGCAAAAGCGGAGAATTCGAGACCGCCGTACCGCTTCGGAATGATCATGCCGAGGAAGCCCTTTTCCTTGATGTAGCACCAGGCTTCCGGCGACAAGTCATAGCGCTCCTGCGTCACGCTCCAGTCCTCCACCAGGCGGCAGGCCTCATTGACCTCTTGGTCAAGGAAGGCCTGCTCCGTCGCCGTGAGCACCGGCCTGGGATAGGCGAGCAGTTTTTTCCAATCCGGATCGCCCCGGAAGAGTTCTCCCTCCCACCACACGGTTCCCGCCTCCAATGCGTCTCGCTCGGTATCGGACATCTGAGGCAGCACCTTGCGGTAGCTGGCAAACAGCCCCCCGGTCAGCAGGACCCGACGCAAAGGAGGCAGGCCGAAGACCAGCGCGAGGCCGGCGGCGAGAATAGCCAGTACGGTGAGCAGCGCGTTCATGACGAACCTCCAGTGGGGTGCGGCAGGGCGGGATCATCCCCCCCAGGCAGGGGGGCCCGCAGGCCGCCGAGCAGAAAGGACATGAGGCGCGGCAGCAAACGGGTGGCGCCTTCTTCGGCATGGGTATCCAGGTGCCAATCGGTGACCAGGCGCAGGGTATCGGTACCGGCAATGGCATAGGAGGTCGCGCCGAGCATGAAATGAAATCGCCATACGATCTCAGCCCTCGGCACGTCCGGAAGGGCACGGAACAGCGCCGTCGTGAAGCGCCCCATCACGACCGAATATTCGTTGGCCAGGAAGGCTCGGATGAATTCCGAGGGCTCGGTAAGGGTACGGCCGAGTAGACGCAGGAAAACCCTGCCACCGTGGGCTTCGTCGTCGGCCATGCGCAGAAGGGTACCGAAAAAGGCATCGACGATCTGAGATGGCTTCAGAGGCGCGGCACCAGCGGCCGCCTCCATGGCGTCGAGCACGCGCAAGCGCTCGTCGTTCAACCAGTCCAGACGCCGCCGGAAAACCTCCCGCAACAGCCCTTCCTTCGACCCGAAGTGGTAATTGACCGCGGCCAGATTGACCCCCGCTCCGGCGGTAATCTGCCGCATCGACGTTCCTTCATAGCCCTGGGCCATGAACAGGCCCTCGGCGGTATCGAGAATGCGTAAGCGGGTATCGCTGCTACGGATTTCGGGCATGGATGCGGGCTCCGCCACAGGTTCAGCGCGTCGGCAGCCCGGTCTGGCCACCGAATTCAAACGTTTGTTTGAATGCTAGTCCGCTGCCGCGCCTTGCGCAAGCCGGAAAGAACCCGGAAACGGGGCGACTCAGTCCTCGGCCCCAAAAAGTACCAAACCCGTCCCCTCAGAACTCGGCAATTTTTCGAGTGCCGGTGGGTGGCGCGAACGGACGCGCATGATCGAGACGCGAAGCACGCCCATAGCACGGATGTGAGGAGCAACGGCGAAGCCGAATGGGCTCAGAGCGGATTGACGAGCGGGGGCGAACAGCAGGTCAACAAGCGCTCAGTGCGCTGTGACCAGGCTTTCATTCAGGAGCCGGGTAAAGTCGTCCCGCGCCATGGGGCGCCCGAAAAGGAAGCCCTGCATCTCCCGCGCGCCGACACTCTTGAGAAAGTTGGCCTGCAGGCTCGTCTCGACGCCCTCGGCGACGACATGCAAGCCGAGGCCCGAGGCAATGGCGACAATGGCCCGGATGATGGTCGAATCTTCCCTACCCTGTTCGATTTCACGCACGAAGCACTGGTCGATCTTGATGGTGTCGACGGGGAGATTGCGCAGGTAGCTGAGGGAGGAATACTGGGTGCCGAAGTCGTCGATGGCGATGCGGATGCCCCGCTGGGCGAGCGCGGCGAGCCGAGCGGAGATGGTCTGCTGGTCCGAGATGAAGACGTTTTCGGTGAGCTCGATTTCGAACACCCGATGGGAAACACCATGACGATCGAGGATGCCGACCAGCCGCTCGCCGAATTCCTCGTCTTCGAGCACCGCGGGCGAAATGTTCACCGCCATTCGCGGCAGTTCCAATCCCGTGGCCTGCCAAACCTTCATGTCACGGCAGGCCCGTTCGATCACCCAGTCGGTGAGGTTGGCCATGAGCCCGATTTCCTCGACCACGGGCAGGAAACCGCCCGCCGCCACCAGGCCCCGCTCGGGATGGTGCCAGCGGATGAGCGCCTCGCAGCCGATGACCCGCCGGCTGTCGGAGTCGACCTGGGGCTGGTAGTAGAGGTCGAATTGGTCGTGGTCAATGGCACGGCGGATTTCGTTTTCCAGGGCAAAGCGGCGGCTGGAGAGTTCGCCCATGTCCGGCAGAAAGTAACCAAAGCCATTCTTGCCCTGGGACTTGACGTGGTACATGGCGATGTCCGCATGGCGCACCAGGGTCTCGATATCCTCCCCGTCCCGCGGGAAAATAGCGATGCCGATGCTGGCCGTGAGGAAAACCTCGGCACCACCGATGAGGAAGGGTTCGGCCATGTCGGCCACCAGCTTGTGGGCGACAACGCCGGCGTCTTCGGGCGCGTTCAGCCCGGTGAGGAGGACGATGAATTCGTCGCCCCCCAGCCGCGCCAGGGTATCCATCTCGCGCAGGCTGCCCTGGAGGCGGCCGGAGACCAGCTTGAGCAATTCGTCGCCCTTCAGGTGGCCGAAGGTGTCGTTGGCCAGCTTGAAGCGATCCAGATCGATGAAGAGCACCGCCACCTTGCTGCCGCCCCGCCGCGCCTGCACCATGGCCAGCCCCAGGCGGTCGCAGAAAAGGGCCCGGTTGGGCAAGCCGGTGAGGATATCGTGGTAGGCGAGATGGGCCAGGCGATCCTCGGCCGACTTGCGCGCCGTGACGTCGCGGGCAATGCCGTACACGAGGCTGCTGAAGCCCCCGGCCAAGGCACCCCGAGGCGCTTCGAAACGGGCGGGAACCAGAACCGCGTCGAAGTGGCGCTCTTCCGAACCATCGATATTGCGGAAAATGCGGAATTCCACGTTGCGTTGACCGGAATCGGCCCGCTCCAGGCTGTAACGCAGCTTGTCCACGTCCTGGGGCACGATGACCGACAGGATCGACTGCCCCTGGAGTTCCCGCGGCGCGTAGCCCGTAAGCTCGACGGAACGGTCGTTCACGTAGGTAAAGCGGAATTCTTCGTCGAGGGTGAAGATCAGGTCGGGGGAAGCTTCCACCAGGAAGCGGTGCTGGGTCTCGGATTGCTCGAGCTGGCGGGCGATCTCCCGGTTGGTCCGTTCCAAGTGGCGGCGCTGCAACACCCGCCGCACTGCGTGGAGGAGCACTTCGACTTCGTAGGGCTTGCGCAGGTAGTCGCTGGCACCCAGCCGCAGCGCGCCGATGGCTGACTCGACCATGGAATCGCCGCTGATGACGATCACTGCCGCCTCGAGCCGGGCACTGCGGATCATCCCCAGGAGGTCGAGGCCGTCGATGTCCCCCAGATGCAGGTCGAGCAGGATGAGGTCGATGCCACCGGCCATCAGGGCCGCCAGAGCTTCCTGGCCGCTGTCGCAGCCCAGGACCCCGTAACCGGCGTGGCGCAAGATGGCGCACAGGCTGTCCCGCAGGAGCTGCTCGTCGTCCACGACGAGCAGCCTCGCCCCTTCCGGAGAAAAGCCGCTCACCTCATCGCCCACCGCAGGCCCTTCAGAACCCGACAAATCGCCCCCCAACCCCGAACGGAACGCAAATGCTGCGGAGGATTGTACCCGCTAAACGGCGGCGTCTATTACTTTCCGGAGAAGGGCAGAAGAATCTGGAACCGGGTGCCCTGGGCGCTGGAGCGGCAGTTGATGAGGCCGCGCAGATCCCGCACCAGTTGTCCGACGATGGCCAGCCCGATGCCCTGATGCTGGCCCCCCTTGGTGCTGGCGACCTGCTGGTAGAGGCGGGCGAGGATTTCCTTGGGGATCCCGGGGCCGTTGTCCTCGATGGCGATTTCGGCGTGGGATGCGCCCGACCCCGATCCCCAGGGCGCCGTCGTCACGCGCACGATGCCACCGTTCGGCATGGCCTCGATGGCGTTCTTCAACAGATTGAGGAGCAATTGCTTGACGCCATCCCCGTCGGTGGCGATGTCCGGAAGCTCGGACGAAAGGTCGAGCCGGATGTCGATGCCAGGCCCCACGGACAGGGAACTGCGACACAGGGACACGATCTCGCCGATGACCTTGTTGAGATTCAGGGATGCGCCCCCGCCAGACCTCGGCTTTTCCCGTCCTTGGCGCACCGAGTGGAGAATCTTGCCGATACGGTCGATCTCGCCCCGCACCACGCCCAGTTCCGGAGGGGCAAAGGCCTTGTCGGCGCACTCGGCTTCCAGGACATGCAGGTAGTTACGGATGATGGACAGGGGATTGCTGATTTCGTGCACGAGGCTGTTGAGGCGCAATTCGAGACCCTTGTCGCCCCCCGGGGAACGCTGCCCGCCCTTCACGGATTCCAGGACCTCCGCCGCGCCACGACCAAAATGGGTAAGGCAGGCCGACCTGCGTTCCAGGGCCTCGCGCTCGGCAAAGCCATTGACCCGCGCCACCAGGAGCCCGACCGCCCGGCGCCGGGTCGCAAGAGGGAGGACGAGTACCCCCTCGCCCCCCACTAGGCGCAGGATCTGCTCATCGATGATTTCCCCTCCCCGCTGTCCGGCAAGGAGGAACGAGGGGCCCTCAGTCAGGGTGGAAGCCAGCCGGGATCCGGAGTTGCGGGCGAATCCCAACTGGGCCAGACGGTTGCCCTTGAGGCCCAGCGGACGGGCTTCGAAGCGCTCGCCGACGGCTTCGAACCACAGGGCCGGATCGACGTCGAAAAGCAGTTTGATGGCCCTGGACAGGCCCTGGACGGCCGCCTCGGCCCCATCGGCCGGCCCCTGGCCGGCCAGGGTCTGATCGACCAGGAGCACGTCCTGGATGCGGGAGGCGAGAAGGGCCACTTCGTCGGCCTCGGAAATGGCCGGACGGGCAACGACAGCGGGAACGTCTGCCGGGCCCGGAAGCTGGATGCCCAGTTGCTCCGCCACCGAGACCAGCTCGATTTCGACCGCCTCAAGCAGGCCCCCCAGATCGGAAACCGCCGCCCCGGTAAGGGCGACCAGCGCGTTCTCTTCCTCGCCGGGTTCCACGCCCCGCAGAACCGCCAAGCGGTTGGCCGCCAGCACGATGCGCACCAGGGGATGCGCTGCCGCAACCCGCGCCGTGGACTCGTGGTGATAAAGCACGCTGTCACCCAGGAAGGAGTCGAGTTCCCATTTTTCCACCAGCCAGGCTCCCACCTCGGCGTGGGTCAGGGCAAAGACCTCGGTCTCCCGGGCGCACAGTGCCTGGTTGTCCTCGTACTCATAGAAAATGCGGGTATAGGTCTCCGGGTCCGAAGCCAGGATGGCCAGCTGGCCCACGTCGTGCAGCAGGCCGCCCAGATAGGCTTCTTCGGGACTGGCGTCGTCGCTGCCGCGCCGGGCGAGTTCCCGGGCGATGAGGGCGGTGCGCAGGGAATGGCCCCAGAAACGCTTCAGGTCTACGTCCCGCCCGGAAGTAAAACGATTGAAGACCTGCATCACCGATTCATTGATGACGACAGTCTTGATGGCATTCATGCCCAGAAGCGACAGGCATTGCTCCAGGGTGCTGGGGCGCCCCCGCCCGTGGTAGGCGGAAGACGAGGCCAGGGCGAAGACCCTGGCCGCCATGGCAGCGTCCTTGCCCACCACGCCCGCCAGATCGACGAGGGAGACATCCTCCTTGTGGCAAAGATCAAGGAGGCGCAGCAGAACCTGGGGCATGGACGGCAGGCGCGCCATGGCGAGCTTGCCGCGGAAATCCCGCGGCCCTGCGCCCGCCGCCGCCGCGGCCATCGTGCCTGCTGCCCCGCCACTCATCATTCTGCCCCGCCTGCCCCCGCAAATACCCCCGGCGGAAATCCTCATCCGCCCGGAAAGGCCCAGAATATCATAGGCTCAGGGCGACGGTACCCGCCACTGCGGCAACGCTAAGCGCAATCGTGAATTTTGCCGCGACCGGGCCAAATTGGACCTATCGAGGGCGCAGCGCAGCGGGAGGGCCTGAGCGCTCCGACGTGCTAAGCTCCGCGCCTTCGTTTTTCCCCCTTCTTCCATGAGCCTGCGTCTCGCCATCAACGGCTACGGCCGCATCGGCCGCTGTTTCCTGCGCGCCCTGCACGCCTCGCCCCATCGTCATGACATAATCGTCGTCGCCATCAACGAGCCCGCCGATCTCGAAAGCATGGCCTACCTGACCCGCTTCGACTCGACCCACGGCCGCTTCGCCGCGCAAGTGGAAGTGGCGCCCGACACCCTGCTCATCGACAGCCAGCCCATCGTGGTGAGCCACGGTCGAAGGCCGCAAGACGTGGATTGGAAGGCCCTGGGCATCGATCTCCTGGTCGAGGCTTCGGGCCGTTATGCTCACCGCGGGGAACTCGAAGCCTTCATCGCGGCCGGTTGCCCTCGCCTGCTCCTTTCCCAACCGGCCCACAGCGCCGAGGATGTGGATCGCACCGTCGTCTACGGCTTCAACGAAGCCCGACTGAGCGGGCGCGAACGCATCGTTTCCGCCGCATCCTGCACGACCAACGCCGCCGTGCCGCTGCTTGCCCTCCTGGACGAGGCTTTCGGCATCGAGCAGGGCCTCCTCACCACCCTGCATTCGGTCATGAACGACCAGCCCCTGGTCGACGGCTACCACCACGCCGACTTGCGCCGGACCCGTTCGGCCATGCAGTCCATGATCCCGGTAGCCACAGGACTGGCCCGCGGTATCGAGCGGCTGCTGCCCCATCTGCAAGGGCGTATCGATGCCAAGGCGATCCGCATCCCGGTGCCCAACGTTTCCGCTATCGGGTTGGTGGCCCGTCTGGCCCGGCCAGCGGACCTCGCCGCAGTCAACGCCTGCCTGCGGCGGGCCGCCGCAGGTTCCGGCGGGCGCATCGGCTGGACCGAGGAACCCCACGCCTCGACGGATTTCATCCACAGCCCGGAATCGGCCATCATCGACGGCAGCCAAACCCGCCTGTCAGGCGACCGCCTTCTGGACATATTCATCTGGTTCGACAACGAGTGGGGATTCGCCAATCGCATGCTCGACATTGCCGCCTACTGGGGACGCCGCCTGCCCTGACGGGCATCCTGACGCCGAATTCCTATACCCGATCCGCGAGCAGGAAGAAGTTCTCGATCGCTGCGGCCACACGCTCCGGCTGGTCGTGGTGCAGATTGTGGCCGCAATCTGCGATGTCCTCCCGACTGAGGCGCGAGAAACACGCCAGGCGCCGGGCCAGATCGGCCGCATTGTCGGCGAAGCGCTCCGTCACGTAGCCCTGTTCTGCAACGAGCAGGCGGACCGGTGCCATGATGGCGCACCAGCACGCCATGGCGTCGGCGACTTGATAGGGTACCGGCGCCGGGTGCCGATGCCAGGGGTCGCAGGCCAGGACGACTCTCCCCTCGGGCGTCACGCACCCGCACTCCCGGGCAAGGAATTCAGCCCGTTCCACACTGAGGCGGGGGTTGGAATAACGCAGGCGCCGGGCCAATTCGCCGCAATCCGCATAGCTCCGCAGGGCAGGTGGATCGTCCAGGGTTTCCAGCCAATGGCGGAGCCGCGTGGGCGCCTCGTCCGGACCAGCCTCGGGCAGGCCGAGAAAATCAAGCATGACCAGACCTGAAACCCGCTCCGGCCGCGCGCCAGCGTAGGCCGCGGCGATACTTGCCCCCATGCTGTGTCCCACCAGCCGCGCGGGGGCGACCGAGGAATAATGGTGTAGCAGCGCGTCCAGATCAGCGTAGTAGTCGGCGAACCAGTAGGGCCGCCCCAGCCAGGTGCTGGCCCCGTAGCCCCGCCAATCCGGGGCGATGACGTGCCACTCGCCCCCCAGGGCCTCGACCACGAACTGAAAGGTGGGCGAGGAATCCATCCAGCCGTGCAGAAGGAAAAGGAGCGGTGCTCCGGGCGGCCCCCAATGGCGAACGTTGTAGCGGATCGCCCCGACCGGAATGCGCTCGTTGCGGGAAACGCTGTGGTCAGGGTGCACGAAGAACCCGCGAACCGCTCAGAGCCTGTGAATTTTTCGGGCGCGCCCGAGCGGCGTGCACAGGAGTGCACGATCAAGGCGCGAAGCACTGCCAGAGCTCAGGCTATGGCGAGCATTGGCAACGCCGAGCGGGCGCAGCGGGGCATGACGAGCTGGGGGGAATGAAATTTTCATAGGATCTCAGCTGCGACTGAACTTGCGCGCCAGTTCCTCCAGCTTTTCCTGCCGCCGGGCGGCCTCGGCCTCGTTCTTGCGGCGATCGGCGGATTTCTTGAAGCGTTCCCGCAATTCGGTCTCAGCCTGCTGCCGCTGTTCGGCGCTGACTTCCCCCGCCGGTGCGCCGTCCAGATCGAAGCGCTGCTCCGCCTTGGCGATGGCCTTGAGATACGCGGTTGAGGTGGTGTGCAGACGCAGGGCGGTGCGCAGGGCGGGTGCCTCGAAATCGGGGTGTCGCTCGCGCAGGACCTTGTGAATCCCGATGGCCAGGGGCAAGGTGTCGCGGAAGACGGCGTAATCGGCCCGCAGGGAATCGAGCAGCAGATTGCGGCGGGAACCGGTTTTCTTTTCGGTGGCGGTCATGGGCAAAGCGGGAACAGGTGGGCGAGCCGGGAGTTTAGCGGAATTTGTCCCATGCCGAAGGCCGTGCCGGCTTGACCCTGCGCCGAACTATTCTCCACAATGCAAGCGACCATGACAACGCAAAGACCCCCAATGCTCGATCAAGCCCTGCCCGATTTCTCCCTCGCAACCACCGGAGGCGGCACCTTCACCCCGGCCGCCCTGGCCGGCAAGGTGATCGTTCTCTATTTCTATCCCAAGGACAGCACGCCGGGCTGCACCACCGAAGCGCAGCAGTTCCGCGACCTGCACGAACGCTTCGTCGCGGCCGGAGCCGTGGTCTTCGGCATTTCCCGCGACAGCCTGAAGTCCCACGAGAACTTCAAGGCCAAGCAAGAACTTCCCTTCGAACTCCTGTGCGACAAGGACGAAACGGCGTCGACCCTGTTCGGGGTCATCAAGATGAAAACCCTGTACGGCAAGGCGGTACGGGGCATCGAGCGCAGCACCTTCGTTGCCGACCGCAAGGGCGTGCTGCGCCGAGAGTGGCGGGGGGTCAAGGTTCCCGGCCATGCCCAGGAAGTGCTCGATTTCGTGCAGACCCTCTGACCCTTCCCCAGGAAAGACTCCCCGATGCCGCGCCAGCCCGCCGCCAAGAAAGCCGCCCCCAGCAAGATTTTCGTCCTCGATACCAATGTGCTGATGCACGACCCGAGCTGCCTCTTCCGCTTCGAGGAGCACGATGTGTTCATCCCCATGATGACCCTGGAGGAACTGGACAATCACAAGAAGGGCATGTCGGAAATCGCCCGCAATGCCCGCCAGGTGTCGCGCGTCCTCGATGACCTGCTGGCCAAGGGCGAAGATGCCATAGAGCACGGAATACCTCTCTTTGAACCATCGAGCAAGCTGGCTTCGGGAAACCTCTTCCTGCAGACCGAGGCCATCAGCTCCGAGTTACCTCCCGCCCTGCCCACCTCGAAGGTGGACAACCAGATTCTGGCGGTAGTCATCCACCTCCAGCGCAAGCACCCCAAGCGCTCGGTCATCCTGGTGTCCAAGGACATCAACATGCGCATCAAGGCCCGCTCCCTGGGCCTTCCGGCGGAGGACTACTTCAACGACAAAGTGCTGGAGGATACCGACATCCTCTACACCGGCACCCGGGCACTCCCCGACAATTTCTGGGACAAGCACGGCCAGGGCATGGAATCCGGCAAGCGGGACAGCAAGACCTACTACCGCATCAAGGGTCCCCTGTGCCCCAGCCTGCTCATCAATGAATTCGTCTGGCTGGAAGCGGACGGCTTTTCCGCCATCGTCAAGGAAACGGGGGGCAAGACCGCCGTCCTGGAGACCCTGGTCGATTACACCCACCCCAAGAACGCGGTGTGGGGGATCACAGCCCGCAACCGGGAGCAGAATTTCGCCATGAACCTGCTCATGAATCCGGACATCGATTTCGTCACCCTCCTCGGCCAGGCGGGAACGGGCAAGACCCTGCTGACCCTGGCCGCGGGCCTGACCCAGGTACTGGAAAACAAGCTGTACACGGAAATCATCATGACCCGCGTCACCGTGCCGGTGGGCGAGGACATCGGCTTCCTGCCGGGCACCGAGGAAGAGAAGATGGCCCCCTGGATGGGCGCGCTGGAAGACAATCTCGACGTCCTCAACCACAGCGAGGACGAGGGAGGGCCCTACGGGGGCGAATGGGGACGAGCAGCGACCCGCGATCTGATCCGTTCCCGCATCAAGGTCAAGTCCCTCAATTTCATGCGCGGCCGCACATTCATCAAGAAGTACCTCATCATTGACGAGGCTCAGAACCTCACTCCCAAACAGATGAAGACCCTGGTCACCCGAGCCGGGCCCGGCACCAAGGTCATCTGTCTGGGCAATATCGCCCAGATCGACACGCCCTACCTGACCGAGGGCAGTTCCGGCCTCACCTACGTGGTGGACCGATTCAAGGGCTGGCCCCATTCCGGCCACATCACCTTGCAGCGCGGTGAGCGCTCCCGTTTGGCCGACCACGCGGCCGAAGTGTTATAATCCGCCCCACTCGTCGGGGGCCGTGTCTTGGGACACGGCCTTTTCGTTTCAGCCCCAGCTCGCTTTCCGGAGTATGCCCTTGAAACGTCGCCATTTCCTGGCTGCCGCCGTCGCCTCACTGGTCGGATCCGAAACCCTGGCGGCCAAAAAGAAGCCCACGGCGCCTGCTTCGCGTAACGCCAAACCGATCCGCAAGGCTGCGGCGCGCAAGCCTGCGGCCACACCTGCAAAACCACCCGCCCCGGTCGTTCATACGGCGGACGAACCGATCATCGAGCATCCTCCCCAGGGTTCCTCGGCCAGCCGCCTGCCGCCGGTCAAGGCCCCGGAGCCCCCGGATGAATGGCGTACCTACGAGGTCACCACCACGGTGCAATTGAAACGCGCCCTGGGGCCGACCCGGCTGTGGCTTCCCCTGCCGCTGAACCAGGACATGCTGTTCCAACGCACCCTGGGCCACGCCTGGAAGGGCAACCCAGAATCGGCCAGCCTGCGCCGCCTTCCGGACGGTGATCTGGAGGTGTTCTATTGCGAATGGAACAGCGGCATCGAGCCCCACATCCGCCTGACCACCACGGTGACCACTGCCGACCGCCATTTCGACGTCACCAAGCGCACCGTCGCCCCCGAACGGGAGGACATTCTGCGCCGCAATCTGCAAGCCTCGCGCCTGATTCCCAATGACGACGAAGCGCATCGCTTGGGTGAGCGCATCGTCGGCCGCATCAAGGATCCGGTGGCCCAGGTGAAGGCGCTCTACGACTGGGTGATCGAAAATGCCATCTACGACCCCGCCCTGCCCGGCGTCGGGGGTGGCGACATTCGCCGCCAACTCGATGCCCGGCAATACGGGGGACGTTCCGCCGACATCAACGGCCTGCTGGTCGCCCTGTGCCGCGGCATCGGCATCCCGGCTCGTTGCGTCTATGGGCTGCGCGTCGGCCCCTCGAGGCTCTTCCGCAGCCTCGGTCTCAGCGATGACCGAGCAACCGCTGCCCAGCACGTGCGGGCCGAGTTCTACGTGCCCGGCTACGGCTGGATTCCGGTGGACCCCAGCGATGTGCGGCGGGTCATCGCTCTGGAAGGCATCTCGGATCGGGACAGCAAGCTCGCCGCCTTGCGCAAGATTCTTTTCGGCGTGTGGGAAATGAACTGGATCGCCTTCAACGTGGGCAGCGACGTGCCGCTCCCCGGCAGCCGGGGCAAAGTTCCCTTCCTGGTGCACCCGCAACTGGAAGACGCCGACGGCAGCCATGACGGCCGCCTGCCCGACCGGGTGCCCTACACCATCACCGCCCGTCGGGTGGATTGAGAACGCTGAGAGCCTGTGAAAATTTCATTCACCCCCGCTCGTCATGCCCAGCCGCGCCGGCTCGGCGTTGCCCATGCTCGCCATAGCCCGAGCCATGGCGGTGCTTGGCGCCTTGATCGCGCACACCTGGGCATGCTGCTCGGGGGCGCCCGAAAAATTCACAGACTCTGAGTCGGTTCAGTACCCGCTGCTGCCCTGGGCGAGGTTCTCGAAGCGCGTGTATTCGCCCAGGAAGGCCAGACGCACGGTACCGGTCGGGCCATTACGCTGCTTGCCGATGATGACCTCGGCAATGCCCTTGTCGGGGCTCTCGGGCTTGTAGTATTCGTCCCGGTACATCATCAGAATCACGTCGGCATCCTGCTCGATGGCACCCGATTCCCGCAGGTCGGACATCATGGGGCGCTTGTCGTTGCGCTCCTCGACTTTGCGCGATAGCTGCGAGAGGGCGACGATGGGCACCTGGAGTTCCTTGGCCAGGGATTTGATCGACCGCGAGATTTCCGATACTTCGGTGGCCCGGTTTTCGCCCTGCCGATTGGTGCTCATGAGCTGGATGTAGTCGATGACCAGCAGGCCAAGCTTGCCACCGTACTGGCGCGCCAGACGCCGGGCCCGGGCGCGCAGATTGCCGGGAGTGAGTCCACCGGTTTCGTCGATGTAGATGGGCGCCTCATGCAGCTTGCCCAGCGCGAAAGACAGCCGCGCCCATTCGTCGTCGTTGAGCCGCCCAGTGCGCACCCGGTGCGAGTCGAGTCGGCCGATGGAAGCCAGCATACGCATGGCGAGCTGGGTGCCGCCCATTTCCATCGAAAACACCCCCACCGGCAAACCCGAATCCACCGCCACGTTTTCCGCGATATTGAGGGCAAAGGCCGTTTTACCCATCGAGGGTCTTCCGGCGACGATGATGAGATCGCCGGGCTGGAAGCCTGATGTTTTCTGGTCCAGATCGGCGAAACCCGTGGGCACACCAGTGATGTCAGAGGGGTTTTCCCGGTCGTGCAACTCCTGGATTCGCTCGACCACCTGGGTGAGCAAGGGGTTTATGTGGACGAAACCATCGCTGTGGCTTGCCCCGGCTTCGGCGATGGCGAAAATGCGGGCTTCCGCCTCGTCCAGGATGGATTCCGCATCACGCCCCAGGGGATTCAGGGCATTGGCGGCGATTTCGTCGGCGGTGGCCGCCAACTGCCGCAAGACGGCCCGTTCCCGCACGATTTCGGCGTAGCGCTTGATATTGGCCGCTGAAGGCGTATTGGCGGCGAGTTCGCCCAGATAGGCGAGGCCACCGGTGCGTTCACCCTCCCCCAGGCCGTCCAGGGCTTCTGCCACGGTGACCACGTCGGCGGGCTTTCCGTTTTCCAGAAGAAGCCGGATCTGGCGGAAGATGCGCCGGTGCTCGTCGCGGTAGAAGTCCGTGTCGGCGACCAGATCGCCCATGCGATCCCAGGCCTGGTTGTCGAGAAGGAGACCGCCGAGAACGGACTGCTCCGCCTCGATCGAATGGGGGGGCACCCGCAACTGGGCTACGGCGGAGTCGGCAGGATTCGAGGCAGATGAGCGGAAATTCATGGCCGGAGTGTACCAGCGCGGCGGGTCAATATGGGTCGCATGGAACCCGGGCGGCGGCTGCACCGAAGCGGTACCGGACGGCCCCAATGACGCTTGCCCGCCGGTCCCGCAGGCCGTGCTCGGCTAGTAGTCAGTCACATAGCTTTGCGTCGATGCCGAGGCACGCATCCGCGCCCGGATCGCGCGAAGCGAACCGCAGCCATAGCCGAAGCTATGGCGAGGATGAACGACAAAGCGAGCGGGGATGCGGGGCAGGCCGAACATAGCTGAACCTGTGTGACTGACTACTAGACCCCAAACGGGATTTTAGGACCGACTACTGGCCCACGGCGTCTACAAAAGCGCGTCGGGCCTGCTCGAAGGCCTTGGCGTGGTCCTCGGGAATCCAGGGCGTGCAGGTCTGGCAGAAGTTCTCGAAGGCCAGGAGTACGGCGGCACGGTCGAGAGAGGGCGAACCCGAAGGCTCGGTAACCCCCGGATCGAGGGGCTTGAGCACCGCGTGGCGCGGGATGAGGCGCTGGCCTCCAGGGCCGCTGGCCAACATGGGAGCGGTCTTGACCCATTCCGCGCCCTGGTACTCGAAGCGGGCGCCGAGGGGAAGCTGGTGGATTCGCATGGTGTCTCCGCGGCGATTATTACGGCTGCCAAGGATACCTTCATCGCCGCCCCCCATGGTGGCGTTCCCAGTGCCCCCGCTCTTCATGCCAGCGATCGGCACGACGTTCCCAGCGGTGGGGCGCCCATTGGTATCCCGGCCGATGCGCCTCCCAATGGCCGGGAACCCAGTCATGGCGGTAGCCAGTCCAGGTCCAATAGCCCCCGATCCAAATTTGTCCAAACGCCGGAGCCGGTCCAACGTATTCGACCCGGGGTGCCGGCGGCGCGACGACGATGGCCTGATCGTAATAGGGCCGCGGCGCTGGGGCGACGACACAGCCCGTCAGGAGTGCGACAAGGGCCAGGGGGGCAATTCGGAACCAGGGGGTCATGGCTTTTCCTTCGAAGACGACATGACCGAATAACGCAGCCCAAAATCTTCCGCAGGACAGTGGAAACAGACTCTTACGAAAGCCGGCCGCACCGGCAACGGCCGCAGCCGCTTGCAACGCAAGGACTGCGGGCTCTCGCGAAACGAGCTATCGGGATCGGGGTCATGAGCGAGATTTCCCGGCCGGAAGCCCTGTCCGCGGGAGATGCGAGAGCGGTCTGCAAGGGCGCCAGGCGATGCCAAAATCGGCCAGCGAGCTGCTCTGACGCATGGTTAACCCCCATGCATGGGGTGTGACAAGGGCGACACAACCATGTCATCGTGCTCCCCCGTGCGGTCGATTGGATGGCCTCTTACCGCACTGCCGCCCCCCCGCCACCGAAAGTACGCCCCATGAACATCCTCCTCCCAGCCATCGAGATCGAAACAGCGCCCAAGCCGGAATTCGCTGTCATCTGGCTGCATGGTCTGGGCGCGGACGGCAGCGATTTCGCCCCGGCCATCCCCTTTCTCCGACTGCCCGCAGACCTGGCGGTGCGCTTCATCTTTCCCCATGCGCAGGAAATCCGCGTCACCTGTAACGGCGGCTACATCATGCCGGCCTGGTACGACATCATTGAAGCCCGCGGTATCGAGCGGGAGGTCGACGAAGTCGGCATCCTCAGCTCCCGCAGTAACATCCGCCGCCTCGTCGAACGGGAGAACCAGCGCGGCATCCCCTGTGAGAACATCGTACTGGCAGGATTTTCCCAGGGCGGCGCCATGGCCTATACCGTCGGCCTGACCCACCCTCAGCCTCTCGCCGGCGTCGTCGCCCTCTCGGCATACATTCCCGCACCTTCTCTGCTCACCGAAGTCGAGTGCAAGCCCAATCGGGCCACGCCGCTGTTCGTCGGCCATGGCGCCGAAGACGACATCGTTCCCCTGGCCCTCGGCTCCCAGGCACAGGATTTTCTGCACGCGTGCGGCTATGACCTGAGCTGGCGTCTCTACCCCATGGACCACACGGTTTCCGAAGACGAACTGGCGGAAGTAGGCGCCTGGCTGGCCGAGCGCTTCCGGCGCACGTCGTGATCTCCCCAGGCAGCCTCGCTTGAGCGCCTGCCGCGACGGGAAATCCCTGCCCGGCACCGGCTGTGGGATGCGGGGAAGCGTTAAAATGAGCGCCTTTTCGCGCCCTTAGGGCGCTCCAGCCCCCAATCAGGAAACCCTCCATGCTGCAGAAACTCTCCACCTTCCCCGGCGTCCCCGGCCCCGTCGTCATCATCGTCCTGGACGGCTACGGCATCCCCAGGAACGACGTTGGCAGCGCCATCGCCGCCGCCAGGAAACCCACTCTGGATGCCCTCTTCGCCAAGCACCCCCACATCCGCCTGATGGCCCACGGCACGGCGGTGGGCATGCCTTCCGACGACGACATGGGCAATTCCGAAGTCGGCCACAATGCCATCGGCGCCGGCCAGGTCTATGCCCAGGGCGCAGCACTGGTGTCCGGCGCCATTGCCTCCGGCGCCCTCTGGCACGGGGACGCCTGGCAGCAGATTGTCGCCGGCGCCAAAACGGGAGCCAACGGAAAAGCGGGCGCGATCCACTTCATCGGCCTCTTCTCCGACGGCAACGTCCATAGCCACATCGACCATCTCAAGGCCATGGTCGTCCAGGCCAAGGCGGAAGGTATCAGGAGCGCGCGCATCCATGCCCTCCTCGACGGCCGCGATGTGCCGGAAACCAGCGCCTTGGAGTACGTGATGCCCTTCGAGGCTTTCTTGAACGACATCTCCGACGGCGGCTTCGACGCCCGCATCGCTTCCGGTGGCGGCCGCCAAAACATCACCATGGACCGCTATGACGCCAACTGGCCCATGGTGGCCAAGGGCTGGAAGACACACGTGCTGGGCGAAGGCCCTCAGTTCGCCAACGCCACCGAAGCGGTCAAGGGCCTGCGCGAGCAGAACCCCGGCACCATCGACCAGGATCTGCCCCCCTTCGTCATCGCCGACAACGGCCAGCCGGTGGGCACCATCGAAGACGGCGATGCCGTGGTCTTCTTCAACTTCCGCGGCGACCGCGCCATCGAAATCAGCCGCTGCTTCGAGGAAGCCGCCTTCGACAAGTTCGACCGGATGCGCGCCCCCCAGGTCACCTACGCCGGCATGCTCCAGTACGACGGCGACCTGAAGCTGCCCAAGCGCTTCCTAGTCGCCCCGCCGGCCATCAAGGACACCATGGGCGAATGGTTCAGCAAGGGCGGCATCGCCCAGTTCGCCTGCTCGGAAACCCAGAAATTCGGGCACGTCACCTACTTCTGGAACGGCAACCGCTCCGGCAAGTTCGCCGGCGAGACCTACCAGGAAGTGCCCAGCGACGTGGTGCCCTTCGAGCAACGCCCCTTGATGAAGGCTGCCGAGATCGCCGACGCCATGATCGCCGCCCTACAGAGCGGCCAGTACAAGACCCTGCGTTGCAACTTCGCCAACGGCGACATGGTGGGCCACACCGGAAATTTCGAGGCCGCCCGCATGGCCATCGAGGCCGTCGACCTCTCCCTCGCCCGCCTGCTCCAGGCAGTGAACGCTGCCGGCGGCGTGGCGCTGATCACCGCCGACCACGGCAACGCCGACGAGATGTTCGAACTGGACAAGAAAACCGGTCAGCCCGCCACCAACAAGGACGGCACCTTCAAGGCCAAGACCGCTCACACCCTGAATCCGGTGCCTCTGCTGCTGGTGGACAACGTCACCGGCGGCAAGCTGGGCCTCAAGCAGACCGAGAAAGCCGGCCTCTCCAACATCGCCGCGACGGTGGCGAATCTCCTGGGCCTGGACAAGCACGCCGCCTGGGACGAGAGTCTGCTGGACGTCCACTGATCGCCCTTGCGGGGAAGCCCCAAAGTGAACTGGGGCAAATCCCCCACTTCGGGCGATTTGCCCCAAGCCAAGCTCGACCTCAATCCCCCGCGAACGACAAAAGCAACGTCAAATGGGCGAATCCCGGCACTTTCATCGCCCTGGCACTCTTGGCACCGTTCTTGCACCGACGACAGCACCCGGACTTCTCCCGGCATTTTTCACACCCTAGACAGAACGCGAGACAAGGCAGAAACCCAGACCGGTAGAATTGCGGAATCAACCCTCCTGCAATGACCCGTTCCCACTTTCTCTCCCGCCCGCAACTCGGAGCCAAACAATGATCACCCTTACTCAAAACACCCTCGGCGCCGGCTGGGAAGACTTCGTCGATCACATCGATGCCTTCTCGATCAGCGAATC
>SSTB01000124.1 GCA_009469665.1 Azonexaceae bacterium | reverse complement strand
TCGATTTCGAGCCCGGTGGCGCGGCGCAGGCGGGTGATGCGGTCGAAGGTGCCGAAAGGCTCCAGGATGCCCAGGGTGTCGGCGAAGCGCAGGCGCCGGGCGCCGCAGCGCTCGGCCACCTCAGCCAGGGCGCAGAGGAAGTCCAGGTCGGCGCGGGAGGCATCCTCGAGGCCGATGCCGACCTCCAGGCCGAGGTTCAGGGCGGCGCCCACGTAGCGGGGCAGTTCGCGCAGCAGCCAGCTCCGCTCCTGCTTCAGCTTGTAGGCCAGGTGCTGGTCGGAGGCCGGCACCGAGATATCGATGAGGTGGGCGCCGAGGCCGGCACAGGCGGCGATGTCCGTCGGGTGCATGCGGCTCCACACCATGAGGCGGGGAGCGAGACCCAGGTCGGCCACGGCGCGGATGGAAGCGCGCTCCTCAGCGCCCATGGCGGGGATGCCCACCTCCAGCTCGGGAACACCGATGGCCGCCAGCTGCCGGGCGATCTCCAGCTTCTCCGCCAGCGAGAACGCCACCCCCGCCGACTGCTCGCCGTCGCGCAGGGTGGTGTCGTTGATGGTGACGCTGGACTGGGTCATGGCAATCTCCTTGCAGTGCTTCTAGCAAGGGGGGTGCCAGGGCGTATATCTATGATATTAAAGTGTTTTATTTGGGCGGCCGGGCGGCCTGTCGGGTTCCTGTCGGGAATGCGACAGGGGGCCTCAGACCGCGTAGGGCCGGTGCAGCCAGCCCCGCACCACGTCCACGTCCTTCTGCGGCAGGTAAGCGAAGCCGGCCAGGGCATCTTCCACTACCGTCTGGGCCACCCAATGGGGAACGGTCTTGCCGGCCAGCATGTGGAAGTACCAGGCCATGGGATAGCCGGCCTGGCGGTCGAAGTGGTTGAGGGCGTCGTGCAGCCTGAGGTCTTCCGTGCCCTTGGCGGCTTCGAAGGCCGGTGGTTCGCCGGCCAGGGTGGCGATGGGTTGGGCACGGAAGACCGGCTGGTGGTAGCGGTCCAAGTGCTCGCGGGTGGCGATGACCCAGTGGTTGAAATAGGCGCTGGTCGCTCCGGCGCTGCTGCCGGCCCAGTCGGCGAGCATGCGGTGGATGGGGGCCGGCTCGGGTTTCTGCGCCAGCATGCGTTTGAGGAAAGCGCCCACGTGCTGGATGCGCCGGAAGCTGTAGGCGGGCAGCCCGACGGATTGGGGCGTGTTCCCCCCGCCCCGAGGGTCCACCAGTTCCTCGATGGAAGCGGGGTCGTTGGCGAATAGGCGGTGGGCGCGCATTTCCTGCAGATCCTCGATCTCCAGTTGCAGAAAGTCGTCGCAATCGTCGCCGGCGGGGGCAACCAGGTAGTGGGTCTGGCCCACTAGGCGGGTGGCGTAGAGCGCCTGAGCGCTGAAATCTTCGGCCAGGGCTGCGAGGTCACCGTCCCGGGCATCCAGCTCGGCTTCCACCCAGGTTTCGAGACTGTCGCTGACGCGCCGGCCGTTGCCATCGACAATGCCGCCCAGGCGATACCAGCCGCCGCGTCCCAGGGCGTGGCGGAATTTCCAGTCGGGAAGGGCCCCGCCCAGGGCTTTGGCCAGGCCGGCCGGGCCGGTGTTGACGGGGGTCTTGGCGCAGGCTTCGACGATGGCGGGGGCCAGGGATTTGCAGTATTCCGTCCAGGCCAGGGCTTCTTTCATGGGGCTATCCTCGTGAGGGCGCGGCTTTTGCGTCAGCAAGGCGGGTAATGGCCGCCTCACGGACTTCGACTTCGGGGTCCGCGGTCAGGGCTTGCAGAAATTCCAGGGGGGCGTTACCCACGGCCGCCAGGCGCACCCACCATTCTTCGTCCTGCAGCAGGGTGGCGGCCAGCCCGGGGAGGGCGCGCTCGGCGACGATGGCGCGCACCTCCGGTTCCGGATCGTCGGCCAGCAGGTGCAGGGCAAAGGCTGGCAGGCGGGAAGCCACCACCTTGCGCACTTCCCGCTCCGGGTCCCGGGCCAGCTTGGTGAGCTGCCCGTGGGGCAGGCGGCGGGCGACGGTGGCGCGGATCAGGTAGTCCGGATCGCCGATCATCTGCACCAGTCGCGCTTCCGGCAGGCGGGTGGCGACCGACAGGCGGACTTCCCGGTCCGGGTCGCTGACCATTGCGGTCAACTCCTCCAGGGGCAGGCGGGTGGCGACGACCCGCCGCACGACTTCGTCGGCATCGGAGCGCAGGGGGCCGATGGCGGCAACGGGAGCGTAGCGAGCGGCAATGGCGCGGCGTTCCCAGAAGATGTCATCGAGGAAGTGCTCGGCCTCACCGGGATTGGTGCGTAGAAAGCGGTCGATCTGCCGGCCGCTGTGGGCACGGATACAGGCGTCACCCGGGGTACAGCGCCGGCCGTTCAGGAAATCCGGGAAATAGCTGCAACCGGAGCACAATCCAAGGCGGCCGACACCGGCCTGGGCGGATGTCGTTTCACTCGCCATCGACCTTTGCCGCAATGAGGATGCCGGTGGCGGCATCGTGGTCACCGGTGAATTCCAGGCAGTGGCCACTGGCGCCGGAGACCAAGTAGAGATCGTAACCGTCGACGGTGAAGGCGGGCTTGTAGCGGGGCGAAACGTCGTCCTCGCTGCATTCGGTGAAGTGCAGATCGGGAAAGCGCTGGCGCAGGATCGAGGCGCGTGGGTCGAGAAGGACGGCTTCGCCGACGCAGGCGAGGGTGGTGGGGGTGATCACGCTTCCTCCTCCTCGATGTTTTCCTCAAAGCGGGCCAGGGAGGCTGACGGCACCCCCATGATCTGGGCCAGCCAGGGCGGCGGGCAGCCGAGGCGTCCCTGCAGTTCCGCTAGCACCTCCCGGGCGCTGCCCCCGCCGGGCTTCTTGATGGGATGGACACCGGCACGCACCACCTTGGCGGCGGCCGGCCCGCCGATGGATTGGATGTAAACGATCTGGCAGTCACTGATCAGCGTGGAACGGGCGGCGTTCTTGTCTTCGGCCCCATCGGCCTCGGCCGTACTGCGTACATCGATCAGCTTGATCGCGGCCTGGCCCACCTGGTAGACCAGAAAGCGGTCGCAGGAGCCGAAATGCCCATCGAGGTTCTCGCCCCGGTTGGCAGCAATGGCGACCCGGATCGATCCGGGCATCTCGCCGTCGGCATAGGCTTCGATGACGGGGAAGTCGCCGTGCTCGATGCCCTGGCCCCAGAGGAGACGCACGGCCTCCTTGAGTTGTTCGGGTTCGACACCGACGTGGCAGCCCTGCTCGGCGAAATCGCCAGCGAGGATGGTGCGCAGATCTTCCACCGTCAGCTTGGCCAGTTTGGCTTCGGTGAGCGGGGGCTCCAGTTTCTCGACGAGGGCGCCGACGAAGGCCTTGACGTCCAGGCCGTTGAGGGCGCGAGCAGCCAGCGCGATACGCAACGCGGCTTCGCGGGAGGCGATGGGTGAGGGCGACATGATGAACTCCTGGCAACGGCTTCAGTGGAGCGCCGGCGCTCGGCTGACGCTCGGCTCAAGCCGCTGACGTCAGGCGGGGCTGATGCAGCCGGAGGGGCAGACATCGACGCACAAGGGGCTATCGTTGTGGCCGTCGCATTCCGTGCAGGTGGCGGCGTCGATCTTGTAGAAGACCTTGCCAGCGCTGATCGACTTGGTCGGACAGACCGGTTTGCAGTCGCCGCAGGCGGTGCACATGTCGGGATCAATCTTCATTGCCATGATGCTTTCCTTTCAATCCGCATTCGCCGGCAAATTGGCTGGCTGGGCGGGTAAGGTTGGGTGAAACTCAGTCCTCGGCGGCGCCGAGGCGCTTGGCTCGCAGAGATACGGGCAGGCGGGGCGGCTTGGCGATCGGGTCGATGTAGTACGTGCCGCCGTTGTCCAACTTCAGTTCGCCACCCCATTTTTCGGCGGTGTCGAATTCGATGGACTCGATGGACGCTTCCAGGTCGCGCTTCGGGAGGTAGAACACCAGCCCGCCGTCGCTGCCTTGCTGGATCATGATGTTGGCCATGCTCAACTCCTTGTGGGGTATCAGTGTCTGGCGCGGACGAGAGGCCGGGCGAGCGGCCCGAGGGCAAGGCGGACGGAGCGCAGGAACCGGAACGTACTGGAGGTACGTGAGGATTCCGAGCACCGCTCAACGAAGCCATCGGGCTGCATAGCCGGCCTATCGCCGCGTCAGCGGACCAGGTCGAAGTTGTAGTCGGTCGTCCCCATGCCGATCGTTTCCTTGTCCAGTTGCTCAAGGACCGCGTTGGTCAGCTGGGTAACCACGGACATCATCCCTTCGTAGCCCATGGTGGTGGCACGGTGCTGATGGTGGCGGTCGAAGATCGGGAAGCCGATGCGGATCAGCGGGACTTCGAACTCTTCACCCTTGTGGCGGGTGTCGCGCTGGATGTACTTGCCGTAGGAGTTGCCGATCAGGAAGTCCGGCTTGTCCGTGAAGCACAGGCTGCGCATGTGCCACAGGTCGTTGCCGACATAGACCTTGCCCAGGGTACCGAAGGGGCTGGAGGCGAGCAGCTTCTCGACCGCCTTGCCCCAGCGCTTGTTGGCGTTGTGGGACAGGATGTGGGTCGGCTCGGCGCCGACTTCCAGCAGGATCTTGACCATGCCCATGACGAAGTCCGGGTCGCCGTAGAGGGCAAACTTCTTGCCGTGCAGCCAGGCGTGGCTGTCGGAGATCAGGTCCATGCAGCGGCCGCGTTCGAGTTCCAGGGAGGCCGGGATCGGCTGGCCGGTGACTTCGGAGACCTTCATCAGGAACTCGTCGGTCCACTCGACACCCATCGGGATGTTGAGCTTCGGAATGTCATGCTTC
>SSTB01000123.1 GCA_009469665.1 Azonexaceae bacterium | reverse complement strand
GATGTGCGCCAGGGTGTCGACGCACTTCTGGCGGACATTGGTGCTGTCGGTGGCCAGGGCGAAGTTGATGGACTTCGGGGCGATGCCGAACTCGTCGTAGAGGTTGTAGAGCGTCGAACCGTCGGCATCGAGGATGATGCCTTTCAAGGCACCCATGCGCAGATGTTCCAGGGTGATGGCGTGCTTGTTGCGCATGGTCTCCAGGTGGCGTGCCATGACGCCGGCCACCGTTTCCAGTTCCGATTCGGAACCAAAGGCACGCAGGCCCTGGACTTCCTCGGGCAGCACCACGTCATCGTGCGGGATGTGCGGCACGACGAAGGAGCGCATCTTGCGCTTGTCACGCTGACCCACGGTGCCGGGGCTGCCCACTGGCAGAGTCGGCAGCAGGTTCAGCACGCCGTTCTTCTCCTCGATGAGGATCTGGCGGAAGCGAACCGGCTTGACCGGGAACAGGTTGAGCGACTCCAGCCGGCCGTACCGGTTCGGCAGGAGATTGATGGCGGCCGTAAGGTTCGCCATCGAGAAGGCGGGATTCGAGAACGGGTTCTGCATGAGAAATCTCCTTTAAACAGCGTGGCGAACGAGCACGCCGGCCGCCTTGAGTTGGGCAATGGCGGCGGCTTTAGCGGTAGGGGTGATGCCGGCCGGCCAGGTCAGGGCGTGGTCGGCAACGACGGCATGGCGGGCGATCAGAATCCCGTCCTCGCGGTCGATCAGGCTGGCGTCGACCGAGGTGGCGAGCACGCCGACGGCGACTTCGGTGCCATCGGTGGCGGCCGGATCGATCGCTTTCACCTTGGCGGTGGTGGTCTCGATGCCGACCACGGTGCCCAGATCAAGGTTCTGGCCAGAGGCAACCGTGACCTGGTCGCGCGAGTAGAGGTTGGGGGCTTCGTACTTGAGCAGATCGCCCAGGTTCAGACCTTCGGTGATGACGGGCATGGCTTACTCCTTTCCGGTGAGTTTCTTGACGGCCGCCATCAGGGGATTGGCGGCAGATTGGGATTGCTGAGGTGCCGAGGCATCCGGCGCAAACGTCGAGCGGATTTCCGGGCTGTCGGCACGCGAGGCCAGCAGCGCCTTGCGCACCTGAGCTTCGGAGACGCCTTCGGCGAGGAAGGCGGCGGTCAGTTCGGGATGACCGGCGAGTTGGCAGAGTTCGGCGATGGCGACCGCATCGGCACGACTGGCGTCGGTAGTCGCAGGGGACGCTTCGTCGGCGACCGGTTTGTCCGCTTCGGGAGTTGCCGATGGCACCGGTTCATCCGTCTGGGGTTGATCAATAGGGTCAGTCATAGGCATGGTTGGGTTCTCCATAAGCGTTGAGGGGGATGCAGCCAGCGAGCGCGTGGAAACGGGCAATGCGTGGCCGCGCGCCCGGCGAGCCACCAGAAAGCTGCTGAATTCGGTAAGCACCGTGTCGAGACTGCCGACCGCATCGGCCAGGCCAGCGGTCACCGCGTCCATACCGAAATAGATGCCGGCCTCTGTCGCCCGTACCGCATCGGCATCGAGCTTCCTCATGGCGGCGACGTGATCGACGAACAGGCCGTACAGGCGATCGACTTCGGCCTGCAGGCGGGCATGCGCCTCGGGACCCAGGGCTTCATGCGGCGAGAAATCGTTCTTGTGATCCCCGGCGGTGATCGGCGTGTAGCGGTAGCCCTGCTGGGCGTCCCGGGCGGTCTGGTCGACATGCATGGCGATCACGCCAATGGAGCCGACGCCACCGGTGCGGCTGACCAGCAGACGTGAGGCTGAGCAACCAATCGCATAGGCCGCCGAGAAAGCGGTATCCGAGGCGACTGCCCAGACGGGTTTCACGGCATCGGCGGCGCGGATGCGCTCGCCGAGCTCGAACACGCCACCCGCTTCGCCACCGGGCGAATCGATGTCGAGCACGATGCCCTCGATCGACGGGTCGACGAGGGCAGCATCAACCATGCCGGTAATCTCGGCATAGGACGTGAAACCCGAGGCCGGGTCCAGGCCCACCGTGCGACGGACCAGCGAACCGACCACCGGAATCACGGCGATGCCGGCCGGTGCATCGATCTGGGAACGATGCGGAATGAGCGGCGTGGCCAGTTCGTGCTCCGGCCAGTTCACCCGCTCACCGAGCACGGACAGGATCACATCCAGCTTGGCACGGGCGAGCAGGAGCGGCGTCCCGTAGAGACGGGACGCCAGGTGAGGAAGATTCATGTCAGGGGTTCTCCGGGTTGTCGGGAGGAACAGCGGCTGGCGGCGCAGCCGCCAGGTCATGGCGCGGGTCGGACTCGAACACCAGGCCGAGGGCATCCGCCCGGGCGTTGTCGGCAGCGATTTCGCGATCGATGTCCTCAGCGTCGTAGCCGAAGGACGAGATCGCCTCGGAGCGCGACAGCAGGCCGGCGCGCATCGCGGTGAGCATGGCGTTGAACTCCTTCTGCGGATCCACCCACTGCCAGCCCTGCGGAATCCACTTCACTGACAAGTACGGGCGGCGTTGGGCCTGGCCGCCTCGGGCATAGCCTGGCAAGGCCAGCGCGCCTTCGAGCACGGCCTGTTCGATGAACGCCTGCCAGATCGGCCGGCACAACTGATGGACGATCACGCCATGCTGCAGGGACTCGCAACGCCGGCGGAACTCCAGCAACCCCGCACGGATCGACGAGTAATTGACCTGGGTGAGATCCCCGGTCAGTTGCTCGTAGGTCACACCCATGGCGGCCGCCACCGCCCGGAACTGCATGCGCAGGAACTCGGCGTAGCTCGCGCCGACATCGGCGGGCTGGGAAAACTTCACATCCTCGCCGGGTTCCAGGATTTGCAATGTGCCCGGCTCCAGCCCGGCCAGCGCCACGCCGTTGGGATCGGCCGAGCCTTCGCCCATCAGGTTGTCTTCGGGGGCGAGACGGGTGATGAAGCCGGCGAACATGGCGGCGGTTTTCTTGCGCACCAGTTCGGCGTCGTCGTACTGATCGAGTTCGTTCAATTTCACCAGAGCACGCGCCAGCCACGGCTCACCCCGGATCTGGCCCGGGCGTAGCGGCCGGAACAGATGCAGGATTTCGGCGGCATCGACGCGCACGGTCTCCATGCCGCCATTGCCCGACATCGGCGCCAATGCTCCGTCTTCCGGATGGGTGCGATACAGGTGGTAGGCCACGCGCCGACCGAGGCGGTCGAACTCGATGCCGGCGCGGATCACGTCGCCGTTCTCCGCCGTGGTGTTCAGGGTGACGGGCAGATGTTCGGGTTCGAGTACCTGCAGTTGCAGCGCCACCGCCAGACCATCCTCGGGTCGGCGGTATCGAATGCGGATCAAAGCCTCACCGCCTTCCAGCATGGCGCGGCAGGCGAGCGCCTGCAGCCCGTAGAAATCGGTCAGCCCGGCCGCATCGGCATCCAGCGTCCAGTCGCGCCACAACGCCTGGATCCGTTCGCGCAGCGCCGAATCGGTCACCAGCGACTGCGGCTTGATGCCGGTGCCGATGGCATTGGCGACATAGGATTCCAGGGCGGCATTGGCCCAGGCATTACGCCGCACCAGATCGCGGCTCTTGGTGCGCAGTTCCGTTTGCGTTGCCGTCAGTGCTGCGACGGCACCCGGGTTGTTCGGCAGCCAGGCAAACGACCTGCGACCGGCACCGGCGGCCTCGTGCAGCGGGTTGCCGCCGAACATCCGGCGCGAGACGCGCTTAAGCCAGCCCATATCAGAACCCCTTCGCCGTGGTGATGCGGATCTGTCGGGCGGCACGCGGAATCAGTCCAGTCGTCACGGCGTCCTTGTGCAGCGCGACTTCCACCTCGTGGATGGCGGCCTTGAGTTCGTCGACCGTGCGGTACTCGACGGTCTTGTCACCGAAGGTCACGCGCTTTTCGCCCTTGACCAGTGCATCGCGCAGGGCCTGCAACTGGGCTTCGGTGTAGGTCGGCGTGCTCATCGATAGACCACCAGGCTGATCTCGGGGGAGTCGGCCAGCGATCCCGACGAGGAGGTACAGACGATCTCCAACCCCACCTCGACCTTGTTGTCGGCCGTACCGCGTGCGGCGGCGAAGCGCACGGTGCCGCTGTTGGCGTTGCTGCGCCCGGTCGCCACCCAGCAGTACTTCGCATCGGGCATCGCGGTCTCGAATTGGATGCGGTACCGACCGGCCGCCAAACGGGTCACCGACGCCACGTTGTAGGCGGCACGCAGTTGCACCGATCCATTCACGTAGCCGAAATTGACCCAGGCGCGAGCCAGGCCGGGATGATCGGGACGAATCAGCCCCTTGATTTCGTTGCCGATGCGGGTGGCGAGCGCCGACAGTTGCGCGACGAGGCTCATGTCTTACACCAGGGCCGCGTTGAAGATCGCCACGAAGTCGGTATTGGTGTCGCCGATGTCGGCAGCGGCGACCGCGCCAATGTTGCTGCGCGCCTGCGTTTGCTCGGGGACAGTCAGCGTCTGCGCGGCATCGAAGCGCACCCGCTTGTCGATGGCAGCAGTCAGCGCGGCGATGCCGGTCTGGTCGTTCTGCAGCGCCTGCTGGAGTTCCAGCAGGGTGTCGTAGGCCGGGTCGGCGCCACCGAGGATATCGGCCTTGAGGGCATCGAGCACCGAGACAATCTTCGACGACGAGTAGGTGCTGGTCGTGGCAACCGTCAGGTCGTCGATGGCCACCGCCGTGAGGATGGCGGCCTTCAGTTCGTTGATCGCCGCGACCAGGCTCGACTTGTCGGTGGTGGTCAGCGCGGTAAGGGTGCCGGTGCGTCCCTTGACGGTGTTGAATTCCTCGGCAACGCGGAGGACGAAGCTGTTGAGTTGGGTTTGCAAGCTCATGGTTTAAGTCTCCATTCAGGTCAGCCAACGGCTGCGGATCAAACGACGCCCGGAAATACGGGTGCCAGAAACATCGAGGCCACCGCGTTGGGTGGCCTCAATGGGTTGCTCAATTTGCGAATCGGGGTCGCCGGGCGGCGAGAGTCCGATCTGTCGTTCCAGTTCGCGCCAGTGCCGATCCTCGAATCGATCAAGGCCGGAAGCAGCAGCCGCTGCCCGGGCATAGACGTAGCAGTCGAGCGCTTCATTGCGCTCTCGCATCTTCTGCCACTCGCGGATGGCGAAGCCGTTCCGGTCGCGTCGGCTCACCAGTTGCTCGGCGCACAGTTGCTGCAGGTACTCGGCATCCACCTTGGGCAGATGCACGAAGCCGGTGGGGTAACGGATCGTGACCCCATCCTCGGCGACCTCCGGTGCTTTGCGCAGGTTGTTGTAGAACTCCAGCTTGGCGATGCCCCCTGCCACCGAGAACACCTTGATGCCTCGGCGCAGCTTCCTGCCGCCGGTAGTGGCATCGACCGCCGTTGGGGTGCCAACCAGGGCCGGGCCCCGGGCGACCCCCTTGACTGCCATCAGTCGTGCATCCCGCACCGACCGGACAAAGGTATAGGCTTCCTGCGTGGCGAAGCCGGTATCCAGTGCCAGGCGCACCAGCGACACCTGGCAGCCAGTCTCATGCGTCCAGGTCTCGTGCAGCACACCGGCGAGCGATTGCCAGACTTCGTTCCGGGCTGTATCGCCCATCAGCACCCGATGTTCGACGAGCCAGGACTCCTTGCCACGGCCGAAAGCCCAGACCGACACTTCGATGCGATCCTTCTGCACATCGGCACCGGCCGTGAGCAGCAGTCCACCTACAGGAATACTGCCGATGCGGTAGTCCTCTCTCCGTTCCAGCAGGCGCTGCCAGTCGGGGGCTTCGCCCTCCTCGACCCAGGCCTCACCCAGTTCGGAGTTCTTGAACGCCTTGATGGTCGCCACCGAGCGGCTCTCAGACATGGCGGCCTTCTCCCACGACGCTGCAATCTCGCGCCATTTCCTCCATGGACTGTAGAGGCTGGACAGGTGAAACCCGGCGCTCGTTCCTATTCCTTGCGCCACCCATTCGCCAAGTTCCAGCATCCGGGATTTGTGATGCTCGGCAATCGGTGCTTCACATTCCTCGCAAAGATACGCGGCGGTCTCCGGCTGCCCGCGCTCCCAG
>SSTB01000002.1 GCA_009469665.1 Azonexaceae bacterium | reverse complement strand
GGCGCTATAATCGCGGCCATGGTCTCCGTGCTCCATTCCGTCGCCAGCCAGAGCGATTTCCAGCAGTTTCTCCACACCCTTTCCGAGGGCCTGGGGGAAGAAGAAGCCCGGCGCCTCAAGGAGGCCGTCGAATACGCCTGGGAAGTCTATGGCGAGACCGCCCTGGGTAGCGGCGAGCGCATCTGGTCCCACGCTCTGGGCATGGCCCTCATCATCACCGGCCTCAAGCTCGACGGCGATTCCCGGGTGGCGGCCCTGCTGTTCGCCATCCCCGCCCACCAGGAGCATGGCGTCGAAAAGATCGGCGAGCGTTTCGGCAAGTCCGTGGCCCATCTGGTCAACGGGATTTCCCGCCTCAATCGCCTGCGCCCCATCGCCCGGGGTTTCGTCGCCGCCAATATCGAGGCCGGCGAGGTCAATCCCCAGGAGATGAAGGCCCAGATCGAGGTTCTGCGCAAGATGCTCCTGGCCATGGTCGAGGACATCCGGGTGGTGCTCCTGCGCCTGGCCAGCCGCACCCAGACCCTGCGCTTCTACGCCGCCCACCCCGACGAACTGCGCGTCCAAGTGGCACGGGAAACCCTGGAGCTCTATTCACCGCTCGCCAACCGCCTGGGCGTGTGGGAGCTGAAGTGGGAGCTGGAAGACCTCTCCTTCCGCTTCATGCACCCGGACACCTACAAGCAGGTCGCCCGGCTCCTTGACGAGAAACGCACCGAGCGGGAGCAGTTCATCACCGACGCCATCACCCGCCTGCGCGAGGAACTCAAGGCGGTGGGCATCGAAAAGGCCGAGATCTACGGGCGCCCCAAGCACATCTTCAGCATCTGGAACAAGATGCGCAAAAAAGGCGTCGACTTTTCCGAGGTGTACGACGTGCGGGCGCTGCGCGTCATCGTCGACGACATCAAGGATTGCTACACGGTGCTGGGCATCGTGCACAACATCTGGACGCCCATCCCCAAGGAATTCGACGACTACATCTCCAACCCCAAGGGCAATTACTACCGCTCCCTGCACACTGCCGTGCGCTGCCCCGACGGGCGCAGCCTGGAAGTGCAGATCCGCACCTGGGACATGCACAAGCACGCGGAACTGGGCGTCGCCGCCCATTGGCGCTACAAGGAAGGGTCGCGCCATGGCAGCGAGGAGGCCTACGACGAAAAGATCGCCTGGCTGCGTCAGCTCCTGACCTGGAAGGACGAAGTCGCCGATAGTTCGGACTGGGTGAACCACTACAAGCAGGCCGCCCTGGACGAGACGCTGTACGTCATCACCCCCCAGGGCAAGGTCGTCGACCTGCCGGCCGGGGCGACGCCGGTGGATTTTGCCTACCGCGTCCATACCGACCTGGGCCACCGCTGCCGCGGCGCCAAGGTGAACGGCCAACTGGTTCCCCTCAATACGCCCCTGGAAACGGGCCAGCGGGTCGAGATCGTCACCGCCAAGCACGGCGGCCCGTCGCGGGACTGGCTCAACCCTGCCCAGGGCTATATCCAGACCAAGAGCGCCCGGGTGAAGGTGCGGCAATGGTTCTCCAACCTGGCCTTGGAGGAAACCTTGGCCGAGGGCCGCGGCATCGTCGGCAAGGAATTGCAGCGCCTGGGGCTCACCGGCGCCAATATCGACGAACTGGCCCACAAGCTCGGCCACACCGAGGCCGACGACCTCTACATCGCCGCCGCCCGGGGCGAGATGAATCTGCGCCAGTTTCAGTCCGTCGCCCGGGGGGGGGACTTCGAAGCCGAAAAACTCCCTCCCGATGCCGTCCAGACGCGGCCCCGGAAACCGGTGGAGGGCAACCAGGGCATTCTCATCGTCGGCGTGGACAAGCTTCTCACCCAACTGGCGCGCTGCTGCAAACCGGCCCCGCCGGATCCTATCCAGGGCTTCGTCACCCGCGGCAAGGGGGTATCCATCCACCGTGCCGACTGCGGCAATTTCGCCAATCTGGCCGCCCTGCACCCGGAGCGGGTCATCGAAACCGACTGGGGGGGCGAAACCACCGGCGTCTTCGCCGCCGACCTGATCGTGGACGCCCACGACCGTCAGGGGCTGCTGCGCGATATTTCGGAAGTCTTCACCCGCGAGAAGATCAACGTCATCGGGGTGAATACCCAGTCCAAACAGGGCAAGGCCCACATGGGATTCACGGTCGAAATCGGCAATCTGCAACAGCTCCAGCGCACCCTGGCGCTGATCCACGAAGTCGAAGGCGTGGTCGCCGCCCGGCGGGTCTGAGGGTCGGCTCCGACACCGCAATGGCGGAACCCCGCCGCCGGTTTCCTCCCCTTGCGCCGGGTCGCCGGCCGGCCTAATATCCCCGTGGAGACTCCGGGTATTGTCCATTCCAGTGGCGGCCGGAGTGAGGCTTGTGGGCTCGTTGCGCGGGCCCGTCCGGTCAGGGGGAAGAGATGAATCCGCAGATTTTGACGCGCGCCTGGGTGGCGCTTGTTCCGGTGGTTTTTCTGGCGGCTTGTTCGTCGCCGCCTTCGCGCAGCAGCGCCATGACCCAGTCGGCGCCGGAGGCCATGGCCCAGGCGCCGGAACGAAGCCCCCAGGAAGTGCGGACGCCTCTGCCGCCGCCCACGGCGACCCGGGTCGAGGAGTCGGGGTCTTCGCCCCTGCCGGGGGGGAGCACTCCCGGCGTATATGCCCGGGTAGAAGTCGCTCACTCCATGGCCCGCAGCGCCGATTTCCGCGACGACCGGGCGGTGAGTCCGGACTGCTTCATCGCCGTCAATTACCCCGGGGTCTGCGGCGCTTCCCTGGATCGACTGGGCAGCGCGACGGCGGTGGGCGTGGGTGTCGGCTACCGTTTCGGCAATGGCTTCCGGGCCGACGTCTCTTACAGCCGGCGGCGGGGTTACGACCTGCGGGGGCATGACCCCGAAGGCACCTACTTCGATCCCCCGGTGACGTCCGACGCGCTGCTCGCCGGTCTTTACTACGACTTTCCCCGTGTTTTCGGCATGGTGCAGCCCTTTGCCGGTGGAGGCGTGGGACGCAGCCGCAACGAAATGGATCCCCTGCGCTGGTCCGACCCGAGCAGTTCCGGCAAGCTTCCCGGCGGCAAGCGCAACGCCTTCGCCTGGCAGTTCTCCGCCGGGATCAATATTTTCCTGCGGGAAAACCTGGTCCTGGAAGTCGGCTATCGCTACATGGATCTGGGCAAGTTCAAGAAATCCGCCGGCCAGGATCTGGTCGGGAATTTCAATGCCCCAGGCGTCGGTACCGGCTCCGCCACCGGCCGCCTGCGCGCCGACGAGATCACCCTGGCCCTGCGGCGGGATTTCTGAGCGTCAGCCCTTGCCCAGGGTGAGCATCAGTTCCCCTTGGGCGCTGCGCGGTTTGGTCCGGGCAGCCGTGCGCCGGGTGTAGTGGCCGCTGCCGTTCATGTCCCAGGCGTTCTGGTTGTCAGCCAGGTAGAACTTCAAGCCCTCGTTGATGACCCGCTTCTTGAGTTTGGGATCGCGGATGGGGAAGGCGAGTTCGATACGGCGGAAGAAGTTGCGCTCCATCCAGTCGGCGCTGGACAGGTAGACCTGTTCGCGGCCCTCGTCGTGGAAGTAGAACACCCGGTGGTGCTCCAGGAAACGGCCGACCACCGAGCGCACGCGGATGTTTTCCGATAGCCCCTTGACCCCTGGCCGCAAGGCGCAGACGCCGCGTACCAGGAGGTCGATCTCGACCCCGGCCTGGGAGGCCTCGTACAGGGCGTGGATGGTTTCCGGTTCCAGGAGGGAATTCATCTTGGCCACGATGCGGCCCTTGCCGCCGGCGCGGGCCCGGGCTGCCTCGGCACCGATGGCGGCGACGACGTTGGGCTGGAGGGTGAACGGGGCCTGCCAGAGGTGCTTGAGGGTACGGGCCTGACCCAGGCCGGTGAGTTGCTTGAAGACTTCGCTCACGTCGTGGGTGATTTCCTCGTCGGCGGTGAGTAGCCCGAAGTCGGAGTAGAGACGAGCGGTGCGCGGGTGGTAGTTGCCGGTGCCCAAATGGGCATAGCGGCGAAGGGTTCCGGCTTCGCGGCGCACGATGAGGAGGGCCTTGGCGTGCACCTTGTAGCCCACCACGCCATAGACCACGTGGGCCCCCACCTCTTCCAGGCGGGTGGCCCAGCCGATATTGGCCTCCTCGTCGAACCGGGCCATGAGCTCGACCACCACGGTGACTTCCTTGCCGTTCTGGGCAGCGCGGATGAGGGACTGCATGAGGACCGAATCGGTCCCGGTGCGGTACACGGTCATCTTGATGGCCACCACTTCGGGGTCCGCTGCCGCCTGTTGCAGGAGGTCGATGACCGGTGCGAAGGACTGGTAGGGGTGATGCAGGAGGATGTCGCCCCGGGCGATTGCCGTGAAGATGCTGAGGCCCTTTTCCAGTTGCCGCGGCAGGCCGGGCAGGTAAGGCGGGAACTTGAGGTCCGGCCGGTCGACCCAGTCGGGTACCTGCATGAGGCGCACCAGATTGACCGGGCCATGGGGGCGGTAGAGATCGATGTCGTCCAGTCCGAATTCGCGCAGGAGAAAGCGGGTCATGGTCGGTGAGCAGTTGTCGGCCACTTCCAGGCGCACCGCGTCGCCGAAGTGGCGCTGGGGCAGTTCGCCCTGGAGTTTGGTGCGCAGGTTGGTGACTTCCTCCTCGTCGACGAAGAGGTCGGAATTGCGGGTGACACGGAACTGGTAACAGCCCAGGACGTTCATGCCCGAGAACAGTTCGCCGACGAATTCGTGCAGGATCGAGGAGAGGAAGACGAAGCCATACTCGCAACCCGCCAGGTCTTCCGGCAGGCGGATGACGCGGGGCAGCACCCGGGGTGCCTGGACGATGGCGGCGCCGGAGCTGCGGCCGAAGGCGTCCTTGCCGTCCAGTTCGACGGCGAAATTGAGGCTCTTGTTGAGCACTCGCGGGAAGGGGTGGGAGGGGTCCAGCCCGATGGGGGTGAGGACCGGCATCATCTCGCGCAGGAAATACGCCCGAATCCATTCCCGCTGGGTCGCGCTCCAGGAGGCCCGGCGCAGGAAGCGGATGCCCTGCTCGGCCAGGCGGGGCAGGACGATCTCGTTCAGTTCGTCGTACTGCTCCGCGACGATGGCGCGGGCTTCGCGGCTGACCCGCCGGAAGGCTTCCTGGGCGGTGGAGCCGTCAGTGGTCACCACCGGAGAGAGGCCGCGAATCTGCTCCTTCAGGCCCGCCACCCGGATTTCAAAGAATTCGTCCAGATTGCTGGAAACGATGCACAGGAAGCGCAAGCGCTCCAGGAGCGGCACCCGCTCATCCCGCGCCTGGGCCAGCACGCGGCGATTGAAGGCCAGGATGCCCAGTTCGCGGTTGAGGTAGTCGGCGGTAGGGAAGGGAGGGACGGCGGCGCGGTGCATTGGCGGGAAGGGGGAAGAGGGGAGGGAG
>SSTB01000122.1 GCA_009469665.1 Azonexaceae bacterium | reverse complement strand
CTCTACTGGCTGCCGACGCGGGGCGAGGCTTAAGGCGTCAAATTGCCTGCCTCGACACCGGGGCGCGTATCAGCGTCCGGATGGCGCAAAGCCAACCCTAGCGCTGATCGTGCTTGGCGTCTTGATCGCTCAGCCCTGGGCAGGCCCCGCGGGCGCGCCTGAAAATTCATAGCCGCTGAGCGCATTCCCGCCGCGCCGGACTCGGAGTATTCTCCCCCGCGGGGCGCAAGACCCCACGGGGAGAGGAGACCATGCACCGACTATTGGATATCCTGGCGTCCGGCGTCCATGATGCCAAGAACCAGTTATTCGTCGCCGAATCGATGATTGCCACGGCGGAAAAGGCCCACGGGATCGATTTGGGTGAAGCGCGTTACGCCATCGAAGCCGCCGCGGGCCGCCTGTCCCGTACCCTGACCACCTACCGGCTTTTGCGCCATGGCGCCAGCCTGGCCATCGTGCCCACGGTAGTGGCCGATCTGTGCGAGGAGGTGAAGCTCGCCCAGGCCAAACACCTGGAGCAGGCTGGCATCCGTCTAGGTCTCGTCTGTTCCGTGCTGGATGAATGGCCCCTGGACCGCGATCTAGTGGGTGACATCCTCAACAATGCCGTGCAGAACGCGGGACGCCACGCCCGCTCTCGGGTCGAGTTGAGCGCAGTACTGGAAGGGGGCGAGCTGGTCCTGAGGGTGGAGGATGATGGCCCCGGATTTGCCGATCCTTCTACCGCTACGGCGGGGGGTACCGGGCTCCTGGTAGGCGAACGCCTGGCTGCCCTGCACGTCCGGCGGGGACGGAGCGGGGCTCTCTTCCTTTCCAACGGCGGCCGGCTGGGCGGGGCCGTGTTCGAACTGCGCCTGCCCTGATGAGCGCCTACGCCAACAAGCGCTTCCTGGTCATCGACGACCAGCCCCTGGCCCGGGAGAGCCTGCGCACCATCGCTCAGAGCGTGGGGGCCTTCGCGGTCGAATTCGCCTCCAATTACCAGGACGCCCTCTATCGCATCCGCAACAACACGCCGGACGTGATCCTGTGCGACTACATGCTGGGCGACGGCCGTTCGGGTCAGCAGCTTCTGGAGGAATTGCGGCGTTTCGGCCTGCTGTCCGACGACACCATCTTCATGATGGTCACAGGCGAACAGGCCTATGAGCAGGTGGTCGCCGCCGTGGAACTGGTGCCCGACGACTACATCATCAAGCCCTTTTCGCCCGACAAGCTGCTCCTGCGCCTCGATCGCATTTCGGCCAAGAAGAAATTTTTCGCCGGGTATTACCGCGAGAAGCGGCGCCAGGATTACGCCGCCGCCCTGGCCGTCCTGGCCCGCAACAAGGAAGACGAGGCCGGCCGCCCCTATCGTTTCGAAATCCTGCGTCAGGAGGCGGAGGCTCATCTCGCTTCCGGCAACGCCAGTGCGGCGGAAGCGGCCTACCGCAACATTCTCACCGACTATGAATTTCCCTGGGCCCGGGCGGGGGTCGCCCGCTCGCTCCATCGCCAGAACCGCCATGTGGAGGCCCGGGCGGAAATTGAGCAAGTGGTTGCCGGGACACCCAGTTACTTCGACGCGGCCGACCTCAAGGCCAGCATATGCATGGCCCAGGGGGAGCATGCCGAGGCCCAGAAAGTGCTCGACGAAGTGGCCCGCAAGACGCCGCGCAATTTCCTGCGCAAGCGGCTCCTGGCCGAGGCTGCCACCCTGAACGGCGACGCCGAGGCGGCCCGGGCGGCGCTGGCCGACGTCATCGCCAACGACAGCATGCCGGGCGCCGTATCGCCGGCCGACCAGCTTGCCCTGGCTCGCAGTCAAGTGGCCGCAGGCGACGGCATCGCGGCGGAAAAGCTGCTGCTCAGCCTGCGTGAAAGCGACGTCAAGGGCTTCGACCTGGCTTTGCAGGCGAGCTACGTCGCCCTCCTGGCGCTCACCTCGCCGGAGCGCGGTGCACCGCGCCTCGCCGGCCTGCGCCCGGCCCTTCTCGACACCGAGCTGCCCACCGACACCCGCATCGACGTGCTGCGGGCGGCCCTGGCCGGGGCCGACGCCGAACTGGCTGAGCGTCAGGCGCGCAGCCTGATGGCCGGGCCAGAGGCAAAAAAGGTGTTTGCCTTGCTGCGCAAGGCCTACGCCCTGCACGGCCGCGACGCCGATCTGCGCGAAATCCAGCGCCAGGTGGCCCTGGAGCGTATCCACCACGAGCCGCCGGCCGGAGCAAGTTCCGCCGCATGAAATCCTGGCTTTTTGCCCTGGCCGTCGCGCTTGCCCTGCCAGCCCGGGCCGAGGTCGTGCTGAGGGACGACGCGGGCAATACCCTGCGCCTTGCGGCACCAGCCCGCCGCATCGTGGCCCTGGCGCCCCATCTGGCCGAGACCCTGTTTGCCGCAGGGGCCGGTGAGCGCCTAGTCGGCACCGTGAGCCATAGCGACTACCCCCCGCAGGCGAGGGCCGTGCCCCGGTTGGGCGACGCCGGCCGGGTGGACCTGGAGGTGGTGGCCGCCTTGAAGCCCGATCTCGTCCTCGCCTGGCAGAGCGGCAACCCGGCCGGGCAGATCGCCCGCCTGCGCAGTCTTGGGGTGCCGGTCTTCGTCGTCGAGCCGCGCCGCCTGGACGACGTGGCCGACCAGATCGAGCGCCTGGGTCTCTTGGCCGGCAGCGAGGCCGCGGCAGCGCAGGCCGCCGCAGCGTATCGGGCGCGTCTCGCCGCCCTGGCCGCCGCTCAGCGCGACAAGGCCCCGGTGCGGGTCTTCTACCAGATCTGGGATGCTCCCCTCATCACCGTGGGTGGGCGCCAGATCATTTCCGACCTCATCCAGCTGTGTGGCGGCCGCAATGTCTTCGCCAGCCTGGAGGCGGTCGCGCCGGCGGTCAGCGTCGAGGCGGTGCTGGCCGCCGATCCGGAGGTCATCATCGCCTCCCTTAGCGCCGAGGAGCGCTCCGAGGCCCTCAGCGGATGGAAGCGTTGGCCGCGGCTCACCGCTGCCCGGCGGGGCAATCTGGTGTCCATCCCGCCGGACCTCGTGCAGCGCCATACCCCCAGGCTTCTGGACGGCGCCGAGCGCCTGTGCAAGGCCCTGGACGAGGCTCGGGCAAAGCGTTCGCGCTTTTGATCCACGCGAAGAGCCCCTTCTCGGGCGCCGGCTATAATCCTTCGCGTGCCATGCCTCCTTGTCATCGCCGTCACCTTTCCGCGCGTCCAACTATGAACCCTCGCTCCCTTGCCGCTCTCGCCGCACTCCTCGCCTTCCTGCCCGCCGCCCAGGCGGTGGAGCCCGCAGCCCTCGCCGCCCTGGAAGAGCTGGGCCGCATCAATGGCGTCGCCTTGGCCTGCCGGCAGCCCGCCCTGGGCAGCCGCGCCCGCAACGCGGTTACGACCGGCGCCCCGAAGATGCGCGACTATGGCGAGATATTCGAAAAGGCCACCCAGGACGCCTACCTCGCGCAGGGCCAAAAGGGTAGTTGCCTGGACGGCAAGACACTCAGTCAGGCGCTGGATCAGGCCGAAGCAGCCCTGAATGCCGCCTTTCCCCGTCAGCCGTGAAGCGCCGCACCGCCCTCGGCCTCCTCCTAGCGATCGGCTGCGGGCTACCGGCGGCGGCCCAGACCGGCCATCGTTCCGGTAGCGGGGCGCCGGAGGAAATCGTTCCGCGCTATCTCCTGCAGGACCCCAACGGGCGGGCGGTAAGCAGTGAGGATTTTCGGGGTCGCTTCCAGTTGATCGCCTTCGGTTACACGGCCTGCCCCGACGTCTGCCCCACCAGTCTGGTCGAAATGGGGGCCGTTCTAGACGGCCTGGGGGCTCGGGCCGACAAGGTCCAAGCCCTCTTCATCACTGTGGATCCGGAACGCGACACCGGTGCCGTGCTCAAGAACTACACCAGCTTCTTCAATCCCCGCATCGTCGGCCTGACCGGGACGCCCCTCCTGGTCCGCCGGGCCGCCGACAACTTCAAGGTGCGCTACGAAAAAGTGCGGGATCCCGCCGATACCTCGGGACGCTACGCCGTCGATCACTCGGCCGGACTCTACCTGATCGGCCCGGACGGCCGCTTCCTCAAGCGCTTTCCCTACGCCACTCCTCCCGCCACCCTGGTGGAAACCCTCGTCCAGTTCCTGGACGGCCGCTGACCCGGAAAATCCTGGCCGGCCGCTGATCGTCGGTCATGTCGGATCGAGCCTCCTGCCGTGACGGGCGCGCAATCAGCGCGCCTCGGCATCCAGGCAAACCGGTCTAGCGCTCGCCGGGCCCCTTGTCCTTGCCTCCTTGGGACCGCTTCTCGGCGGGCGCCGGCCGCGGCTCGGGGGGTCTGACTTCCTCGCGGCGGGGGGCGGGCGCAGGAGCGGCGGCCGGGGCGGGGGCGACCGGCTCTCTCACTCTGGGCGGTTCAGACGGCGCGGGGCGGGCGGAATGCTCGCTCGGATTGGGGAAGGCCCGAACCGATCGTGGGGGTTCTGCGGCAGAGGGGCCGTCGCCGGTCGAGCGCCAGGGTCTTGCTTGCACTTCCGGCGCGGCTTGGCGTGGGGCCGCGTCCACCTGGGGCATGCGGGGGGCCGGCGGGGCGAGCGGCGCGGCCTGGGGTTGCGGGCTGGGGGCCTGGACCGGCGCGGGGGCGGGGCCCGGCAGGGAAGAAGGGCCCGGCAGGGAAGAAGGGCCCGGCAGGGGCATCGGAGCAACTCGGGCGGCCGGGGTCGGAGCACCGCCTTCGTGCCGGCCGGGCGCCTCGGGCCTCGCCGTGGGAGGCTCGGGCCGGGGGAGAGGGCGTTCTACGGGCGCTGTCGGCGGAACGGGCTGCGGCGGCATGACCGGGCGGACCGGCGCTACCGGCGGCAGCGAGGGCGCGGGCGCCGGAGCGGCAGGCGGCGTGCTTGCGGGTACGGCTGAAGGTGCAGCAGCGGGCGCCGGGGCAGGAGCAGGAGCAGGAGCGGCCGGGCGGGGGCCGCTCTGCGGCGGCGGGCCGTTGCGGGTCGCTGCGGGAGGTTCGGGTCGCCGGGGGTCAGCCTGACGCAATGTGTCCTTGGGCGAGGGGGCGGGCGTCGGAGTCGTCTGGGTCGCTGAACTGGCCGGTGGAACGTCCGGGGAGCCGGTCGGCGCGGGTGTGGGGCCCGGCCTGTGCCTGCCCGGGTCTACGCTGCGTCCGCGATCGCGGGATTCGTCTCCCCCGGCGGGGGTGCTGCGGTCCTGCGGGAGGGTGGGACGATGGTGATCTTCGGTCCATCCCGATCCGCCCCGCTCGCCAGAACGGGGGGGATCCCCGTTGGGACCGGGCGGGCGACGGCGAGAGTCGGGCGGGGCGACCCAGCCGGCAGAAGGCGTTCCGGAGGAGACCGGCGCATCGCGAAGATCACGGACGCTGGGGGGCCGCGAGCCGCGCCCGTCGATTGGCCGCCCTGAACTCAAGGTGGTGGCCGCAACGACGGTGACGGCTTCGGGTCGGTGGCGGTAGGCGAAGTCGCGCCGGTGGTGGTCTCTGGCGGCACGATCGATTTGGTCGCCGTGGCGCACGTGGACGATGTTGAGGCGGTGCAGATAGCCAGGGCTGTAGCGGTAGGAGGGTACGTAGACTTCCCGCGGCGCCAGGGGGAACCAGCCCACCGCCGGCCCGCCGACCAGGCTCACGCTCCAGCCGGGGTCGCCCATCCAGGCCACCAGGGCGGGGGCATAGACGGGCCGGGCGACGTAGCTGCCGGGAATCCAGGCCCAACGGCCACGCACCAGCAGCCAGCGCCCGTAGTGGAAGGGGGCGAAACCCCAAGGGGCTTCGTCGATCCAGGTCCAGCCCCAGGGGGAGACCCAGGTCCAGCGGCCATGGCGGTAGGGCGCCCAGCCGGCGCTCAGGCCCCGGGGATACCAGACGGTGCCGTAGTCGGCGAGGGTGGACCAGTCGCCGTAGGCGTCCAGATCGGCGTAGCCGGTCATCTGGGGTGAGACGTGGCGTACCGCGGCGGAGGCCGTGCTGGCGGCGTCGCGGCTGGCGGACCAGTCGTCGAGACTGTCGCGCAACCCTTCGGCATAGAGGGCGGTGCGGCCTTCGGGATCGATGCTCGCTGCCCGGCCGGCGCTCACCGGGACGCTGCGGTCGCGTCCGCTGACAGTGGCGCTGCCGCTGTGGACCGTGACATTGGTGCGGCCATCGCCGACGTCGATGCGGTAGCGGCCCGGGCCGTCGAAGCGGATGCGGCCGTTGGGCGTGTAGGCTTCGGTTTCGGCCGCTTGTTCGGTGTCTCGCAGGGTGATGGAGAGCGCGCCCTGGCCCTGGTTGAGGACGACGTGCTCGTCGTCCAGGGTGGAAAATTCGACCCGGGTCTGGCTGCCCAGGCGGAGGGTGGTGGAACCAACCCAGATCTCGGCCCGGCTGCCCGGGTCGGTATCGAGGATGGCCCCGCCGGCAATGGGCCAGTTGAGACTGGCGGCCTGGCCGGCGTCCTGCCTGTCCAGGCGCAGCAGCGCCTGGCCCTCCAGCAGGGAAACCCGCCCGACCCGGCCTGGGGGATCCGCCAGGACGGCGAGGGGAACGATGGCCGCCGCGATGGCGAGGGCAAGGAGCAAGAGGCGCTGGGCAATCATGGGGCGTACCGGTCCGTAGGGAGTGGAGAGAGTAACGCGCCAACTGTCTTTCGGACCGACGCCGAGGCCCGGGGAATTTTTACAGGATGTTGCGGCGGGGCGTGCCCCAGCTTCGTCCGGCGTGCAGGCCGAGGGCGTTCCCGCGACACTCGGTATTGCTTCCAGGTGTGCCCACTTTGCTGCTCTGGCCGGCATCGGGGGCCGAACCGGGAATCCGTGAACATTTCGCCCCGCCGCCCTAGTAGCCTGACCCACAGGTTGCGGAACAGGATGAAAGCGAAGGATTTGCTTCTCTGGCTAGGCGCCGAAGTTGCAAACCCCGGCAGCAATAGCCGAAGCTATTGCGAGGATGAGCAACAACGCCAGGGAGGCAAAGACAAGCTTTCATGTTGCGTCATCTGTGGGTCAGGCTACCAGGCCCGGCCGTGCCCGACGCTGGACCCGCGTCGCTCAGCGCCGCTGCTCCGGTTCCGCAACGCCGTACTTGTGGGCCACGCTGGTGTAGAGTTCCCGCGCCGAGATGACCTTGGGGCTGCGGCGGTCCTTCTGCTGCGCCTTTTCCAGGTACTGCCAGCCGCGGGCCGCCAGATCGGCGTCCCAGCCCGAGCGGTCCAGGAGGGTGAAAATGGCCTTGGCGGCGTTGATGAGGAATTGCAGATTGGGTACCTGGTCGGCCGCCTGCATGAGTAGCCGGACCGAGCCCTCGAAGTCGCCGCTGCGGGCTGCCAGGACGCCCCGGTTGTTGAGTTCGACGATTTCCCGGCTCACCTGGTCGAGCAGTTCCCGGCCCGCATCGCCCTGGCCGGTCTTCTCGAAAACATTGCCGATGTGGCCGAGGAGTTGTCGGTCCTCGTTGTTTTCCGCCGCCACCTGGCGGATGAGGGCCTTGCCGGCGTCGCCCTTGCCGGTGGCGAAGCAGGCGTGGGCCAGATCGACCACCACCCGCTGCGAAAGGGGTTTGCCCCTTTCGGCGCACTCTTTCGCCACCTCCTGCTGCATGTCGAGGGCCTGCTCGGCCAGTTGCCTGGCCTTGGCGCTCTCGCCGTCGGCCTGGGCACAGAGGCTCTCGGCGGAGAGGGCGGCGAGTTCGGCCAGCTTGTCGCCCCGCCAGTCGCGGCGCAGTTCAGCCACCACGCGGCGGGAGGCGCTGCTGTCGCCCCGCTCTATCAGCACCCGGGCCAGATTGGCGAAGTCATCCACCGTCTTCAGGCTGGAGCCGCGGTGACGTTCGAGTACCTTGCCGTAGGCCTTTTCCGCCGCCAGGAGGTCGCCGTTGCGCGCCGCGATGTCGCCTACCAGGCGCTGCCGCAGCGTGTTGTTGGGCGATACCTGGGCCGCTCTTTGCAGCGCCTCCTGAGCCACCTCGGGATGGCCGCGGGCTTCCTCTACGGCGGCCAGAAAATCGTAGGCGGCGAGAAACTCCGGGGACTCGACAGTGATCTGGCTGGCGAGCTTGCCGGCTTCCTCCAGGGCGCCGCGCTCCTTGAGGGCCGCAGCCAGACCCATCTTGGCCCAGGGCACCACCCGCCCTTCGAGGACGCGCCGGTACACCGCTTCGGCCTCCGCGGTCCTGCCCAGGGAGTGCAGCAATTCGCCCTTGAAGCGCAGGGCGTCGTAGAGGTAGTTGGGTTGCTGTTGCACGACGCGGTCGCAGGCCACCACGGCCTCCTGCAGGGCACCTCGCTCGATCTGCTCGTAGATGTGGCGCAGCACATGCTTCTTGTAGATGGCCCGCACTAGGCGCTGTTGCAACTGCTCCGCGTTGAAGGGCTTGATGAGGTAGTCGTCGGGCGCCAGTTCGGCCAGGGCGACGACATTGTTGTAGCCGCGCTCGCCGGTGATGATGAGATAGACCGTGGATAGGGGAATCAGGTGGGCATGGCGCAATTCTTCCAGGAGTTGCTGGCCGTCGCGGCCGTCCTCCAGGATGAAATCCGACAGGACGATGTCGAAGCGGTTGCCCTTGACCTGACGGATGACCTCGGCCGTATTGCCGGCCCCGTGCACCGCGGCGACGCCCAGGGCCGAAAGCATGACGCGCAGGGACTCCCTGGCGGGAGGGTGGCGGTCCACGATGAGGACCCGCTTCTTGGTGAGGGCCTGCTGGAGCACCAGCAGCATCTCGTCGTTATCCAGGGCGTCCATGGCTGCACGGGGGGATCGGGTGCCCTCCACGGTACTGGAAGACCTCGGCAGGGACAAGGGAGCCGGCCGATTTCTGTTAATTTTCAGCCCTCTGACGTAAAATCTCGCTCCCTCCTGCCTGGACACGGGCGCGGATTCCAAACTCCCATGCTCTACCCCTCCCGATTCGATGTCATCGTCGTCGGTGGCGGCCACGCCGGCACCGAGGCCGCGCTCGCCGCAGCCCGGGCGGGAGCCAGCACGCTGCTGCTGACCCATAACCTCGACACCCTCGGGGCCATGAGCTGCAACCCGTCCATCGGCGGCATCGGCAAGGGCCATCTGGTGCGCGAGGTCGATGCCCTGGGCGGTGCCATGGCGGCGGCCACCGACGAGGCCGGTATCCAGTTCCGCATTCTCAATGCCTCGAAAGGTCCGGCGGTGCGCGCCACCCGCGCCCAGGCCGATCGCGTGTTGTACAAGCAGGCCATCCGCACGCGCCTGGAAAACCAGCCCAACTTGACCATTTTCGCCCAGGCTTGCGACGACCTCATCGTCGAGGGCGAGCGCGTGGCCGGCGCCGTGACCCAACTGGGCATCCGCTTTATGGCGGATGCCGTGGTGCTGACCGCCGGCACTTTCCTTAATGGCAAGATCCACGTCGGCCTGGAAAACTACACGGGCGGCCGCATGGGCGACCCTCCTTCTGTCTCGCTGGCCGCCCGCCTGAAGGAGCTGAACCTGCCCCAAGGGCGGCTCAAGACCGGCACCCCGCCGCGCCTCGACGGGAAGACCATCGATTTTTCGGTGATGGAGGAGCAGCACTCGGACGATCCACTGCCGGTCTTCTCCTTCCTCGGCAACGCCGCCCAGCATCCGCAGCAGTTGCCCTGCTGGATCACCGAGACCAACGAACGTACCCACGACATCATCCGCAGCGGCCTGGACCGTTCGCCGATGTACACGGGCGTCATCGAAGGCGTCGGGCCGCGCTATTGCCCGTCGATCGAGGACAAGATCCACCGTTTCGCCGACAAGAGTCAGCACAACGTCTTTCTCGAGCCTGAAGGCCTGACCACTCACGAGATCTACCCCAACGGGGTATCGACCAGCCTGCCCTTCGACATCCAGCTCGCTCTGGTGCGCTCGATCCGCGGCCTGGAGAACTGCCACATCCTTCGCCCAGGCTACGCCATCGAATACGATTTCTACGACCCGCGCGGCCTCAAGGACACCCTGGAGACCAAGGCTATTGCCGGCCTCTTCTTCGCCGGCCAGATCAACGGCACCACCGGCTATGAAGAGGCTGCCGCCCAGGGTCTGCTCGCGGGCATCAACGCCGTACGCTACGCCAATGGCCAGGAAGGCTGGTGCCCCAAGCGCAACGAGGCCTACCTCGGCGTGCTGGTGGACGATCTCATCACCCGCGGTGTCTCCGACCCCTACCGGATGTTTACAAGCCGGGCCGAATACCGCCTGAGCCTGCGCGAAGACAACGCGGATCTGCGCCTCACCGAGCAGGGCCGCCAACTGGGCCTCGTCGGCGACGCCCGCTGGGATGCCTTCTGCCGCAAGCGCGATGCCATCGCCGCCGAGCAGGAGCGCCTGAAGTCCACCTGGGTCAATCCCAAAATCACGCCGGCCGAGGACTGCATCCGCGTCCTGGGCAAGGCCATCGACCACGAGTACAACCTGTTCGAACTGCTGCGCCGGCCGGAAGTGAGCTACGCCAGCCTGCTTTCCCTGCCCGGCGCCGGCGAAGGCCAGAGCGACCCGCTGGTCGTCGAGCAACTGGAGATTTCCGCCAAGTACCAGGGCTACATCGACCGCCAGGCGGAGGAAGTAGCCAAGTCGGCCAGCTACGAGAGCACCTTTCTGCCCGAGGATCTGGATTACGGCACCGTGGCCGGCCTGTCCAACGAAGTGAAGCAGAAGCTCACCCTGCATCGGCCCCAGACCATCGGCCAGGCCTCGCGCGTCCAGGGCGTCACCCCGGCCGCCATCTCGCTGCTGCTCATCCACCTGAGGCGCTCCGGCGCGGGACGCGAGGCGGCATGAATCGCGCTGCCCTGGATGCCGGCCTCGCCAGCCTGGGGGGCGACCTGACCGTGCCGGCCCGGGAGGCGCTGCTCGCCTTCCGCGACCTGCTGCTCAAATGGAACCGCACCTACAACCTGACGGCGATTCGGGATCCCGAGCAGGCCCTGGCCCACCACATTCTCGATTCCCTGGCCATCCTTCCCTGGGTCGGAGAGGAACCCCTGCTCGACGTGGGCAGCGGCGGCGGCCTGCCCGGCATTCCCCTGGCCATCGCCCGGCCGGCCCTGGCGGTTACTCTGATCGACGCGGTGGACAAGAAGACCAGCTTCCAGCGTCAAGCGGCCATCGAGTTAGGACTGGGCAATGTCGTCGCCCTCCACGGCCGGGTCGAAGCCCTGTCGGGCAGCTTTGCCCAGATCGTCTCCCGCGCCTTTTCCGACCTCGCCGCCTTCGTTGGGGTGACCCGGCATCTCCTAGCGCCCGGGGGGCGTTGGTTGGCCATGAAGGGGCTGCACCCGGTGGCGGAAATGGCCGCCCTGCCCAGCGGCGTGGTGGTCGACGCCGTCCATCCACTCACCGTTCCAGGCCTCGACGCCGAACGCCACCTGATCGTTCTGAAAGCCGCTCCATGAGAATTCTCGCCATCACCAACCAGAAGGGCGGCGTCGGCAAGACCACGACGGCAGTCAATCTGGCCGCCAGTCTGGCCGCAGCCGGCCGCAGCGTCCTGCTCATCGATCTCGATCCCCAGGGCAACGCCACCACGGGTTCCGGCATCACAAAGAAGGAGGCGCTGCCCACGGTGTACCAGCTTCTCCTGGGGCTGGCCTCCCTGAAAGAAGTCTGCCTGCCCACCGAATTCGGCTTTGACATCCTTCCCGCCAATCGCGAACTGGCCGGCGCGGAGGTCGAACTGATCGATGTGGAGGCACGGGAGTTCCGTCTGCGCGACGCCATCGCGGCCGCCGGATCCCGCTATGACTTTGTGCTCATCGACTGCCCGCCTGCCCTCAACATGCTCACCGTGAATGGTCTCGTCGCTTCCGACGCCGTGCTCATTCCCATGCAGTGCGAGTACTACGCCCTGGAGGGGCTTTCCGATCTGGTCGAAACCCTGCGCAAGGTGCGTACCCACCTCAATCACAGGCTGGAGATCGAAGGCCTGCTGCGCACCATGTATAACCCGCAGAGCACGCTCACCCAGCAAGTTTCGGCTGAACTGGAGAGCCATTTCGGCGCCAAGGTGTATCGCACCATCGTCCCGCGCAATGTCCGTCTCGCCGAAGCGCCGTCCTTCGGCAAGCCGGTCATCGCCTTCGACAAAAGCTCCAGGGGTGCCCAGGCCTACAGCGCCCTGGCCCAAGAAATCCTCGAAAGGATCGCCGCATGATGATCAAGATGAAGGGCCTCGGCCGTGGGCTCGACGCCCTCCTGTCGGGCAAGGAAGAACAGCACGCCGACGAGCAGCGCCTGCTGCCCGTGGATCGCCTGCGCCCGGGCAAGTACCAGCCCCGCACCCGCATGGACGAAACCTCCCTCGCCGAACTCGCCGCCTCGATCAAGGCCCAGGGCGTCATGCAGCCCATCCTGGTGCGGGTGGTGGATGCTACCCCTGGCGCTGAACGCTACGAGATCGTTGCTGGCGAGCGCCGCTGGCGTGCCGCCCAACTCGCCTCCCTCGCCGAGGTGCCCGTCCTGGTACGGGCCATTGCCGACGAGCAGGCCCTGGCCATGGCACTCATCGAGAATATCCAGCGCGAAAACCTCAACCCCTTGGAGGAAGCCCAGGGCATCAAGCGCCTGGTGGACGAATTTGGCCTCACCCATGAACAGGCGGCAGATGCCGTCGGCCGCTCCCGTCCGGCGACCTCCAACCTGCTTCGTCTATTGCAGCTTTCCGCGCCGGTGCAGGAACTGCTCATGAGCGGTAAGCTGGACATGGGCCACGCCCGCGCCCTGCTGCCCCTCAAGGCTGGCCAGCAGGTCGGTGCCGCCCAGACCATCGTGCAGAAAGGCCTTTCGGTCCGCGAAGCCGAGCGTCTCGTTCAGCAGCTCCTCATCCCGCCCCCGGCGCCAGCGGCCAAGCCGGTCAATCGCGATCTCTTGCGCTTGCAGGAAGAACTTTCCGACAGCCTTGGTGCCGTGGTTGCCATCCAGGCGAGCGCCAAGGGCAAGGGAAAGGTCACCATCGAATTCGGCGATCTGGAGCAACTGGATGGACTGCTTCAGCGTTTCCGGGCCTGAATTTTGTCACGACACGAAGGGCTGGGAAGCCCTGTCGATTGGCATAGTGGGCCAATTGCTGCACTGCAACACAATTGACTGAATTTTGAGCGTCTGTTAGAGTTGCGCCGCTTTAGACCGAGGCCCGTCTTGCCCGACCAAGTCGTATGGATTCTGAGCCGGCAAGCGGCACTAGCGATCGTCCTGGGGGCGATCGTTTGGGGGTTCGCCGATGCCCATTCGGCGGTCTCGGTCCTGATCGGGGGATCCATCGGCGTCATTGCCAACCTCGGCTACGTGCTGAGGGCGATGCGGCTGACGTCGGGAAGTGATCCGGTAAAGCTTTACCGGGCGCAGGCAGCGGGTGAGGGCTTCAAGTTTCTCCTCACATTGGCTGGCTTTGCCCTTGTTTTTCTGGGGTACCGGGAAGTGGCGGTTCTGCCGTTGTTTCTCGGTTACGCATCAACCTTCGTCATCTACTGGCTGGCATTGCTGAAGCAACGCTGAGCGGACTGGAGAAAAAATGAGCGCAGAAGGCGGAACCGCAGGTTATATCCAACACCACCTCACTAATCTGGCCGTCTGTGGCGACGCTGCCAAAGTCGACGGCGTTTGTCAGGGCTTCTGGGTATTTCACCTGGATACCCTTCTGGTCTCCGGAATTCTCGGCCTGGTAGTCTTCGGTTTCATGGCCATGCTGGCCAGCAAGGCCACTGCCGGCGTGCCTTCCGGCGGACAGAATTTCGTCGAGATGGTCGTGGGTCTCGTCGACCAGCAGGTGCGCGATACCTTCCACGGCAAGAGCGCGTTGGTCACCCCCTTGGCCATCACCATTTTCGTCTGGGTGTTCGTTATGAACGCCATGGACCTGATTCCCGTGGATTTCCTGCCCTTCGCGGCCCAGAAGATCACCGGCAACGAGCATCTGCCCTTCAAGTTCGTCCCCACTACCGACCCCAATCTGACTTTTGCCATGTCCATCAGCGTGTTCTTCATCATGATTTGGATGAACATCAAGGTGAAGGGCGTGGGAGGCTATCTGCACGAAGTCTTCTCGGCCCCCTTCGGCGCCAAGCTGGCTCCGGTGAACTTCATCTTCCGCGTCGTCGAAGACATCGCCAAGCCCATCTCCTTGGCGCTGCGTCTCTTCGGCAACATGTATGCTGGCGAAATGGTCTTCATTCTGATCGCCTTGCTGGGTCTGTACCAGCTTCCCCTGGCACTGCCCTGGGAACTGTTCCACATCCTGATCATCACCCTGCAGGCCTTCGTGTTCATGATGCTGACCATCGTGTACATGTCGATGGCCGCAGAATCCCACTAAGCTTTCGCAGTTCGTCGTCGTTCTACTTTCAACCCCGCAGCACCCTTTTTAACTTACTGAGGAGTAAACATGGAACTCGCAACCGTCCTCTCCAACACCGCCATCGCTGTCGCCATCCTGATCGGCTGCGGCGCTCTCGGTACCGCCATCGGCTTCGGTATCCTCGGCGGCCGTTTCCTGGAAGGCGCTGCCCGTCAGCCGGAAATGATCCCCACCCTGCAGGTCAAGATGTTCATCGTGGCCGGTCTGCTCGACGCCGTGACCATGATCGGTGTTGGTATCGCCCTGTTCCTGTTGTTCGCCAACCCGTTCCTGGCCCTGCTGAAGCATTAATCCGCGCCCCTGAAACCCAACTTACCAGGAGGTTAGCGTGAATATCAACGCTACACTGATTGGCCAGGCAATCTGGTTTGCGATCTTCATCTGGATCACGATGAAGTATGTCTGGCCGCCGCTGCAAAAGGCGATGGCCGACCGTCAATCCCAGATCGCTGAAGGCCTGGCTGCGGCCGAACGTGGCAAGAACGAGCAAGAGCTCGCCGCCAAGCGTTCCGCCGAGGCGCTGCGGGAAGCCAAGGAGAAGTCCGCGGATCTCGTCGCCCAAGCCGAAAAGCGTGCGCAGCAGATCGTCGAGGAAGCCAAGGGCAATGCCAAGGTGGAGGCCGACAAGGTCGTCGCCGGTGCCAAGGCGGAAATCGAACAGGAAGTCGAACGTGCCAAGCAGCAATTGCGTGAGCGCGTCGCCGAACTGGCGGTTGCCGGTGCCGAGAAGATCCTGCGCAAGGAAATCAACGCGTCCGTGCATGCCGATATGCTGGGCGCCCTGAAGCAGGGCTTGTAATATGGCCGAGTCCGTAACTATCGCCCGTCCCTACGCCGAGGCCCTTTTCCGGGCTGCGAAGGATAGCGGCAAGCTGGCCAAGTGGGCCGAGCAGATCGCTCTACTCGGTCAGGTGGCAGCCAATCCCGAGGCCCGCGCGGCCATCGGTGACCCCAACGTGGCGGCCACGCAACTGGTCGACCTCTTCCGGTCTGCCTGCGCTTCCGCCAAGGAGTCGGCGGTAGATGCGGAGCTGTCGAACTTCATCCAGCTGCTGTCCAACAACGACCGTCTGGGGCTTTTGCCCGAAATCGCAGGCCTGTACGAAAGCTACAAGCAAGCGGAAGAAGGTACCAAGCAAGCCGAGATCGTTTCGGCCTTCCCCCTCGACGATGCCCAGGTGAAAGCACTGGTGCCGCAACTCGAAACGGTCTTCAAGACCAAGCTCGAAGCTTCGGTGTCAATCGACCCAGAGCTCATTGGCGGCGTCAAGGTCATCGTCGGCGACCAGATGCTGGATGCTTCAGTCCGCGGCAAGCTCGACGCCATGGCAACGGCACTGAACCACTAGGAGAATTTCATGCAGTTGAATCCTTCCGAAATTTCTGAACTGATCAAGAGCAAGATCCAGAACCTCCAGGGCGCCACCGAAGTGCGCACCCAGGGGACTGTGGTCTCCGTGACCGACGGCATCTGCCGCGTGCATGGCCTGCAAGACGTCATGCAGGGCGAAATGCTGGAATTCCCCGGCAACACCTTCGGCATGGCGCTCAACCTCGAGCGCGACTCCGTCGGTGCCGTTGTGCTCGGCGAGTATGAGCACATCTCCGAAGGCGACGTGGTCAAGACCACCGGCCGCATCCTGGAAGTTCCCGTCGGCCCCGAGCTGCTCGGCCGCGTGGTCAACTCCTTGGGGCAACCCATCGACGGCAAGGGCCCGATCAACGCAAAGCTGACCGACAAGATCGAAAAAGTCGCCCCCGGCGTCATCTGGCGTAAATCCGTCTCTCAGCCGGTGCAGACCGGTCTGAAGTGCGTGGACTCCATGGTGCCCGTCGGCCGCGGCCAGCGTGAGCTGATCATCGGCGACCGTCAGACCGGCAAGACCGCCGTTGCAGTCGACACCATCATCAACCAGAAGGGCAAGAACCTCTTCTGCGTGTACGTTGCGGTCGGCCAGAAGGCTTCCACCATCGCCAACGTGGTGCGCAAGCTGGAAGAGCACGGCGCCATGGAATACACCATCGTCGTCGCCGCTTCGGCTTCCGAATCCGCTGCGCTGCAGTTCATCGCCCCCTACTCTGGCTGCACCATGGGCGAGTACTTCCGCGACCGGGGCATGGACGCCCTGCTCATTTATGACGACTTGACCAAGCAGGCCTGGGGTTACCGTCAGGTTTCCCTGCTGCTGCGCCGTCCGCCGGGCCGTGAAGCCTATCCGGGCGACGTGTTCTATCTCCACTCCCGTCTCCTGGAGCGCGCCGCTCGCGTTTCCGAAGCCTGGGTCGAGAAGCTCACCAACGGCGAAGTCAAGGGCAAGACCGGTTCTCTGACCGCTCTGCCGGTGATCGAAACCCAGGCTGGTGACGTGTCCGCCTTCGTTCCGACCAACGTCATCTCCATTACCGACGGTCAGATCTTCCTGGAAACCGACCTGTTCAACGCCGGTATCCGTCCCGCCATCAACGCCGGTATCTCCGTGTCCCGCGTCGGCGGTGCCGCCCAGACTAAGCTGATCAAGAAGCTTGGCGGCGGCGTGCGTCTGGCTCTCGCCCAGTACCGCGAACTCGCTGCTTTCGCCCAGTTCGCCTCCGATCTGGATGACGCGACTCGCAAGCAACTTGAGCGTGGCCGTCTGGTGACCGAGCTGATGAAGCAGCCCCAGTACGCCCCCATGAGCATCTCCGAAATGGCCGTGACGCTGTACGCCGCCGACAAGGGCTACTTCGACGACGTCGAAGTGAAGCGTGCCCTCGAGTGCGAAAAGGCCATGATTGGATACCTCAAGTCCAACTGCGCCGACGTCATGAGCACCATGGAGTCCAAGGCTGAGCTCGATGGCGAGACGGAGAAGAAACTGGCCGCCGGCATCCAGGCGTTCAAGAGCAGCTGGGCCTGATCGCTTAGGAGAACGCCATGCCTAGCGGCAAGGAAATTCGCAACAAGATCAAGAGCGTCGAGAACACGCGCAAGATCACCAAGGCCATGGAGATGGTGG
>SSTB01000011.1 GCA_009469665.1 Azonexaceae bacterium | reverse complement strand
GGGGGCAAATTGACCCGCGCCACCCAGGAAGCGGCCTGGGTACGCTATACGCTGCTCACCGTCGGCCTCGGCTTCCTGTTCTTCTTCCTTGGCCTGCCGCTCATCGCCGTCTTCGTCGAAGCGCTGGCCCAGGGCCTGCCCGCCTACCTGGAAGCCCTGAAGGAGCCGGAAACCCGTTCGGCCATCTGGCTGACCATCGCCATCGCTCTGGCCGTGCTGCCCTTCAACGTCCTCTTCGGCGTGGCGGCGGCCTGGGCCATCGCCAAATTCGACTTCAAGGGCAAGAACCTGCTGATCACGCTGATCGACCTGCCCTTCGCCGTGTCGCCGGTGGTGGCTGGCCTCATCTTCATCCTCATTTTCGGTGCCCAGGGCTGGCTGGGCCCCTGGCTGTCCGACCACGACGTGAAGATAATCTTCGCCGTGCCGGGGATGATCATCGCCACCCTGTTCATCACTTTCCCCTTCATCGCCCGGGAACTGATTCCCCTGATGCAGTCCCAGGGCAAGGACGAAGAGGAGGCGGCGGTGTCCCTGGGCGCCTCCGGCTGGCAGATGTTCTGGCGGGTGACCCTGCCCAACATCAAGTGGGGTCTGCTCTACGGCGTAATCCTCTCCAACGCCCGGGCGATGGGCGAATTTGGCGCGGTGAGCGTGGTGTCCGGCCACATCCGCGGCGAAACCAACACCCTGCCCCTGCACGTCGAAATTCTCTACAACGAATACAACGCCATCGGCGCCTTCGCCGCCGCCTCGGTCCTGGCCCTGCTGGCCCTGGTCACCCTGGTAGCCAAGACCATCGTCGAGTGGCGCATGAAGGCCGAGACCGACATGCTGAACGCTGAACTCCCCGGCGAGAAAACTTCATGAGCATCGAAATCCGCAAAATCTCCAAGCGCTTCGGCAACTTCGTGGCGCTCGACGCTATCAACCTCGACATCCCCACCGGGGAGCTGGTCGCCCTGCTGGGCCCCTCCGGCTGCGGCAAGACGACGCTGCTGCGCATCATCGCCGGCATGGAGACCGCCGATCAGGGCGAGATACTCTTCTCCGGCGCCGAGGCGACCCACCTGCACGCCCGGGAACGCAACGTCGGCTTCGTCTTTCAGCACTACGCCCTGTTCCGCCACATGACGGTGTTCGAGAACGTGGCCTTCGGCCTGCGGGTCAAGCCGCGCAAGGAAAGGCCGGCGGAAGCGGAGATCAAGCGCCGAGTCATGGAATTGCTCGGCCTCGTCCAGCTCGACTGGCTGGCCGATCGCTACCCGTCGCAGCTTTCCGGCGGCCAGCGTCAACGTATCGCCCTGGCCCGGGCCCTGGCCGTCGAGCCCAAGGTGCTACTCCTCGACGAGCCCTTCGGCGCCCTGGACACCAAGGTGCGCAAGGAACTGCGCCGCTGGCTGCGGCGCCTCCACGACGACATGCATATATCCTCGGTTTTCGTTACCCACGACCAGGAGGAGGCACTGGAGGTCGCCGACCGGGTGGTCGTGATGAACCATGGCCGTATCGAGCAGATCGGCTCGCCCGACGAGGTCTATTCGGCGCCGGCGACGCCCTTCGTCTATCAGTTCCTGGGCAATGTGAATGTCTTCCACAGCCGGGTCCAGGGTGGCTTCGCCGCAGTGGAACGCAACTCCGGCGAGGGCTCCACCGCCTTCGTGCGTCCCCACGACATCGACCTTTCCCCGCAGCCCCTGGACAACGCCCTGCCGGCGACGGTCTCCCACGTGCATCCCATCGGGCCGGTGGTTCGCATCGAACTGTTGCACGAAAGCGAAGTGGTGGAGGTGGAACTCTCCAGGGAACGCCACGAGGCCCTGCGCCTGGAAGTCGGCCAGGCCATCTGGTTCCGCCCGCGCCAGGTGCGGGTCTTCGACGCGGAGGGCCGTGCCCGGGAAGTGGCCGGCCAGACGCCGGCGCGGGAGCCCTTCCTGTTCTAGCCGGCGAACCGCGACAGGAGAACGCCCGCCACCACGGCCAGCAATAGGGCGATGATGGTGAGCCAGCGGTTCTGCCGCTGTTGCTCGGCGATAAGCTTTTCCAGTTGCGGTTGCAGGTCGGCCTTGGCCGGCTGGGCTAAGGACTGGTGCACCAGTCGCGGTAGCTGGGGCAGGGTGCGGG
>SSTB01000121.1 GCA_009469665.1 Azonexaceae bacterium | reverse complement strand
CGTCCAGGACCAGCACCTCCGGCGGCAGATAGAAGGCGCCGTCGCGATAGCGGGGGGTGGTGGTCACCCGGCCCGTTTCAGGGTCGCGCTTGCTCTCGGGTTCCAGCATCTCCCGGTAGGTGATCGCCAGCACCGGCCCCACCAGGGTCTGCGGCCCGGCGGCGCTATTGGCGATGCTTTGCTGGACTTCGAACTGGCGGCTGCTGCGCTGGCGGACCTGATCCTCGATGAGGGCCAGGGGGATGAGCAGCAAGAGCGACATGAAGCCGATGGCGACGAGCTTGAAGAACAGTTTCCTGTCCATGATGAACTCCCTGTGATGGATGACGGGAGCAGTGTCGCGGTGGCAGGTGATGGGAAGAGGGGGCGGCGGTGAAGTTGTATGAAGCCGGGGTGAAGTCCGGCGTGATTCGGCCAATTGCCCGGGCTCGACTTTCCGCAACGCCGCCTTCGGAAAGGCCCGTGTTGGCCGGACAACAAAAGAATTAGAATTTACTGATATATCGGGCTGTGGGAGAATCGGTAGCTCTGGCTCTGCTCCAAAATCCACCAGAGGGACCCCATGATTGTCCTCATCGGCATTGTCGTAGGCATTCTGCTCGGCCTGACCGGTGCCGGCGGCTCGGTACTCGCGGTGCCCTTGCTCATGGCCGGGTTGGGCTGGTCGATCACCCAGGCCGCAAGCACATCCCTCTTGGCCGTAGCCGTTGCCGCCACAGTCGGAACGGCACTCGCCTGGAAGCATGCCTATGTACGCTACCGCGCCGCGAGCCTGATGGGCGTCGTCGGCATGCTGGTTTCCCCGCTGGGCGTCTATGCGGCCGACAGATCGCAACCCGCTGCGCTGCAACTCATTTTTTGCGCCGTGCTGGCCTTCGTCGCCATGAGGATGTACCTTCAGTCGGGTTCGGCCAGGGAGGATTCCGCTGTGGTCCGTGCCGCGGTGGCGGGCGAGGGCCGGGCATCCCAGGCGACCTTCGGGACGGTCGACCCAGCCAGCGGACGTCTGGTCTGGACCTTGCCGGTTGCCGCCCTGTTGAGTGTCATCGGCGCCGCCGCCGGCTTTCTCTCCGGATTTCTGGGCGTCGGCGGCGGGTTTGTCATCGTTCCGGCACTACGGGCAAGCTTGCCCCTGTCGATGCATTCCGCAGTGGCCACTTCGTTAATGACCATCGCGCTCATCAGCCAGGGCGCATTCTTCAGCGGCCTGATTCAGGGCCGGCAGACCCATTGGCTGACCGCACTGCCTTTCGTGGGCGGGGCCATCGTCGGGATGTACCTGGGAAGGATAGTGACGCCTTATGTCGCCGGCCATCGACTGCAGAAAGGGTTTGCAGTGCTGGCGGCAGTGGTGGCGGTGCTCATGGCCTCCCACGCCTTGCGTCTATGGGCGCGCTGAAAGGCCGGTTCTGGCTGAAGGCGCGACTCAGCAATCTGCCGGAGTGCGAAATCACGCACTTCGGCCTTTGCTGACGTTGGGATGCCTCCCGGACCCCGTCAGCGACGTGGTCAATTGCTGACGGGGGCAGTTCCGGCGGCGGGGAGCCCGGCAATGAGAATCAGACCGAGGGCGGCAGAAGCCTCGTCAGCAGGGTTCGCAGTTCGGCTACTTCCTCCTCCAGCCGCGCCACTCGGTTCTCAAAATCCAATGTGCCCGCCGGGCATGTCGTTTCCTGGAAGGAAGCCAGGTCGGCAGGGAGTTCGCCGCACAGGAGATGAGCCCAGCGGTGCTCCCGGGACCCCGGTTGCTTCGGCAAGCGGACCGCCATGGCCCCGTCCGGCCTAACGGCCAGTTCCTCGAGATAGCCTTCCACCGACGATGAATCGGCGAAGCGATACAGGCGGTCGCAATTGGCGCGCAGTTCCGCCGCCGTCTGGGGCCCGCGTAGCATCAGCACGGCAAGCAGGACCACAGCCGCGCCGGGGAGTTGATAGCTCTTGCCAAAATTGTGGGCATAGCGCATGACCCGGCCGGAGGTCTGCAAAACCAGGAGCCGACTGTGCAATCCCCGCAGAGCAGCCTCGACTTCCCCTTCGGCAAGGTTCATCACCGGATCACGCGAGGTCTTTTGATTGCACCCGTTCGTGAGGCTATTGACGCTGAGGGGATAGACGTCCGGCGTGGTTTTTTCCTTCTCGATGAGGACCCCGAGTATGCGGGCTTCGACGGGGGTGAGCAGTTGGGGAATTGCGGACACGGCGGTATCTCGGGCAGTTGAATGGACTGGGTTGCTATTCTAGCCGGGGAGCGACGAGGTCGATGCCCGAAGCAAGGCTGCACACGACCAATTCGCTCGTTCAATTGCGGTTGGCGTCTCGCTGCCCGGATATGTCAGGAGGTGGGCAGGACGAGGGTCGCCAATCCGCCACCCTCAACGTGATTGGAAAACGCGGCTTCGCCTCCGTGCAGCCGCGCCACTTCCCGCACCAGGGCCAGTCCCAGGCCGGTGCTCTTCTTGCCGGTGGCCGGGCGGGGCAAGGAATAAAAGCGCTCGAAGAGCTGGGGCAGGGCGTAGTCGGGGGCGCCGGTGCCGTGGTCGCGGACGGTGATTTCGGCCCGGCCGTTGGCCGTGGTGAGGGCGATCGCTATGGTGCCGCCCTCCGGCGAGAACTCGATGGCGTTGTCGAGGAGGTTGAGGATGGCCTGTTGCAGGAGGAGTAGGTCGCCCCTGACCGTGACGGGTGCGGGAGCGTCGATCCGGCAGGCGAGGCCGCGCGCAGCCAGGGCCAGAGCCCGTTCTTCCCGGCAACGGGCGAGCAGGGCGGGGAGATCGACGGCGACGGCGCTTTCCGGAGCCTGCAATTGTTCCAGCCGGGCGAGTTGGAGCATGCGCTCGATGATGACCCGCAGCCGCCCGCCCTGTTCGGCGATGTTCCCCGCGAAGCGTTTGCGATCCTCGGCGGGCGGGTCGCCTTCGAGGATTTCGGCGGCGCCGAGGACGGCGGTCAGCGGGCTTTTCATTTCATGGGCGAGGTTCTGGACGTAACGCTCGACGTACTGCTTGCCTTCCAGCTTCTCCCGCATCACGGCCAGCGCCCGGGCGAGTTCCGAAAACTGGCGGCCGCCGCCGGTAGGGGGCTCGGCCTTGCGGCCTTCCGCGACGTCCCGGGCGTAGGTGCGCAGGCGATTGACGGTCCAAGTCAGCCAGAAGGAAAAGGAGATCCCGATCAGGGCCGAAGCCGCCAGCAGCCAATAGCCGGCCCGGCGCACGCGCTGCTCGGCGCGGTCGATGTAGGGCAGCATCTTGGCGAGGGGTTTGGCCACCGAGAGGACGCCGATGAGTTTGCCGTCGGCGACGATGGGTGCGGCCACGTACATCACCGAAGAACTGGGATCGTCGGGATTCTCCCGGGTGCTGCGGGCGCCGTATTCGCCCTTGAGCACGCGGGCGACGTCCCGCCACTGGGAATAATCGGCGCCCACTGCGCTGCCCTCGGAATCGAAGACGACGGTCCCGGCGGCGTCGGTGACATAGACGCGG
>SSTB01000120.1 GCA_009469665.1 Azonexaceae bacterium | reverse complement strand
TCCCGCGGGGTGCGCCGGATGAGGAGCGGCATGGCGACGTTTTCCAGGGCATTGAATTCCGGCAGCAGGTGGTGAAACTGATAGACGAAACCCAGATGGCGGTTGCGCCAGTCGCCCCGCTCCGCTTCCCCGAGAGAGGAAAAATCCCGCCCCAGGAGGCTCACCGCACCGGCACTGGGCGCGTCCAAGCCGCCCAGGAGATGGAGCAAGGTGCTCTTCCCCGATCCGGAAGCGCCCACCACGGCCAGGGTCTCGCCGGACCGGATGTCCAGGTCTATGCCCCGCAGGACGGGCACTTCGAGGGAGCCGCTCCTGAACGTCTTTTCCAGGCCCCGGGCGGAAAGCACGACCTCACTCATAGCGCAGCGCCTCCGCCGGATTGACCCGCGAGGCCCGCCAACTCGGGTAGAGCGTGGCCCCAAGCGCAAGGACGAAGGCGATGGCCGTGACGCCCCCCACATCCTTCCACTGCAGTTCCGAAGGCAATTCCGAGATGTAATAGACATCCTTGGCCAGGAAGTGAATCCCCAAAAGGCGCTCCAGCGCCGGCACCACCACGTCGATATTGAGGGCCAGCGCCACCCCGCCGGCAACGCCGAGACCCAGCCCCACCACGCCTACCAGCGCCCCCTGGACGACGAATATGGCCAGGATCGATCCGGGCCGCGCCCCCAGGGTGCGCAGAATGGCGATGTCCGCTTCCTTGTCTGTCACCGCCATAACCAAAGTGGATACTAGGTTGAAAGCCGCGACGGCCACAATCAGGGAAAGGATGATAAACATCATCGTTTTCTCGATTTGCACCGCCCGGAAGAAATTGGCGTGGCTCTTGGTCCAGTCGTAGAGATAGGCGTCGGCGGAAATGAGGGGCGCGATTTCCCGCGTCACCCGCGGGGCAGCAAAGAGGTCGTCGATCCTGAGGCGCACGCCGGTCACGCGGTCATCCAGGCGATAGAGCTTCTGGGCGTCTTCCAGGTGGATGAGGGCGAGGCCGTTGTCGTACTCGTACATGCCCACCTCGAATATGCCCACCACGGTGAAGGTCTTGAGGCGGGGCACGATCCCGGCCGGGGTGACACTGCCCTGGGGCGCGATCAAGGTCACCTTGTCGCCGGTGAATACGCCGATACCGCGGGCCAGATCGGCCCCCAGGATGACGCCGAATTCGCCCGGACGCAGGTCCTCCAGCCGGCCGCTCTTCATGGCACCGGCAAAATTCGCCACCCCCTCCTCCAGTTGCGGCACGATGCCGCGCACCACCGAACCACGCACCCCGTTATCCACGGCGAACATGGCCTGGGACTGGACGAAGGGCGCGCTGGCCCGCACCTCCGGGTGGCGCGCCGCCTGACTCGCCACTTCGGGCCAGTTGGAAAGCTCTCCCGAAACGCCGGTGATCTGGATGTGAGACGCCACCCCCAGGATGCGGGTCCGCAATTCGGTCTGGAAGCCGTTCATCACCGAGAGCACGACGATGAGCGCCGCCACGCCCAGGCCTATGCCGACCATGGAAATGAGGGAAATGAAGGAAATGAAGTGATTGCGTCGCTTGGCGCGGGTATAGCGCAAACCGATGAGCAGTTCGTAGGGCAAGGCCATAAAACGCCAGGATTCCGGGAAACGGGGCAGAAATGCGAAGCCCGCTGCGAGCGGGCGTAGCGGCACACGGGGGACGGCAAAGGCGCCATGGTACACTGATCCCGCTTCCCCCCGTATCGCCCATTGGTAGGGCATTCCGTACCGCTTTACCTCGCTTCCCCGCCTCGCTTCCCCGCCCCGCTTTCCCCGATGCATCTGACCCTTCTCGTCCCCGAACTGCTCTGGCCGGAACCCGCCGACCAAGCCGCCTGGAAAGGCCTCGCCCTGCCTGGCCTGGCCTGGCTTTTGGGCCACGCCCCCTGCGAGCGGCAGCCCGCCCTGCCCTACGAACACGCCCTTGCCGCCGCCTGGGGCCGCGGCGCCGACGCGCCCCTGGCCGCCCTGCGCCTCCTCGGGGAACAGGCTCCAGGGGCCCTGACCCCGGGCGACGCCTGCTGGCTGTGCGCCGACCCGGTGCACCTGCGCTTTCACCACGAGCGCGTGGTCCTGGCCGACGCCGGGGCCTTCGAGCTGGCCGCGCAGGAGGCTGTGGAACTCGTCGCCGCTCTCAATCGCGAATTCGCCGACCTGGGCAGCTTCCATGCCCTCACGCCCCGTCGCTGGCTACTCCGCCTTGCCCGACCCGTCGCCTTCGCCACCCCGCCACTGTCCGCCGTGGCCGGCCGTCGTCTGGACCGGGGTCAGGCCGCTTCCCCCCTGCAATCTGTCCTGAACGAAATCCAGATGGTGCTGCACGGCCACCCGGTCAACGAGGCCCGCGCCGCCCGAGGGCTGCCGGCGGTCAATGGCCTCTGGCTCTGGGGGGCCGGCGCCCTGGGGGACGCCCCGCCCGCCCCCTTCGCCTGCCTCCACGCTGACGACCCTCTCGCGCAAGGTCTGGCCCGCAGCGCCGCCGTCCAGGCCCTGCCGTTGCCCGCCGGACTGGACGCCCTGCTCGCTGCTGCCCCTGCGGAGCGCGCCATCGCGGTCCTGGATGCACCCCTGTCCGCAGTACTCTACGAAGATTCCGCCCGCTGGCGCGCCATCCTCGCGGGCCTCGACGCGGCCTGGTTCGCCCCGGCGGCCCGGGCTCTGGGGCGCCTGAAATCCCTCACCCTCCTGGCGCCCACCGTGTACGGCGCCCTCGCTTGGCGCCTGGAAGCGGGTGCCCGCTGGCGCTTCTGGCGCCGCCCTGCCGACCTCGCCGCCCTGGCCCGGAGCCTTGCCGCATGACCCGCCTCGTATCCCGAACCATTCCAGCCCGCTCCGCCTGGCAACTCGAACAGCAGGGCCTGCATCCGCTTCTGGCTCGCCTCTACGCCGCCCGGGGCGTCGCCGACCGCAGCGAACTCGATTACGACCTCAAGCACCTGCTTCCCCCCCAGACCCTCACCCGGGCCGACGAAGCCGCCATCCTCCTGGCCGACGCCATCGAAGCCGAGGCCCGCATCCTCATCGTCGCCGACTACGACTGCGACGGTGCCACGGCCTGCGCCATCGGCCTGCGCGCCCTCAGGGCCTTCGGCGCCTGCGTCGAGTACCTGGTGCCGGACCGTTTCAAGCTGGGCTACGGCCTCTCGCCGGAAATCGTCGACCTCGCGTCGGAGCGCCAGCCCGACCTCATCGTCACCGTCGATAACGGCATTGCCAGCCTGGAAGGCGTCGCCCGGGCACGGGAACTGGGCATCGCCGTCCTGGTCACCGACCATCACCTGCCCGGCGAGACCCTGCCCGCAGCGGACTGCATCGTCAATCCCAACCAGCCCGGCTGCGGCTTTGCGTCCAAATCCCTGGCCGGCTGCGGCGTCATGTTCTACGTCATGCTCGCCCTGCGGGCCGAAATGCGCCGCCGCGGCGCCTTCGCCGCCCAGCCGGAACCAAAGCTGGGCAACCTCCTCGACCTGGTCGCCCTGGGCACTGTCGCCGACGTGGTGCGTCTGGACCGCAATAACCGCATTCTGGTCAGCCAGGGCCTCTCCCGCATGCGCCAGGGCCAGGTCAAGCCCGGCCTCGCGGCCCTCTTCGCCGCCTGCGGCCGCGACCCCCGGGCTGCCACCGCCTTCGACCTGGGCTTTGTCCTGGGTCCCCGCCTCAACGCCGCCGGACGTCTGGCCGACATGGGTCTGGGCATCGAATGCCTCGTCACCGACGACCCCGCCCGGGCCCTGGCCATCGCCCAGAAACTCGACGGCCTCAACCGCGAGCGGCGCGAGATCGAGGCCGACATGCAGGCCCAGGCCCTGGAACTCCTGGACCGCCTGGGAGACGCCGGCGACGCGCCGGGCATGGCCCTCTTCGACCCCGACTGGCACGAAGGCGTGGTGGGCATCCTGGCCGCCCGGCTGAAGGACCGCCTGCATCGGCCGGTCTTCGCCTTTGCCCGCGGAGAAAGCGGCCTCCTCAAGGGTTCCGGCCGCTCCATCCCCGGCCTGCACCTGCGCGACGCCCTGGACCTGGTGGTCAAGCGCGCCCCTGGCCTGCTGGTGCGCTTTGGCGGTCACGCCATGGCGGCCGGGGCGACCCTGCGGGAGGAGGACTTCCCCCGCTTCGCCGAACTTTTCGCGCGCATCGCCGCCGAGCTCCTGGATCCTGCCGACCTCACCCGCACCCTGGAAACCGACGGCGGCCTCGAAACGGCCTACATCTCCCTGGAAATCGCCCGTCTCCTGGAACAGGAGGTCTGGGGCCAGGGCTTCCCGGCGCCCCTCTTCCTGGACGAATTCGAGGTCGAGCAGCAGAAAATTCTCAAGGACAAGCATTTGAAGCTGCGTCTGCGCAAGGGAAGCTCCCGCATCGACGCCATCCAGTTCAATTTCGCTGCACAGCCCGGCCCTCGAGCCCGCATCGCCTTTCGCCTGGCGGTCAATGAATACATGGGGGTGCAGAATCCCCAGCTCACGGTGGAGTATCTTGAACCCGGAAACCTCGGTTGACCGCTTGTCGAGTCCCGGAATGCTTTGTGTCCCGGACCGCCGCGCCATTCCATGTCCCGGTTAACGTTTTTCCGGCCGAAGCTCATAATTCCCATGCTCGTCCCGCCCCACGCCGCCCCCGTCCCGACCATGCGCCCCACCGATCAACTCATTGCCGCCCTGCGGGCCGGCGACCCCGCCGCCGTCAATGCCGCCCTGGATGCCGGGGCCGACCCCAACCTGCCCGACAATATCGGCATCCCCGGCCTGCCCCTGCGCATCGCCGCCTACAACGGCCATTTGGACATCATCCGCAGCCTGGTTTCCCGCGGCGCCGAGGTCAACCTGCTGCGCAGCGACAGCCGGGCCGAGAGCCTGCTGGCCGTCGCCCGTCGCGGTGGCAAGAAGGATGCCGTCCGCCTGCTGGTTGAACTGGGGACTGAAATTCCCGCCGGCCTGGACATCGGCCTCACCCTGGCCGAAAAACTCGCCGCCCAGGGCATCGCCAACCGGGCCGGCCGCGAGGCTACCCGCCTCGCCGCCGGCGCACCGCCCTCGGCCCCGGTGCCACGGCCCGCCGCCGTTGACCCCAACCACGGCCCCGCTGCCGAGACGACCAATTCCGCCGCCGCGGCGCCCCCGCCCCCCGCACCCGCGCCTTTCGCGCCGGAAGTACCCGAATGGATGGCCAAGGCTGGTGCCGAAATCGAGGAAATCGACCTGCAGGGCTGCTACGGCGTCGACACCAACGCCCTCAACGCCGACATCATGCGCATGGCCAACCGGGACGCGCCCCCCGAGGCCCCGAAGGAACCCGAGGTCGAGGCACCGCCGCTCGATTTCGGCATCAAACGATTCTGGAAAAAGAAGGAATAGCGGTCGCGCCAAGGGCGCAGGGCTCGTTGGCCGGCCTCCTGCGGCAACTCGATCCGCCATTCCGTTTTCGTCGCCCAACCCACATGGAGGCATCGCCATGATCAAGGTATCCGTGCTCTACCCCAACGCCCCGGGCAGCCACTTCGACCTGGAGTATTACTGCAACAGCCACATGCCCATGGTGCGCGACAAGCTAGGGGCGGCCTGCAAGGGCATCGCCGTCGATGCGGGGGTCGCGGGCGAAGGCGGCGGTGCGCCCTTCGCCGCCGTATGCCATCTGTTCTTCGACAGCGTGGAAGCCTTCCAGGCCGCCTTCGGTCCCCACGAAGGCGTCATCATGGCCGACATCCCCAACTACACCGATGTGTCCCCCCAGGTCCAGATCAGCCAGGTGGTCATCAACGCCACCCGCAGCAACACCGGCGAACTGCACCTGCACCGGGCCGACTGAGAGCCTCTCCCGCCCCCCGCCGATGGGACCGGGGGCGGCGCCGGCCGGCTCAGAGCCTGTGAATTTTTCGGGAGCAGCCGAGCGGCGTGCACATCTGTGCACGATCAAGGCGCCAAGCCCAGCCATAACCCGGGCTATGGCGAGCATTGGCAACGCCGAGCGGGCGCGGCTGGGCATGACGAGAGGGGGTGAATGAAATTTTCACAGGCTCTCAGGAAGCCAGCCCCCCCAGGCAGACGTACTTCATCTCCAGGTATTCGTCGATGCCGTAGCGGGAGCCCTCGCGGCCGATGCCGGATTCCTTCACCCCGCCGAAGGGCGCCACCTCGTTGGACAGGATGCCCTCGTTGACCGCCACCATGCCGTACTCCAGGCGTTCCGCCACTCGCCAGACGCGACCCAGGTCGCGGGCGTAGAAGTAGGCGGCCAACCCGGAGCGGGTGGCGTTGGCCAGTGCCACGGCCTCATCCTCGCTCCCGAAACGGAAGAGCGGCGCCACCGGCCCGAAGATTTCCTCCTCGGCCAAGGCCATGGCCGGCGTCGCCCCGGTGAGCACGGTAGGGGCGTAAAAGTGGCCGCCCCTGGCGTGGCGGCTCCCCCCCACCAGCGCCTGCGCGCCCCGGGCCATGGCGTCGGCCACCAGACGCTCCACCTTATCCAGCGCGGCGGCGTTGATGAGCGGCCCCACCTGGGTTTGCAGATCGAAGCCATCGCCCACCGCCAGGCCGGAAACCGCCTGCGCCAGACGGGTGGCGAATGCCTCGTGAATGCCGTCCTGCACAAGGATTCGGTTGGCGCAGACACAGGTCTGGCCCGCATTGCGGTACTTGGAAAGCAGGGCGCCCCGCACGGCGGCGTCGAGGTCGGCGTCGTCGAAGACGATGAAGGGCGCGTTGCCCCCTAGTTCCAGGGAAAGGCGCTTCACCGTCCCGGCGCACTGGGCCATGAGGCGCTTGCCCACGGGGGTAGAGCCGGTGAAGGAGAGCTTGCGCACCAGGGGGCTGGCGGTGAGCGTCTCGCCCACCAGCGCCGGCCGCGCCGTGGTCACCACGTTGAGGACACCGGGAGGAATCCCCGCCCGCACCGCCAGTTCGGCCAGGGCAAGGGCCGACAATGGCGTCGCCTCGGCCGGCTTGACCACCGAGGTGCAGCCGGCGGCCAGGGCCGGCGCCACCTTGCGGGTGATCATGGCCAAGGGGAAGTTCCAGGGCGTGATTGCCGCCGTCACCCCCACCGGCTGCTTGAGCACCAGAAGGCGCCGGTCCGTCGCCGGCGAGGGGATCAGGTCGCCATAGACGCGCTTGCCCTCCTCGGCGAACCATTCGACGAAGGACGCACCGTAGGCCACCTCGCCCCGGGCCTCCGCCAGGGGCTTGCCCTGCTCCAGGGTCATGAGGGTCGCCAGATCCTCCGTGTGATCGAGGATCAGATCGTGCCAGCGGCGCAGCACCGCCGCCCTGTCTCTGGCCGTGCGCGCCCGCCAGGCCGGCAGGGCCGCAGCGGCGGCCGCGATGGCGGCCTCCGTCTCCCGGGGCCCCAGGTCGGCGACGCGGGCAATTTCAAGGCCGTCGGCAGGATTGTCGACGGCGAAGCTCGCGCCGTCGTCGGCCTCGACCCAGCGGCCGTCGAGGTAGGCCCTGCTCTTCCAGAGGGAGGGGTCGTTCAGCTTCATGGCGTCTCGCGGGAATGAGTTTCAGGCAGCACTGTAGCGCAGGGGCCCGGAGCGTCAATCGCCCCGGGATGCCGACCGCCCCGGCTATAATTGCCGCTTTGCAACATTTGCGGAACGAATTCCATGGAAGCAGAACGCCAGAACAGCATCTCCAACGCCCTCGACGACCTGGCGCAGCGCGCCACCGATCTGCGGAGGTATCTTTGACTACGATCACAAGCGCGAACGCCTGACCCTCCTCAACCAGGAACTGGAAGACCCCAGAATCTGGGACGACGCCCAGCGCGCCCAGGAACTGGGGCGGGAAAAGAAATCCCTGGAAAACATCGTGCTGGTGCTGGAAGACGTCCAGCAAGGCATCGACGACGGTCGTGAACTCTTCGCCCTGGGCAAGGAGGAAGGCGACGACGAGACCCTGCTCTCGGTGGAAGCCGACAACGCCGGGCTGGAAGAAAAGATTGCCGCCCTGGAATTCCGCCGCATGTTCAACAACCCCCAGGATCCCAACCCCTGCTTCCTGGAAATCCAGGCCGGTGCCGGCGGCACCGAGGCCCAGGATTGGGCTTCCATGCTGCTGCGCATGTACGTCAAGTACGGCGAGAAGAAGGGCTTCGGCGTCGAAGTCATGGAAGAGTCCGAAGGCGACGTGGCCGGCATCAAGAGCGCCACGATCAAATTCACCGGCGACTACTGCTACGGCACCCTGCGCACCGAGACCGGCATCCACCGCCTGGTGCGCAAGAGCCCCTTCGACTCCAACGCGCGGCGCCATACCAGCTTCACCTCGGTCTTCGTCTATCCGGAAGTCGATGACTCCATCGAAATCGAGATCAACCCCGCCGACGTGCGCACCGACACCTTCCGTGCCTCCGGCGCCGGCGGCCAGCACATCAACAAGACCGACTCGGCGGTGCGCCTCACCCACATCCCGACCAACATCGTCGTCCAGTGCCAGAACGACCGTTCCCAGCACAGAAACCGTGACGAAGCCTGGAAGATGCTGCGGGCCCGCCTCTACGAGCACGCGTTGCGCAAGCAGCAGGCCGAACAGCAGAAGCTGGAAGACGCCAAGTCCGACATCGGCTGGGGCCACCAGATCCGCTCCTACGTGCTGGACCAGTCCCGCATCAAGGATCTGCGCACCAATTACGAAGTGGGCAATACCCAGGCGGTTCTCGACGGCGACCTCGACGCCTTCATCGAGGCCAGTCTGAAGCAGGGCGTCTAAGAGCCCTTGCGCATGAAACGCCTCGCCCTCCTGCTCCTCGGCCTGCTGGTCGGCGTCGGCGTCCTGCTGGCCCTGGCGCTGGAGGGCGAACCCCTGGTCCTGCGGGGCGAGGCCCTCAATCCCCGCGCGGTCGGGCAGGCCAGGGATCTGTTCAAGGCCAACGATCCCCGCCACTTCCAGCGCGGCGAAACCCGCCAAGTGGCCCTGCCGGCGACCCTGCTCGACGAGGCGGCCAATTTCCTGGCGGGGCGCTACCTGAAGGGCCGCGGCGCCCTTTCCCTTACCGACGAAGCGGTGGAACTGCGCTTCACCCGCGCCCTGCCCGCCGGGCGCTTTCTCAACCTGCGCCTCGCCGTGGCCCTGGGGGAAGGCGAACCGCGCCTGCGCAGCGTTTCCGTCGGCCAGCTTCCCCTGCCCGCCGGACTGGCGGAAAAGGGCCTCACCGCCCTGCTGGCCCGCTTCAACCGCGACGCCGAGTGGCACAGCGCCAAGGCTGCCGTGCGCGCCCTGGCCCGCGACGCCCAGGCCAACGCCCTGGTGGTGCGCTACGTCTGGGAACCGGACCTCCTGCGCCAAGCCCGCAGCGTCGCGCTGGAGCCCGCCGAAGTGGCACGCCTGGAGACCGCTCAGAAGGCCCTCGCCGCCCTGGTGGACCATCGGGCCGCGGGCAGCCCCGTCCCCCTGGCCGAAATCCTCAAGCCCCTTCTCTCCGACGCCCGGGACCGCCCCGGCCGCAAGGCGGCGCTCCTCGTCCTGGCGGTGTACCTGTACGAAAAGGATCTCGCCGCCCTGGTCCCGCAAGCCAAGGCCTGGCCCCAGCCGCGCCGGGTCAAGCTGATACTGGCGCACCGCCACGACAGCGCCCAACATTTCGGCGTCTCGGCCGCCGTGGCCGCCTGGGCCGGCGAACCGGCCGCCGACGCCGTCGGTCTGTACAAGGAACTGGAAGACGCCCGCCGGGGCAGCGGCTTCTCCTTCGCCGACCTGGCCGCCGACCGGGCCGGAACCCGTTTCGGTGAAGCGGTGGCCGGCGGCTCCTCGCGCCTGGAGGCCGCCTTGGCCGGGCCCTTCGGCGAGGCAGACTTCATGCCCTCCCTCGCCGACCTACCCGAATTCCTGCACCAGCCGGAATTCAGCCGCCGCTTCGGCGGCCCGGGCAGCCCGGCCTATCGCCGCCTGGCCGACGAAATCGAACGCCGCATCGCGGCGCTCCCGCTGCACGGCGCCTAGTAGGCGGTCACATAGGTTCAGCGATGTTCGGCCCGCCCCGCATCCCCGCTCGCTTTGTCGCTCATCCTCGCCAGAGCTTCGGCTATGGCTGCGGTTCGCTTCGCGCGATCCGGGCGCGGATGCGCGCCTCGGCATTCACGCCAACCTATCTGACTGACTACTAGACGCTCGGCGAAATCGCGCCATGGCCTCCACCCTCTGCAAGGGCCCCATCCGGTCCGACCAAAACGCAGGTGCCCTGGTCGGCGAGCCCGGCACGGGCAATCTCCTGGCCGGGCTTCCCGCCCCGGGCGGCGAGGAGCACTTCGCTCCCCTCTTCACCCGCCCCGGTCTGAAGGTCGAGCGCATCGTCTCCACCGGCCAAGCGAGCCCGCCGGGCTTCTGGTACGACCAGGCCTGGGACGAATGGGTCCTGGTCCTGCAAGGCGCCGCCCGGTTGCGCTTTGCTGACGAGGCCGCGGCGCGTTCCCTAGGCCCCGGGGAATTCATCGCCATAGCCGCCCACCGCCGCCACCGCGTCGAATGGACCGATCCCGACCAGGCCACCGTCTGGCTGGCGATTCACGCCCGACTGCCGGACGAGGCCTAGTCGTCTGTCGGATCGGTCCAGCACGGGTCGGCACGCCCCGCATCCCGGCTCGCTTTGCCGCTCATCTTCGCCATAGCTCCAGTTCAGCCATGGCTGCGGTTCGTTTCGTGCGATCGGGGCGCGGATGCGCTCCTGGGCATAGCCGCAAACCTCTCTGACTGACGACTAGAGATCGCAGCCTGGCCAGGCCACCGGTCGCTACTCGAGGGGCAAGCCGGGGCCCGGAGCGGCAGGCGAGGTATCGCCGAAATCGACCCCGCTGATCTGCGCCGAGGCAATGAGCCCTGCCACGTATTCCCGCTGGGCCAGGGTGTCCCGCCGGTCGGCGAGGTGTTCCCGGATGCGATCGGCGACGATTTCGAAGGGCAGCACCCGCCCCCGCACGCAATGGTCGACCTGGATCAGGTGCAGGCCGAAGCGGGTTTCCACCGGGTTGGGCAGGAGCCCGGCGCGGCCGAAGGCCACCAGGGCGGACCAGAATTCCGGCACCACGGAGCCGGCGGACAACTGCCCCAGTTGCCCGCCCACCTCGGCGCTGGTGCAGGCCGAAACCTGGCGGGCGGCAGCTTCGAAGCCTTCGGGATGATCCTTGAGCCGCAGCAACAGGTCGGCGGCCTGCCGCGCACGCTCCTTGGCCTCTTCGTCCCCCGCCCGGGTGTCGAACAGGATATGGCGCACCTGGAACAGGTCACCGCTGGAAAAGCGGTCCGGGTTGCCTTCGTAATAGCGGCGGACTTCCTCGTCAGAAACCGTCTCCCGGGGAATCTCGGCGCTCAGGAGACGCTCAATGGCCGTCGCCTCGTCCTCGGCATCAATGCGCGCCACCACGGCCCGCTGGCGCAGGAGCACCTGGACAGCCAGGGCCCGGGCCGCCGCGTCGCGGGGCTTGGGGGAATCGGCGAAATCCGAGGTGGCGGCAGCGATGGCCTCCTCGGGGATGGTTTCGCCGTTGACGATCACGGGGCGGGGCTTGCGGCTGTAGAGCTTGACGACTTGATCCATGATGGCTGGGCGCGATGAAGCGCAGAAGCGGACGGGGCGGGCAGGATAGCACCGCCGCGCCAGGCCCGGTTGATTTCGCCGATGAGGGCCGGCCCGCGTTGCACCAGACCGCGGTGGATCTGCACCAGGTCCGCCCCCGCGGCCCGCCGCGCCAGGGCTTCCCGGGCCGAAGCGATGCCGCCGACGCTTACCAGGGCGATACCCGCCCCCAGGCGGCGGCGCAGGGCAAGGAGGACGCCCGGCGGATCGGCACTGCCCTCGGCCGCCACCAGGATTCCCCGGGCACCGGCGGCCACCCACAGGGCGGCGGCCTCCGCCGGGTCCGGCCAATGGGCACTCAGCTTGACCAGCAAGGGCCGGCCGCCGGCCTCGGCTTCGGTGACGGCCGCGACGACGCCGGCGAAACGGGCTGCAGACGGGCAGTCGCGCCCCGGGTTGAGACAGAGGGTGTCGGCCCCGGCGCCGTGCTCGCGCCTGGCCTGGAGAAAGGCGTGCTCGGCGCTGGGCCATGGGATCGCCTGGGGCTTGCCCAGACTGATTCCCCGGCGCGCCCCCCCGGGTTGTGCCGTGGGCGGGGGTACCCGCCGGCGCTGCCCGGCGAACACGGTCCCCGCCTCCACCGCGCCCAGGCCCAGGGCGGCGGCTCCCTCGAACAGGCGGCCATGGCGGTCGAATCCCGCCGCCAGCCCTACCGGGCCCGGAAATACCAGCCCCAGGACATGAACGGGGGGACCGGCCTCGGCAGCGCCTCGGGTGGCCAGAAGATCGAGGAGACGCCAGCGGGTGCGCAGGGCGAGGCGGGACAGGGACGCCGGCGAGGCGCCCAGCGCGCCCATCAGTCCAACCCCATCAGGCCGCCGCTCCAAGACTGGCGTAGTCGCCCAGGAAGCCCACCAGGGCGGCCACGGCGTCGTCGGGCAGACCGTTGTACAGACTCACCCGTACCCCCCCCACGTCGGGATGCCCCCTCAGGTCCAGGAGTCCCTCGGCCTGGGCCGCCCCCAGAAAGGCGGCGGTGGCCGCCTCGTCCGCCAGGCGGAAACAGGGGTTGATGCGTGAGCGCTGCTGCGGCGGGACGAGGGCGCGATAGGCCGGATTCTCATCTACCGCCCAGTAGACCGCCCCGCTGCGCCGCCGGGCGGCCGCCGCCATGGCGGCGACGCCCCCCTGATCCGCGATCCAGCCCAGCATGGCGTGGAGCACGAAAATAGCGAACACCGGCGGGGTATTGACCCGGGATTCGGCAGCCGCCTGAACGGTGTAGTCGAGCACCCGGGGCGTGGTCGGGGCGGCGCGGCCCAGAAGGTCTTCGCGCAGGATCACCACCGTAAGGCCGGGAACGCCGATGCTCTTCTGGGTGCCGGCGTAGGCCAGGGCAACGCGGCCGAAATCGATGGGCCGGGTGAGGAAATCGGAGGTCATGTCCACCGACAGGGGCACCGGCAGGGCCGGGACCTCGGCCCACTGAACACCGTCGGCAGTTTCGTTGCTGGTGAGGTGGCAATACGCCGGGGCCTCCACCCCCTGCCAGCCGTCGTAGGCGGCAAGACCGGCCATGGGCAGCGTGATGACCGGGCCGTGGCGGGCCGCCTCGTCTCGCGCACGGCGGGACCAATGGCCGGAATCCAGATAGACCGCCCTTCCCCCGGCGAGAAGATTGAAGGGCAAGGCGGCGAACTGGGCCGTGGCGCCGCCGGAGAGGAAAAGAATGCGAAACCCTTCGGGCACTGCCAGCAGGCGGCGCAGGGCGCTCTCTGTTTCCTGCTGCAGGGCCTTGAATCGTTCGGAAACGAAGGAAAGCCCCAGGATCGAGCCGCCCCCCTGCCAATCGCGGCAGGCTTCCGCCACCCTGGCCGCCACGGGAGCCGGCAAGGGCCCCGCCGCCGCGCTGAAGCTGTACCGGGGCACAGCCATCAGAGCCTGTGAATTTTTGGGGCGCGCCCGAGCGGCGTGCCCAGGTGCGCACGATCAAGGCGCAAAGCACAGCCATAGCTAGGGCTACGGCGAGCATTGGCGACGCCGAGCGGGCGCAGCGGGGCAAGACGAGCGGGGGCGAATGAAATTTTCACGGGCTCTCAGTGGAAGATGAAGGCGCCGTGGGCCCCCGCCGCCATGAAGAACAGGACCGGAATGGACAGCATGGTATTGACCCGGGCTGAAAGGAAGGTGCGCCGCGACGCCCGCAGACGCACGTCCAGGGGCGCCGCGACAAAGCCCAGGACGCGCTTCTGATTGGGCCAGAGGACGAACCAGAGGTTGAGGACCATGATGACGCCGATCCACATGCCGAGGCCGATGGGCGCGAGATCCCCCTTGAGCGTCGCCGCCCCTTCCAGCCAGCCCCGCTGCCAGAGCATGAAGAGGCCGCTGCCCAGGGTGACCAGGGAAGCGTAGCGGAAGGTGCCGTGTTCCCTTTGCAGGAGGGCCTGCTGGCGGGGACTGTCCGGATCGGCCAGATCGTCCGGGGAAAGCGGCACGTAGGCGGAGCGGGTCACCGCCGTGGCGTAGTTGTGGCCGATCCAGACCAGGGCGCCGAGAAAATGCAGCACCCGGGCCAGGATTTCGAGGAAGGCGGCGTCCATCAGCCCCCCTGGGCCGCACGCAGGAGCAGGGTCAGCGCCACGGTGAGCGCCACCCCCAGGAGGACGGCGTTCAGGGACGAGTCGAGAATCCTACTCAACACAGCGGGCCGCCTTTTCGGTGCGCATGATGAGGGGCCGCGTTTCCCGCTCCGGCGCGTGGGCCCTGGCCACCGCCTCGCCGATGAGGTGATGGTGGGGCGACTTGGCGCAGGCCGGGTCGGTGTTGCAGGCGTCACCGGTGAGCAGGAAAGCCTGACAGCGACATCCGCCGAAATCCTTTTCCTTTTCGTGGCAGGAGTTGCAGGGCTCCTTCATCCAGCCCTGGCCGCGGAATTTCTGGAAGGTGGGCGATTCGTCCCACAGCCAGGCCAGGGAGTGCTCGCGCACGGTGGGAAACTCCAGGCCCTCGATGAGGCGGGCTTCCTGGCAGGGCAGCGCGGCGCCGTCGGGAGCCACGGTGAGGTGGATCGAACCCCAGCCGTTCATGCAGGCCTTGGGGCGCTCCTCGTAGTAATCGGGGATGACGAAGTAGATGGTCATCTTGTCCCCCAGCCGCTCCCGGGCCGCCTGCACCGTCTTCTCGGCGCGCTCGATCTGCTCTCGGGTGGGCAGGAGTTCATCCCTATTGACCATGGCCCAGTTGTAGTACTGGATGTTGGCGAATTCCACGTACTCGACGCCGATGTCCTCGGCCATGGCCAGGATTTCTGCCGTCTGGTCCACATTCTGGCGGAAGACCGGCACATTGAGCACCATGGGGAAGCCGTAGCGCTTCATCATCCTGGCCACCTCAATCTTCAGGTCGAAGGCCCGGGCCCCCACCAGACGGTCGGTGAGATCCCGGTCGCTGGACTGGATGGAAAGCTGGATCTGGTTGAGGCCGGCAGCCTTCAAGGCCGCCAGGCGGGTTTCATTGACCCCCACGCCGGAGGTGATGAGATTGGTGTAGTAGCCCAGGCGGTTCGCCTCGGCGACCAATTCTTCCAGGTCGTCCCGCAGCATGGGTTCGCCCCCGGTGAAGCCCAGTTGCAGGGCCCCCAGTTGGCGGCCTTCCTTCAGAACGCGCTTCCACTCCTCGGTGGACAGCTCATTGCCGCCGCAGGCGTCGAAATTGACCGGGTTGCTGCACCAGGGGCACTTCAGGGGGCAGCGGTATGTGAGTTCGAGCACCAGCCACAGCGGCTTGCCCTGGCCGTCAAGCCTGACGACGGATCCATCCTTTGGCACGGAAAACCTCCAGAAACTTGTAGACGCCCTCGGCCACGCGCAGGTCGTCGCCGGGGTAGGTGTGTTGCAGGTCGCCGACCATTTCGGCGACGGTACGCTGGCCATCGCAGCGCTTGATGATCTCGCCGGCGGTCTCGTTGAGCTTGACGATGCCCTCCGGGTAGAGGAGGACGTAAGCCTGCTGCGTCTCCTCCCAGCGGAAGAGGTACATCGGGTTGAGGGCGAACCGGTCTTCGGCCGCGGGGACTGCGGTGTCGGTCATGAATCCGATCTCCAGGAATCAAAAAGCCCGGTGGCCCCGACCCGCCGCGCCGAACATACGGAACGGAGGGCTTGGCGGAGCCGGGGCCGTGCTTACATCGCCTTAGCGAACGTAAACGTAGGCGGTGACTTCGAAGCCCAGACGAATGTCGCAATAGGCGGGATCAATCCACTGCATGTCGTACTCCTTGTTGTGTAAAGGTTGTAAACGGGGAACCGCGGCGCAGGCCGCGACCCCGAAGCCATGGTGCGCCGGGGCTCTGGGGGCGCCCTCCCCCGTGCCATGAGCCGGGACTGGCGAGTTTCTGGAATCCCTCTTGGCGAAAATCATGATTTTTCGCTTTCCCGCCGCCACAACAGAGCTCGTTGACGCCGATCAAGGACGTGCAGGGCGAATTTCCGGGCGGTTCAAGGACGCTGCCTATAATGGCGCCCTCGACCCCCTCCTTCGGCCTAGCCCCTTGAGCCCTCCTCCATCGTCCCTGCGTCGCTCCCGCCTGGCCGGCTTTCCGGGGGGGCTCGCCACCCTCGCGGTGCTGCTCTACGGCCTCATGATCTTTCATCAGCGTTCCCTGGAGCCCCCGGTCCTGGCGCTGCAATTCATCTACAGCCGGGCAGATTTCGCGGAAATTCTGACCCGCTGGGGAACGGGGGCCGCGTTGCTACCGGCCAACCTGCTCATCGACGGGGCTTTCGTGCTGGCCTATGGCCTTTTCGGCCACCGCCTGGCGACCCGCACCCTCCTGGCCACCGCGCTGCCCGCCCCCCTGCGGCCCGGCTTCGCTGGGCTTCTCCCTGCGGCGGCCGGACTCGATGCCCTGGAGAACGGGCTTGAGTATTACCTGGCCACGCACCTTGACCGCTCCGCCGACGCCCTCTTCCTCGTCGCCGGCCTGGTCTCCGGGGGCAAGTGGGCCCTGATCGCGCTCTTCGTCGCCCTGGCTGTCGCTGCCCTGCTGCGTCCCCGATGAAAGCCTGCCCCGGCGCCTATGCCGTGGCTATAATTCTCCCTCCGTTCCCGTCTCCCCGCGCCCCCCGGAGCCTCCATGCTGCGCCCTGCCTTCGCCGCCCTCCTGCTCGCCCTTCCTCTCTTCGCCCAGGCCGCCGCCGTGCGTCAGTTTTCCCCCCAGGGCCAGATCGACCAGCAGATCCGGGCCAGCGCCCGATTCACCGACGACATGGTGCCCCTGGGACAGCCCGACGCCCTGGCGCCCTTCGACGTGGATTGCGGCGGCGTGGCGGGCAAGGGCCGCTGGAGCGACAGCAAGAGCTGGACCTATGTGCTCGACCGCCCGCTGAAGCCAGGGGAGCGCTGCGACTTCCGCCTGAAGCCCGGCCTCAAGGCAGGCAACGGCGATGCCGTGCGCAGCGAATCCAGCTACGCCTTCTTCGCTCCCGGCCCCTGGCCCCGCTCCCTCATGCCGCGCCCCGGGGACCGCATCGAAGAGGATCAGGTCTTCCTCGTCGAAGCCAGCGGCGTCCTGAAGCGCGAGTCGGTGGAGAAGTACGTCTGGTGCGAGGCCGATGGGGTGGGCAACCGCATCCCCGTCCGTCTCTTGAGCGACAAGGATCGGGATGCCGCCCTGGCCACCGTGCATCGCTCCGCCCAACCCGGCAGCCTGGGGCTGGCCTGCACCACCGCGCTGCCCGCCGGCGCCCGCATGAAGCTGGTCTGGGGCAAGGGGGTCGAAGCCGAGAGCGGCGCCAAGGCTACCCGGGAGGAAAGCTTTCTCTACACCGTGCGGGAACCCTTCAGGGCCAGCTTCTCCTGCGAGCGGGAGCGGGCCAATCAGCCCTGTTCTCCCCTTTCCGATCTGCGCCTGGAATTCTCGGCCCAGCTCGAGCGCAAGGTTCTGGACAAGATTCGCCTCGTCACGCCGGAGGGGACTCGCACGCCCACCCCCGATGATCAGGGCAGCCGCCAGAACACCGGCAGCGGCGTGGTCTTCCCGAAACCCTTCCCGCAGAACGCCGAGCTGCGCCTGGAAATCCCCGCCGACGTGCGGGACGAAGCCGGCCGGCCCTTGAGCAACGCGGGCAGCTTCCCCTTGAAGGTCAAGACCGGCACCCTGCCGCCCCTGGCCAAGTTTCCGGGGGATTTCGGCATCCTCGAATTGAAGGAAGGCGGCATTCTGCCGGTCACCCTGCGCAATGTGGAGACGGCGCTGCCCACCCGCAATCTTCAGCTGCCCGCCCACCGCTTCGCCGACCAGCGCCTGACCGACGACGCCGACGTTCTGGCCGCCATGCGTGCCTTGGCCAAGTTCGAACAGCAGACCAAAACCACCAGGAGCGGCAGCGGCAAGGACGCCGTGGAGACCTTCGACCCTTGGGTCGCCCGGGAACTGCCCTTCCTCAAGGACCGCCGAGGCGTGGTGAGCCGCGACCTGCCCAAGCCCGGCGCCGGCCAGGAATTCGAGGTGATGGGCATTCCCCTGGAAAAGCCCGGCTACCACATCGTCGAAATCGAGAGCCGGCTGCTTGGCGCCGCCCTGCTGGCCACACCCAAGCCGATGTACGTGCGCACCGCCGTCCTGGTGACCAACCTGGGCGTCCACCTCAAAACCGGCCGCGACAACGGCCTCGTCTGGGTCACTGCCCTGGATAGCGGCAAGCCGGTGGCCGGGGCCGAGGTGCGCGTTTCCCGCTGCGACGGCAGCGAACTCTGGCGTGGCCGCACCGACGACCAGGGCCGCGCCCTGATCGAACGGGGCCTGCGCGACGAGCAGGGCTGCGAAAGCGACTTCTTCCTCTTGGCCAGCGCCCGCCTGGGGGACGACTACAGCTTCGTCCGTTCCGACTGGCAGGAGGGCATAGAACCCTGGCGCTTCGGCGTCGAAACCTGGGGTGAGGCGACGCCGCGCAAGATCCACAGCATTCTCGACCGCCCGCTGTTCCGGACCGGCGAAACCGTTTCCCTGAAGCACATCGCCCGGGACCGCAACAGCCGGGGCTTTGCCACGCCGGACGCCAAAGGCTTGCCCACGGAAATGCTCATCCGGCACGACGGCAGCGGCGACGAATTCCGCCAGCCCGTCAGCTGGGATGCCCGGGGCACCGCCACCAACACCTGGAAGATCCCTGCCGCCGCCAAGCGGGGCCGCTACATCGTCATGCTCATCGGCGGCGACCGCAACCGGGAGGAAAGCGGCGAGTTCCGCGTTTCCGACTTCCGCCTGCCGGTTTTCGCCGGCAGCATCCAGGGCGTGCCGCCCCGGCAGGTGGCGCCGAAGGAAGTGCCGCTGGCCCTCGGCCTCTCCTTCCTCAACGGCGGCGCCGCCAAGGGGGTGGAAACCGAGGTTTCCGCGACCCTGCGGCCGCGTTGGCCGGAGTTCAAGGGCTTTGAAGCCTTCCGCTTCCAGGTGGATTTCGACCAGGAGGGCCTGGGCGCCTTCGCCGTGGATAACGGTCGGGAAAGCGAACAACTCATCTCCGACAAGGTGCCCGTCACCCTCGACAAGGCGGGGGCCGGCAAGCTCTCCGTCACGCTGCCCGAGCGCGTCAAGGGGCCGAGCGAAGTCTATGCGGAAATGACCTTCCCGGACCCCAACGGTGAAATCCAGACCATTCACGGCACCGTCGAACTGTGGCCGGCCGCCGTCACCGCCGGCATCCGGGTCAAGGACTGGGTGGCCGCCAAAGGCGAGGGTGGCGTGGAGGTAGCCGTCCTCGACACGGCGAGCAAGAAGCCCCTGGCCGATGTGGCGGTGAAAATCCTCGCCAAGCGCCGCATCGATTACTCCCACAGAAAACGTGTGGTCGGCGGCTTCTATGCCTACGAGCACCATACCGAATTCTCCGACCTCGGCGAACTGTGCGCCGGCCGCACCGATTCCCGCGGCCTGCTGCTGTGCGCACCCAAGGTCGATGTCGCCGGCAACGTTTATCTCCTGGCCGAAGCCAGGGACGCCCAGGGCAACGTGGCCCGGGCCGGCACCAGCTACTGGGTGGCCGGCGCCGGCGACACCTGGTTCACCGCCGGCAATCAGGACCGCATCGATGTCATCCCCGAAAAGCGCAGCTATGCCCCCGGCGAGAAGGCCCGCCTGCAGGTGCGCATGCCCTTCCGCGAGGCCACGGCCCTGGTCTCCGTCGAGGCCGACGGCATCATCGATACCTTCGTTCAGCCCCTGTCCCGCTACAAGCCCACTATCGACCTGCCGGTGAAGTCGGAATGGGGCCCCAACGTCTTCGTCTCGGTCCTGGCGGTGCGTGGGCGGGTACAGCCGGTGAAGTGGTATTCCTTCTTCGACTGGGGCTGGCGCGAGCCCCTCGCCTGGTTCAAGGAATGGTGGAACCCCACCCAGCCCACGGCCATGGTCGATCTGGCCAAGCCCGCCTACAAGGTGGGCCTCGCCGCCCTCGACGTGGGCATCGACGGCTTCCGCCTCAAGGTCGATGTCGCCCCGGAAAAGGCCGATTACCGGCCTCGGGATACGGCAAAAGTCCGCGTGAAGGTCACCCAGCCCGATGGCAAGCCGGTGCCGGCCGGTACCGAGGTCGCACTGGCCGCGGTGGATCAGGCCCTGCTGGAACTGCGCCCCAACGAGAGCTGGAAACTGCTGGAAGCCATGCTGCCCCGGCGCGGCTACGAGGTTCAGACCGCCACCGCCCAATCCCAGGTCATCGGCAAACGCCACTTCGGCAAGAAGGCCGTTCCCCCGGGCGGCGGCGGTGGCCGCGCCCCGGCCCGCGAACTGTTCGACACCCTGCTCCTGTGGAACCCGCGGGTGGCGCTCGATGACACCGGCAGCGCCACGATAGCCGTACCCATCAACGACTCCCTCAGCGAGTTCAAGGTGGTGGCCGTGGCCGCCGCCGGCACCAGCCTCTTCGGCACCGGCAGTGGCGGTTTCCGCACCAAGCAGGATCTGCAGATGATCTCCGGGCTGCCGCCCCTGGTACGGGAGAAAGACCGCTTTGCCGCCCTCCTCACCCTGAGGAACGGCACCGCCAAGCCGATGACCGTACACGTCACCGCCAAGACTGGCGGCAAGGCGTTGGAGGCCAAGGATGTCAAACTGGAGGCCGAAGGCGCCGCCGAGGTGGCGTGGAATGCCGAAGCCCCCGACAACGTGGCCGCCCTGGACTGGGAGTTCGAGGCCGCCGACAGCGCCAGCGGCGCCAAGGATCGCCTGAAGATCACCCAACAGGTCGCGCCTGCCGTGCCGGTGACGGTACAGCAGGCCACCTTCGCCCGCATCGAAGGCAAGCTCGAATTGCCGGCGGTCCTGGCCGCCAACGCCCTGCCCGGCCGCGGCGGCATCGAAGTCGGCCTCTCCCCACGCATTTCCACGCCGCCGCCTGGATTGAAGCGCTTCTTCGAGGAATACCCCTTCATCTGCCTGGAGCAGAAGACCTCCATCGCCGTCGGCCTGCGGGACGAAAAACGCTGGCAGCAGATCGTCGAGGCGCTGCCTACCTACCTGGACGGCAACGGCCTCGCCCGTTACTTCCCCAGCGACATGCCCGGCAGTCCCAGCCTTACCGCTTACCTGCTGGACGTCAGCCAGGCCGCCGGCTTCGTCATCCCGCCGGAAATCGCCGGACGCATGGAAAAGGGGCTCCTCGCCTTCGCCGAGGGCCGCATCAAGCCCGAGCACTGGGCGCCCACCAACGACCTGACGGCGAGAAAACTCAGCGCCCTGGAAGCCCTCACCCGCCGCGGCCACAAGCCCCTGGGCGTGATCACCAGCCTCGACTTGGAACAGCCCATGCGCCTGCCCACGGCGGCCCTCATCGACTGGTATCTGGTCGCCAGGCGCCTCACCGAGCTGCCCGACCGGGCCCCGCGTCTGGCCGCCGCCGAGCAGGAAATTCGCAATCGCCTCTCCTACCAGGGCGGGCGCCTGGCCTTCACCACCGAGGCCAGCGACTACTGGTGGTGGCTCATGGTCAGCGGCGATTACAACGTCTTCCGCCTGATCGAGGCCGTCATTGACGAACCCGGCTGGAAGGACGACCTGCCGGCCCTCGTCCAGGGCGCCATGTTGCGTCAGGTACGGGGGCGCTGGGTGACCACCACTGCGAACGTCTGGGCCACCATCGCCCTCGACGCCTTCGGCAAGAAGTTCGAGAAGGACCCCGTTGCCGGCACTACCCGCGCCGTCCTCGGCAAGGGCACTCCGGTCAGCCACGCCTGGTCGGCCGGCGATACCGCCACGCTGGCGCTGCCCTGGCCCGCCAAGCCCGCTGCCGACGACAAACTGGCGATCTCCCATGAAGGCAGCGGCAAGCCCTGGGCCAGCGTCCAGGTCCTGGCCGCCGTTCCCGTCAACGCTCCCCGCGCCCTGGGCTACCGCATCAAGCGGGAAGTGACGCCGGTGACCCAGAAGGTGGCCGGCAAAACCAGTCGCGGCGACGTCCTACGAATACGCATCAACGTGGAAGCCGACCAGGACATGGCCTGGGTGGTGCTCAACGACCCCATCCCCGCCGGTGCCCGCATCCTGGGCGACGGCGACGGCCGCGATTCCCACATCGAGAGCCGCAACGACGGCACCCGCGGCAACGCCTGGCCCGCCTACGTCGAACGCACCTTCAGCGCCTACCGCGCCTACTACGCCCGCGTGGCCAAGGGTAATTTCTCCGTCGAATACACGGTGCGCCTCAACAATGCCGGCGATTTTGCCCTGCCCGCGACACGGGTGGAAGCGATGTATGCGCCGGAGGTTTTTGGGGAAGTGCCGGGGGGGCGGATCACCGTGGAGAAGGAATGAGGACGGTGTGGCGACTCGTCGCCACGCTCGCCTTCTCGCCATACCGTAACTATAATCTTACGTATCGACGATCGATCGTATGCGAGGTAAGACGATGGCCGCCACCGCAACCCTGTCCAGCAAATTCCAGATCTCCATCCCCAAAGCCGTGCGCGAGGAGCAGCATTGGCAGAGTGGCCAGGAATTCGTCTTCATCCCCAAAGGGAAGGGCGTACTGCTCATACCCGTCCCGGCACTCGACGAACTCGCCGGCATCGCGGCGGGCGCCAGAGCACAGGACTACCGGGACCGCGAGGACCGCTTCTGATGCGCGTGGTCGATACCTCGGTCTGGATCGAATGGCTGATCGGCAGTCCTCTGGGTAAACGCCTGGCGCCGGAAATTCCCGACAAGGCACAGTGCCTCGTCCCCACCATCGTCCAGTTGGAACTCGCCAAATGGCTCACCCGCGAGGCCGGCGAAGAGAAGGCCGACCAGATGATTGCCTACACGCAAAAATGCATCGTCGTGCCCCTCGACACGACCCTTGCCCTGAAGGCCGCCGACCTGCATCGCCAGTTCAAGCTGGCGACCGCTGACGCCATCGTCTACGCGACCGCCCTGGAGCACAGTGCCGACCTGCTCACCTGCGACGCCCATTTTGAGGCGCTGCCCGGTGTGGCGTACGTCCAGAAAGGCGTGTAGAAAATCGGGACAGGGGAATCCGTGGTGCGTGCCCTGCGCACCCTCGTCCGCGATGCCCTTCGCAAAGCAGATCGTCCTCTGACGGCTTCGGTATTCCGTTGGACCGAGGCTGGATGGGAAGAGCTACGTTGAACCGAAAAATGGAAAAATGAACCTGGCCCCTTTTATCCCTTTTATCCAAGAACGAAGTGACCGTTCTATGCCTGGAGGCCGCCTCGCCGGCTCACTCCGCTGGTTGGCACTCGCGTTTTGCGCCGCGCTAATCCTTTCCGCCTGCGATCGCTCGCCGATACCTGATATCCGGCGAGCAATCGAGGCCTTCAGGCAACGCGCCTCCGCGCCGCATTTGCCCAGCCCGGTCGAAAGTAAGAACGGCGTGTCCTATATCCCCATCGACGACACTGCCTTCCTCATCCCGGAAAAAACTTGGCTCAAAGGCTACTCTCGCAACGCGACCGACGGCTTGGTCGGCTCCATCGCGCTGCACGCTACCATTCCCGATGTCCAACCCTGGAGTCAGGCCCGGCACGAGGAGATGTACTGGTCAGTCGGGCCGGGGAAAAAGCTTGAGATTCGCATCTACGGTGATAGCACCAGCCAAGTGCAAAATTTCCCGGATGTTCCACGGAGCATCAGCCAGACCGCCGCGTTCGTCGAAGAACCCTCCGACCAGGCGACGCAGGGCTTGAGGCGGTTTCGTCGGCTGTGGGCCTACAAACTGGGGCCAGCCGAACTGGAAAAGCACCGCAGGCAGTTTGGTGATGAGCAAGTCAATCGGCTCCTCGCGAAGGACGGGACGCCCGATCTGAGTACGTCCTACTACGAATTCATCGAACACGACTGCGTCAAGTACCTCATCCATTGCACCGACAACAAAGACGTCCTCTTTCAGGACTGCCACCTGATGTTTCCGCTGGCACGGACCCTGATGGTCGACGTCACCTTTTTGCGGGACCACCTTCACGGCATCGTCGGCATGGCAGACAAATTGAGCGGCCAGCTTAACGAGTTCGAGGCGGCCGGGCTCGCCTACAGGGCAACGAAGGCCCACTCCACCCCTGAATCCAAATCCGAATCAACCAAAACTGGTCAATGAGCCAAAGGAAACGTCATGTCGACATTAAACATCACCGCCGAATAACTGAATCAGCTGATAGAAATGAAGAACAACGGTCAAGTCGCCGATGCCTGGAAATTCCTCGGCAGCAAGGGTGACGCCTACGCCTTTCTAGCCGGGGAGATCGTCTCCAACAACACCTTGGTCATGTCCCCAGTCGCCCGCCTGTTTTACGAGATGGTGCGCAGCCAGTGGGAGAACACGGTAGGTGCTGGCGTCTGGGGCGGGACGGTGTTCTTGGGCGTTGGCAAGGTGCACCTAGAGAACTATCTCAAATTGTTGAATGACAGTCCCGCTGCAACAGGCGGCTACACACTACCCAGCACAGAAAAAATCGAAGCCAGCTACAAAGCCGCGCTCAATCAGTACGGCTTGCCGCCAATTACTGCAATCGACTCCCTGTTCAGCGTCCTTGACTACAACGCCGGTAACGGCAGCGGCGAGGCGCCGCAGGACTTCAGTTGGGCGCAGATCATGTGGGCAAATCTGGGGACGCACCACGAATTCCTCCGAAAAGGCTGGCAAAGCACTCGACCTGTTGCAGTAGAACGACCAGCCAACCATGGGGTCAGAGAAGCTTCTGACCCATTCCATTCAAATGACCATGACTGCGTTGGTCCCAATAGCGCCACGCCCGGCAGCGTTGATTACCTTCCTCCTGCTGGCGGGGTGTGCCGCTGGTCCGCAGGTCACCGACCTTGCCCAAGGCCAATCCGGTTGGGTGGTGTATCCGTCCTCGGCGGAGAAGATTTCGCTGCGGGGCGATCTGCAATTCCCAGCCGGGGGCTCCGGAAAATTGCCTGCCGTCGTGATCGCCCACGCCAGCGGCGGACTCGACGGGCGAAGCGAACGGTGGGCGCGGTTTTTTCGCGAGCACGGGATCGCCACCTTCAAGATCGACTATTTCGGGCCCCGGGGA
>SSTB01000119.1 GCA_009469665.1 Azonexaceae bacterium | reverse complement strand
TGCCGTGCGCGCAGGCACGACGAACGATCCGGCCGGCCAGTTCGACAGGAGTGGCTGCTTCAGAGTCACGGCATTGCTTGCCACCGAGAGCACTTCGGCCGCCTCGGTGTTGCGGCTGTCGCTGCCGATCACCAGCAGGCCGTCGGCCTCGTACTCGAGGCTCAAAGTCGTGATCGGAATCACCGTGCTACCGGCAGTGATCGCGGCCGAGAGGAACGCCTTGTCCGGCCAGATGGGCAAGGCATAGACGCGCGACTGCCAGGCCGACAGAAGAACATCCAGCAGCGCCGCATCGTCGCGCCCGACCAGGATCGAGAATTCCAACGAACGACGCGGCTTGGAGCGCAGACTGACACGCTGCTCGGTACCGTCGCGGGCGGCCAGCACGTCGGTCGCCCACATCAGGCGCTCCAACCAGCCATCCGCCCAGTTGGGTTTCAGACCGAAGACCACGACGCGCCGACCGGAGATCGACAAGGTCGGTGCCTCGTCGGGAAACTGGAACGTGAAACTCGCTTCGATCACCGGCGGCCCGTCGAGGCTCACGGAAACGTTGTGCAGGCGTGACTCCAGCATTCCGTAGGTTGTCGGCGGGTTGGCCGGGGCAGCCAGCGTGATGCCGCCGTCGTTCTGGCCATTGAGTGCCGACAAGTTCTTGGGGGCGAAATGCGCATTCCACACTTCGACCTGGCGGATCTGCGTCGACAGCAGGTTGCCCAGTGCGATCTTGGCCGGCAGCAGATGGACGTGGTGATACCAATCCTGCTCGAACTGGCGAACCATATTCCCCGCGAAGGTCGATACGATCTCGGCGACCGGCAGGTTGTTGGTAAGCAGGCCGGCTGTCGGCGGGTTGCCGGCCAGGGCACTCGGGTACGGCAGCGTCAGAGGCGCTGGCAGGAACTTGTACGCCGCGCCATAGGCGGGATTGGCCGGCAGTCCGGATGGCAGAATGGCTCCAGCGTAGGTGGTCATTTCAGGAAGGCGTAGCCGCCGTAGCTCATGCTGAATACCATCCAGTCGTTGCCGCCCAGCGTGACGATGTCCTTGTTGACGTACTGCCCGTTCATCCGCAGCAGGCGCACGCCGGGTGCGTAGCCCATCATCGAGTAGAAATAGCTGGGCGTCGGGCGACCGACTTCGACCGTGCAGGGATACAGCGGTGTCACCCCATTGAAAGCGATGGGCGAGTAGCTGTCGAGCTGCCGTGTCGTCGCGCTGTAGAAGGCGCGCACGGCATCCACGCCCGAGGTGCCCACCTTCCACTTGTTGGTGTTGCCGTCGATGTCGGCCCGCACGTAGGTGCTGTAGGTGTCCGACAGGAATGCTCCACCGGTGAAGGTGCACGTCTTGGTAATCGCGCCGAAGATGATCGGCGCGTAGGTGGTGCTGGCCGTCTGTACGACGCAGTAGCACCAGCCATCGCCGCCGAAGAGGAAATACTCGGCGCTCCCCGACAGCTGGGTCAGGGAGTACGAACCCGAGGCGACGGTCTGCGATCCGTAGGCCAGGCCGCTGTTGAAGCTGGTGGAACCGTACCAGGCGACGTAGCTCGCGTAGGAATGCAGATGGACGTACTGGCCGGTAGCGGCGTGCTGCAGGTGCAGACGGTAGTAGCCGGCGTCCGCCTGATACATCAGCTGCGTGTAGCCGCAGGAGCCGGTGGCGAAGAGCCGAATCTTGTCGAGAAGGTCGTTCGGCGAGGTGGTTATGCCGGATTGAAATGCCATCGCTTACCTCACGCGAGCTTCAAGGCCCAGTAGTCGCTGTACCCGGTACGGAACACGTCCTGCACCACCAGATGATCGACGCCGCCGACGCTGATGATGTTTTCCACCGCATTGGCGTAGCCGGGAACGCTGTAGCACCCTTCCATCTCGCCCAGGCCGGCCAGGATGAACGGCAGCAGCGGGTAGGAACCATCGGGGCATTCGCGCGTGTTGCTGCCCCAACTGTTCGGCCACATCGCCGACACCCCGGTCCAGACGCCGGTCGGCGCGTAGTACGCGCCCGAGTAGCCCTGCGACTTGGGCAGGTGGTTGCGGTAGGTGTAGGAATTGCTCCAGCGCGTCGAACTGTTGTACGTGCCGCCGACCAGCAGCGGGTACGGGTACTGCCCCGGCGTGGCATAGGGCAGGAACAGGCCCAGATGCAGCATCTCGTAGTAGGTGCCGGTCTTCGCCACCATCACGATGCGGCGACCATTGGCTACGATCCAGTACGGCATGGCCGATGCCATCAGCAGCGCGTAGAACGTGCCGCTCGGGTTGTACTGGCCGTCGAAGGTCTGCGCCGGGTTCCAGCCAACGAAGCCGCGCAGTTTCCAGTTGCCGTAGTCCGCGCCGGCCTCGGACAGGATGCCGACGTTGATCTGGTCGGTGCCGGCCAGCCCCGGCCCCTGCAGCACCAGTTCGGCGGGCGGCCCGGGTACCCAGCGTAAGACCGACCAGCGCTCGTTGGCCGGCAGCATGTCCTGTGTGACGAACTGCTTGAGCCGGTTCAGCAGATCGAGATAGTCGGTGGCAGTGCCACTGGTAAAAGCCATGGCTTACCTCAGCAATTCGCGCACGGCGGAACCGTTGCGCGAGAGGACGTTGAGAATGGTTTTTTCACCGGCGGCGGAATTGAGGTAGTCGGCCGCCATGCCGGGATCGATGACGTTGACGATGCGCACCGATTGAGACGGTGCGGTAGCCGGCGGGGAAGCGACATCTGGCACCAGGCCACCGTCGGCGAAAGCCAGACGCGGCCCCAACCAGCGGGGTGCGGCCAAACCGCCGTTCAGGGCATGCAGAAACTCGACGCCGACCCGGCGCACCGCCTCCGCACGCAGGACGTATTCCCCGGCGGACAGTCGTGCCGGAATGGAGTCCGAGGTAGTGGTGCCTGGCCCGGTGACGTAACCACCTGACGCAAAGCCGGCCCACTGGAATAGCCCCGAGATCAGGCCACCCAAGCCGCCACCGCCACCCTTGCTCATCCCGCCGAACAATTCCTCGGCGAGCTTCTGCGCGGCGATGCGGTTGATCGCCGAGATCACGGAGCGGGCGAAGTCGGCGAAGGCATCCTTGGCCGATTTCGCGCCCGAACCGATCTGCTCGAACATCGTGGCGAAGGCGTTTTCCACGTCGCCGTTAATGCGCGTGGCGACATCGTCTGCTGCGGTCTTCAGGCCGGCGACCTCCACCTTGAGCCGGGCCACCCGATTGATGGCTTCTTCCGACCCGGTGGACGCGGCCAGTTCCTGCATCTTCGGAATCAGACCGTCCACTTCGGCGGCCGTCTGCTGGTGCAACTCGAGCACGCCGCGCCGCATCTGCGTCTCGGTGATCATCCCGGCATCCTTCTGCACCTGCAGTTCGCGCTCGCGAATGGCCATGCGCTCCGTGACGACTCCGTACTGGCGTTCGAGCTTGGCGAGTTCCGCCAAGTCCGCCTCGACGTTGATCAGACGTCCGACATCGGCCGCGCCGGTGGTGTCTCCCATGCGATTGAGTTTCTCGATGAGCGGCTGATATTCACGTTCGAGCCGGGCGCGGGTCACGTCGCCACCCGTTCCGCCCCGGATCTCGGCCAAGCGGTCACGCACGCGGGCGAGCTCGTCGGCCAGTTCCTTTTCGGCCTTGGCGGCCGCGTGGGCATTGGCCACTTCGACCTCGCCGCGCTTCATATTGAGCACGGTGATCTCGCCTTCGAGCTTCTTGACCTCGGCCTTGGCACGCAAGCGCTGCGCCTCGTCCTTGCCATTGGCCGCCACCGCCGATTGGGCAGTCAGTTCCTGCTGTTTGGCCGCCAGTTCCTGATCGATGGCCTGCTGTTCGATCTGCGTTTTGCGGCCGTAGTAGTCGCGGATCGAGACCAGACGGTCGTCGAGCGAGCGATCCAATGCGGATTTCTGCAGATCGAGCCCTTCCTTGAGGACTTTGAACTCGGACTCGGCCTGCGCCTTGACGGCGGCCAATTGCGCACCGGTCGTGTCCTTTTCGACCCCACCGGCGGACTTCTTCTCGCACTTGCCATTGACCCACTGGCCGCCGGAGACAACGCAGGCGATCCGCTGCATGTCCTCGGTCGGCTTGCCGGTCGGGGTCTTTTCCTCGGGGCGCTTCGGGCTGGTCAGCGCGTCCAGCCGTTGCCTGGCTGCCGCCAGTTCCTGCTCCCGTTGCGCCAGGTTCTTCCGCAGCGTCGCCATCGCCGTGTCGTTGAACTTGACG
>SSTB01000118.1 GCA_009469665.1 Azonexaceae bacterium | reverse complement strand
CGAGTTCGGTTTCACCAATCCGATCCTGGCCGGAAGCGACGGCGTCATCGTTGCTGGGCATGGCCGTCTGGCCGCTGCCCAGAAACTCGGGCTGGCGATGGTGCCGGTCGTGGTGCTCGACCATCTCACACCCACCCAGCGCCGCGCTTTGGTGATTGCGGACAACCGCATCGCGGAGAATGCAGGCTGGGATGAGGCGATGCTGCAGGTGGAACTGGCCGCGTTGCAAGACGATCAATTTGACTTGGCTCTGACCGGCTTCGACGCCGACGCACTGGCGGATCTACTGGCCGGAGAGGAAACAATCACCGAGGGTGATACCGACGAGGATGCCATTCCAGAAGGCTCTGGCACAGTCGTCTCGCGGGCGGGCGACGTCTGGATCTGTGGTGAGCACAGGGTGATCTGTGGTGATGCGACCGATGTCGATGCCTACGCGACGGTGCTCGGCGACGAGATCGCCGACATGGTATTCACCGATCCGCCGTACAACGTCAATTACGCCAACTCGGCCAAGGACAAGATGCGCGGCAAGGATCGCGCAATCCTCAACGACAACCTTGGCGACGGGTTCTATGATTTCCTGCTGGCTGCACTGACGCCCACCGTGGCGCATTGCCAGGGCGGTATCTACGTCGCCATGTCGTCGAGCGAACTCGACCGCCTACAGGCAGCCTTCCGTGCGGCCGGTGGGCACTGGTCGACCTTTGTCATCTGGGCGAAGAACACATTTACCCTGGGGAGGGCAGACTACCAGCGTCAATACGAGCCGATCCTGTACGGCTGGCCCGAGGGGGCTGACCGTCACTGGTGCGGCGACCGCGACCAGGGTGATGTCTGGCAGATTAAGAAACCTCAGAAGAACGATTTGCACCCGACCATGAAACCAGTGGAGCTGGTGGAACGGGCCATTCGCAATTCGAGTCGGCCGGGCGATGTGGTACTGGATCCCTTTGGTGGGTCGGGCACGACAATGATTGCCGCTCACAAGTCAGGCCGCAAGGCGCGGCTGATCGAACTGGATCCGAAGTACGTCGATGTGATCGTTCGCCGCTGGCAGGACTATGCCGGGGCGAAGGCCATCAGGCTGTCCGATGGCGTGGCATTCGACGCGCTGTCAGTCGGTGGGGAACTCCGGCAGGAGGTCGCCGCTGGTGATGTCGGCGAAGTAAGTGACGTTGCCGAATTCGCCGGGGTCATCGGCGAGGATGACTCCGCCGATTGACTGGATTGCCACGCCGTACTTGCGGGTGAGCTTGGTCAGTTCGGCGATGAATTTGTCGTAGTTGGCTTCGAGTTGCGGGGTGGTGACGACGGCGGCCATGGTGATCTCCTTACGCTGCTTCGGCTTCGAAGGACTCGTCAGTCACTTCGCAGTGGATCACGAAGCCAGTCAGGTAAGGCAGCCCCTTGGGGATGCCGTAGTCCTTGCTGGTCTGGCGGCCAATCGTCCAGCCCATCCACCGCGTTACTGCGGCGTCGATGGCTTGCTGGATCGTGTGGCCCCGGAGCATCTCGTTGAGGACGTCGTCGGCAAAGTGGCGTCCGTGGCGGCTGTCGAGGAACAGCCTGACCGATTCGAGGGGCTGGTAGGTGGCATCCGAAATTGCGGTCATCGCGATCGGCCAGGCGGCTGCGGCGGTGTCGTTCATCGTGCCAAAAAAGCCCCAGGCGTCGTTCTGGCTGGCGGGGATGTTTTGCTGGGTGGTCATCGTTATCTCCTTCGGGTTGATCGTTGCGACACCCGTATGAACGCGCTGTTTGATTGAGAAGCCAAGCTCTTCATCGCAGAAATCTGAATCATTTTTCCGAGGCGATTTGGTCGAGCAATTCCATGGCACCGGCGTCGCAGCACAATGCGATGCGCAGGGTGCGCAGCGCCTGATCGATGCTGACTTCGGGCCGGCGATTGTCGAGCAGCCAGCGAATCGCGCTGGCCTGGTCGTTGCTGGGTGTCGGCGACTCGATCGCCACCCCGACGTAACGCCCGTAGCTGCTGCCGGAGGGATCGACGTAGAGCGTGGTGCGGCCGGGGGCGCTGACTTCGACCACACGTCGGTGACCATCAGCATGGCCGCCACGTCCTGCCAGCCAATCGCGGTCTTCCAACAGAGTGTTGGCGAAGGCGTCGTACTCGGTTGCGGTCAGCTCCTTGCGGAACTCGATCGAGATGACCTCGGGCGGTGCACTTGGATCGCTGTTGTGATGAACCTCGTCGATGCTGCAGGGCTTGCGGGTAAAGCGTGCGCGGATGCTGGTGCTCATGATGGTCTCCATTCAGTGGATTGTTTCGACACCCACATGAACGCGCTGTTTGATTGAGAAGCCAAGGGCATTCTGAATCTTTATTTGGGGGCGGTGGCGCGTGTCGCCACCCCGGTTCCGGTCAGACAATCCGGTAGATGCGCTCGCCGCCTCCGGGCTTCTCGGAGGCAAGGTTGAGCCCGAGTTTTTTCTTGAAGGCACCGGCAAAGGTGCCGCGTACTGTGTGGGCTTGCCAGCCGGTGGCCGCGCAGATCTGGCTGATGGTGGCGCCCTCGGGACGCTGCAGCATTTGAATAACCGTGGCCTGCTTGCTGTTCTCACGGGTGCGGGGCTTGCCCTCGACGCCGACCTTGAGCAGGCGTTTTGCCGCGTCCTGCTTTTCTTGCGCCCAGTTGGCCTCAGCCGCCGACACGGCGGCCTCAACCTCCGGGTCGGGGTGAATGGTCGCCGGCGTCGGTCGTGCGCGCCCCAGGGCGTCGTAGCCCTCGGCAGCAACAAACCAGTCCTGGCCACCGTTGCTGGTGATCAGGGCTTTGTTGAACAAGCCGGCGATGACTTTTTGCCGGGCCCCGCCCTTGACCCCTTCGGGGAACCAGGTGAGGCGGCCATCCGGTTGATCGGCCGCGTGGGCCAGAACTTGGTGTTGGGTGTCGGTGAGTTTGATTGTGGTGGTCATGTTGATCTCCAGGTAAGTGGGTTGGATTCAGTCTTCGAGGACGATGCGCCCATCCAGCGTGATCCAGAGGCGGGCATCTTCTGGGGTGGCCATTTCGCGCGTTTCGCGACCGGTGGACATCCAGACGCCGTCCTTGCCCGTGAAGGTGTAGTTCTTGCCGTCATGGACGACCTCGACCGGCTTGCCCTGGTGAAACTCGACTTGGATGTCCATCCAACCGCGCAGGTGATGGTTGGTGTCGATGACTTTGGCCTCGATGGTCTGTTTGCTGTTCATGCTGTCTTCCTCGTGTGTGGTGATGGTGATTGCATGAACGCGCTGTTCTGGAGGAAAGCCAAGCACTGAATCGCGACGTTTAAAAGCTTCTGCGATCGGCTTGATGTACAT
>SSTB01000117.1 GCA_009469665.1 Azonexaceae bacterium | reverse complement strand
CTGGAACGTTACTGATTTAGGGCCGAGGAGTTAAACGATGAAAGCATTGCTCGATCTGTTCAAGCAGGTTACGCAGGAAGAGGAATTCGACGCGATCACCATCGGGCTCGCCTCGCCCGACAAGATCCGTTCCTGGTCCTACGGCGAAGTCAAGAAGCCGGAAACCATCAACTACCGCACCTTCAAGCCGGAGCGCGACGGCCTGTTCTGCGCCAAGATCTTCGGCCCCATCAAGGACTACGAATGCCTGTGCGGCAAGTACAAGCGCCTCAAGCACCGCGGCGTCATCTGCGAAAAGTGCGGCGTCGAAGTCACCCTGGCCAAGGTCCGTCGTGACCGCATGGGCCACATCGAACTGGCTTCCCCGACAGCCCATATCTGGTTCCTGAAATCCCTGCCGTCCCGTCTCGGCATGGTGCTGGACATGACGCTGCGCGACATCGAACGCGTTCTGTACTTTGAGGCCTACGTGGTGACCGACCCTGGTCTGGTCAGCACCCTCCAGCGCGCCCAACTGCTCACCGAAGAGCAGTACCTGGAGATGATGGAAGAGCACGGCGACGAATTCACCGCCTTCATGGGCGCCGAGGGCATCCGCGAGTTGCTGCGCAACCTGGACCTCAACAGCGAGGTGGAATCCCTGCGCGCCGAACTGGAAGTGACTGGTTCCGAAGCCAAGAACAAGAAGATCGCCAAGCGCCTCAAGGTGCTCGAGGCCTTCCAGAAGTCCGGCATCAAGCCCGACTGGATGATCCTCGAAGTGCTGCCGGTGCTGCCGCCGGACCTGCGTCCCCTGGTTCCCCTGGACGGCGGCCGCTTTGCGACCTCCGACCTGAACGATCTCTACCGCCGGGTCATCAACCGCAACAACCGCCTCAAGCGCCTGCTCGAGCTTAAGGCCCCGGAAATCATCGTGCGCAACGAAAAGCGCATGCTACAGGAAGCCGTTGATTCGTTGCTGGATAACGGTCGTCGTGGCAAGGCCATGACCGGCGCCAACAAGCGTCCGCTGAAGTCCCTGGCCGACATGATCAAGGGCAAGGGCGGCCGTTTCCGTCAGAACCTGCTCGGTAAGCGCGTCGACTACTCCGGCCGTTCCGTCATCGTGGTCGGTCCGCAGCTCAAGCTGCACCAGTGCGGCCTGCCCAAGCTGATGGCCCTGGAGCTGTTCAAGCCCTTCATCTTCCACAAGCTGGAAGTGCTCGGCTACGCCACCACCATCAAGCAAGCCAAGAAGATGGTCGAAGGCCAGGAACCGGTGGTGTGGGATATCCTGGAAGACGTCATCCGCGAACATCCGGTCATGCTGAACCGGGCACCGACCCTGCACCGTCTGGGTATCCAGGCTTTCGAGCCGACCCTGATCGAAGGCAAGGCCATCCAGCTGCATCCCCTCGTCTGCGCTGCCTTCAACGCCGACTTCGACGGCGACCAGATGGCTGTTCACGTCCCCCTGTCCCTGGAAGCCCAGATGGAAGCCCGCACCCTGATGTTGGCCTCCAACAACGTGCTCTCTCCCGCCAACGGCCAGCCTATCATCGTCCCGTCCCAGGATATCGTGCTCGGTCTGTACTATGCGACCCGCGAAAAGATCAACGGCAGAGGCGAGGGCATGTACTTTGCCGATGTCGCCGAAGTCGAGCGCGCTCTTGCGGCCAAGGAAGTGGATATCCACTCCCGTATCACCATTCGCCTCAAGCAGTACGAGGCCGGCGCCAGCGAGGGCGAGTGGGTGGAAAAGATGGCCCGGGTGAATACCACCGTTGGTCGCGCGCTGTTGTCGACCATCCTGCCCAAGGGGCTGCCCTTCAAGGCAATCGACAAGGCCCTGAAGAAGAAAGAGATCTCCAAGCTGATCGACGAATCCTTCCGCCGCTGCGGCCTGAAGGAGACGGTCGTCTTTGCGGACAAGCTGATGCAGAACGGTTACGCTCTGGCCACCCGCGCCGGGATTTCCTTCTGCTCCGATGATATGACCGTGCCGGCCAAGAAGTACGAGATCATCGCCGAGGCCGAAAAAGAGGTGAAGGAGATCGAGACCCAGTACACCAACGGTCTGGTGACCCAGGGCGAGCGTTACAACAAGGTCGTGGATATCTGGGGGCGCACCGGCGACCAGGTGGCCAAGGTCATGATGGAACAGCTGGGCCACGAGGAAGTCGTTGATCGCCATGGCAAGAAGGTCAAACAGGATTCCTTCAACTCCATCTTCATGATGGCCGACTCCGGCGCCCGCGGTTCCGCTGCCCAGATCCGCCAGCTGGCGGGTATGCGCGGCCTGATGGCCAAGCCGGATGGCTCGATCATCGAGACGCCCATCACCACAAACTTCCGTGAAGGCCTGAACGTACTCCAGTACTTCATCTCCACCCACGGAGCCCGTAAGGGTCTGGCCGACACGGCATTGAAGACCGCCAACTCCGGTTACTTGACCCGCCGTCTTGTAGACGTGACCCAGGATTTGGTCATCACCGAAGACGATTGTGGGACCAAGAACGGATTCGCCGTGAAGGCCCTGGTCGAAGGTGGTGAGGTGATCGAACCTCTGCGTGAGCGCATCCTTGGCCGCGTCACCGGAGAGGATTTGGTGGACCCGGAAACGCAGGAAACTGTCATCTTCGCCGGCACCTTGCTGGACGAGGACATGGTCGAACTGATCGACAAATTGGGCATCGACGAAGTCAAGGTCCGCACCCCGCTCACCTGCGAAACCCGCTATGGCCTCTGCGCCAAGTGCTACGGGCGTGATTTGGGTCGTGGAATGCTGGTCAATTCTGGTGAATCTGTGGGGGTGATTGCTGCCCAGTCGATTGGCGAGCCGGGAACCCAGCTGACCATGCGGACCTTCCACGTCGGCGGTGCGGCCTCCCGGGCTGCGGTGGCCTCGCAAGTGGAAGCCAAGTCGGCCGGCGCTATCCGGCTTACGGCCAACATGCGCTACGTCACCAGCGCCAAGGGCGAAAAAGTGGTCATTTCCCGCTCCGGCGAGGTCTTGATTACCGACGACCACGGCCGTGAGCGCGAGCGCCACAAGGTTCCCTACGGTGCGCTTCTCGCCGTGGACGACGGCCAGATCGTCAAGGCTGGTGTCAAACTGGCCACCTGGGATCCCCACACCCGCCCGATCATCACGGAATACGCCGGTAACGTACGCTTCGAAAACGTCGAAGAGGGGGTCACCGTCGCCAAGCAAGTGGACGACGTGACCGGACTGTCCACCCTGGTGGTCATCGACTCCAAGCGTGGTGGCAAGGCTGCCGCCAAGGGTCTGAGACCGGTGGTCAAGTTGCTTGACGACTCCGGCCAGGAAGTGAAGATCACCGGCAGCGACCACGCGGTTTCCATCGCGTTCCAGGTGGGGTCCATCATCTCCGTGGCCGATGGCCAGAAGGTCGGTGTCGGCGACGTCCTGGCGAGAATGCCGCAGGAATCTGCCAAGACGCGCGATATCACCGGTGGTCTGCCGCGGGTGGCTGAACTGTTCGAAGCCCGTACTCCGAAGGATGCCTCGGTCCTGGCCGAATTCACTGGCACCATCAGTTTCGGCAAGGACACCAAGGGCAAGCAGCGCCTCATCATCACCGACATGGATGGTACGGCCCACGAGTACCTTATCCCCAAGGACAAGCACGTGTTGGTGCACGACGGCCAGGTGGTGAACAAGGGTGAAAAGATCGTCGAAGGCGAGCCCGATCCGCACGATATCCTGCGTCTGCAGGGTGTCGAAGCATTGGCCCGCTACATCACCGACGAAGTGCAGGATGTCTATCGTCTGCAAGGTGTGAAGATTAACGACAAGCACATCGAAGTGATCGTCCGCCAGATGCTACGCCGGGTGACCATCGTCGAACCGGGGGATACCAAGTTCATCAAGTCCGAACAGGTGGAACGCGCCGAACTGCTGGCCGAAAACGACCGTGTCGTCGCCGACGGCAAGCTGCCGTGCACTTTCGAGCACATGCTGCTTGGGATCACCAAGGCCTCCCTCTCGACGGATTCCTTCATCTCGGCGGCGTCTTTCCAGGAAACCACCCGGGTGCTCACCGAAGCTGCCATCATGGGCAAGCGCGACGAACTCCGGGGCCTCAAGGAAAACGTCATCGTCGGCCGCCTCATTCCCGCCGGTACCGGCCTTGCCTACCACCGTACGCGCAAGGCTCAGGCGGCCGGCGAGGATATGGCCGGTCAAGGAGCCGCGGACGTGGAAGCAGCGGCTCAGGAGGAGGATCAGAGCGCTTGATACCGTGTGGAGGGGGCTGCGCTTTCCCTCTTTTCGGACCGAAGCTGCTTGGGGAGACCCTCTTGGTTCGTTGACTTGGGGGTTGATCGACCATAAAATCTACGGTCTTTGTCGGCGGGGGCTAATCATTGTCTCCGCTTTGGATAACAAAATTGCCGCGTGCATTGGCGTCAATGCCCGGCCGTTGAAGGATTTTTGCTATGCCGACCATCAACCAGCTCGTGCGCAAGCCGCGCGTTGCCGAGGTGTCCAAGAGCAAGGTACCCGCTCTGGAGAAGTGCCCCCAGAAGCGCGGTGTCTGCACCCGTGTCTACACCACCACCCCGAAGAAGCCGAACTCTGCGCTACGTAAGGTGTGCAAGGTTCGCCTGACCAACGGCTTCGAAGTCATCTCCTACATTGGTGGTGAAGGCCACAACCTGCAAGAACACTCCGTGGTCCTGATCCGCGGTGGCCGTGTCAAGGATTTGCCCGGTGTGCGCTACCACACCGTGCGGGGCTCCCTGGATACCCAGGGCGTCAAGGATCGTAAGCAGTCCCGTTCCAAGTACGGGGCCAAGCGTCCGAAAGCCGCCTAAGGTTTTAGCGGCTTAAGTAAGTGGCCGTCCTGTTGGGCGGCCGGGAGAGGCCGGACGGGTGAAAACCACCCTCCGGCTTTTCAACTGAATAGTGATCAAGTGAGGTAAATATGCCCCGTCGTCGTGAAGTACCCAAGCGTGACATCCTGCCGGATCCCAAGTTCGGCAACGTCGAAGTTTCCAAATTCATCAACGCCATCATGCAAAGCGGCAAGAAGTCCGTCGCAGAGCGTATTGTCTATGGTGCCTTTGACATCATCACCAAGAAGGGCGGCAAGGATCCCCTTGAGGTGTTCGGTTCGGCCATGGCCAATGTGCGCCCGATGGTCGAAGTGAAGTCTCGCCGTGTCGGCGGCGCCAACTATCAAGTGCCCGTCGAGGTGCGGCCCGCCCGTCGCGCTGCCCTGGCCATGCGCTGGCTGCGCGAATCCGCCCGCAAGCGTTCCGAGAAGTCCATGGGTCAGCGGCTGGCCGCGGAAATGATGGAGGCCGCCGAGAACCGTGGCGGCGCTGTCAAGAAGCGTGACGAAGTGCATCGCATGGCCGAAGCCAACAAGGCCTTCGCCCACTTCCGCTTCTAATTCGCAAAGGGCTTTAACGTGGCACGTAAAACTCCCATCGAGCGCTACCGCAATATCGGCATCAGCGCCCACATCGACGCCGGCAAGACGACGACGACCGAGCGCATCCTGTACTACACCGGGGTCAATCACAAGATCGGTGAAGTGCACGACGGTGCCGCCACCATGGACTGGATGGAGCAGGAGCAGGAGCGGGGCATCACCATCACCTCCGCGGCCACCACCTGTTTCTGGAAGGGCATGGACTTGCAGTTCCAGGAGCATCGCTTCAACATCATCGACACGCCGGGGCACGTGGATTTCACCATCGAGGTGGAGCGCTCCATGCGTGTTCTGGACGGTGCCTGCATGGTCTATTGCGCGGTCGGCGGTGTTCAACCCCAGTCCGAAACCGTGTGGCGTCAGGCGACCAAGTACAACGTGCCCCGTCTGGCTTTTGTGAATAAGATGGACCGGTCCGGTGCCAACTTCTTCAAGGTCGTTGACCAGATGAAGACCCGCCTCAAGGCCAATCCGGTACCCATCGTCATTCCCATCGGGGCCGAGGATACTTTTTCTGGCGTCGTTGATCTCATCAAAATGAAGTCCATCATCTGGGACGAGGCGTCCCAGGGGATGAAGTTTGAATACAAGGACATTCCGGCCGAGCTGGTTGATGTCGCGGCGACTTGGCGCGAGCAAATGGTCGAAGCTGCCGCCGAGGCCAGCGAAGACCTGATGGATGAGTACCTGGAAAGCGGTGATCTGTCCGAAGAGAAGATCAAGGAGGGGCTGCGTCTACGCACCCTCGCCTGTGAAATCCAGCCCATGCTCTGCGGTACGGCCTTCAAGAACAAGGGTGTGCAGCGCATGCTGGACGCCGTGATCGAGTTGTTGCCCTCGCCGATCGATATCCCGCCGGTTCAGGGGCTGGACGACCGCGAGCGGCCTGCTTCCCGCAAGGCTGACGACAGCGAAAAATTCTCCGCTCTGGCCTTCAAGCTGATGACAGACCCCTTTGTCGGTCAGCTCACCTTCATCCGTGTCTATTCCGGCGTTCTGGCTTCAGGCTCCACCGTGCTCAACTCGGTCAAAGACAAGAAAGAGCGCATTGGCCGCATCCTGCAGATGCACGCCAACAACCGCGAAGAGATCAAGGAAATCTTGGCGGGCGACATTGCCGCCTGCGTGGGCCTCAAGGAAGTCACGACGGGTGAAACCCTGTGCGACCCCGATGCCCCGATCATCCTCGAACGCATGATCTTCCCCGAGCCCGTGATCCACGTGGCCGTCGAGCCCAAGACCAAGGGCGATCAGGAGAAAATGGGTATCGCTCTCTCCCGTCTAGCCGCAGAAGACCCGTCTTTCCGCGTGCGTACAGACGAAGAGTCCGGTCAGACCATCATTTCCGGCATGGGCGAACTACACCTGGAAATCATCGTCGACCGCATGAAGCGCGAGTTCAACGTGGAGGCCAATGTCGGTGCCCCCCAGGTGGCCTACCGCGAATGCATCAAGAAGGCCGTCGAGCAGGAAGGCAAATTCGTCAAGCAGTCGGGTGGCCGTGGTCAGTTTGGTCACGTCTGGCTCAAGATCGAGCCGAACGAGCCGGGTGCCGGTTACGCCTTCGTCGACGCGATCAAGGGCGGCGTCGTGCCCCGCGAGTACATTCCCGCGGTGGACAAGGGCCTGCAAGACGCTGTCACGAGCGGCGTGCTGGCCGGCTTCCCAGTGGTCGACATCAAGTTCACCCTGTTCGATGGCTCCTACCACGATGTGGACTCCAACGAAAACGCCTTCCGCATGGCGGCATCCATGGCCTTCAAGGAAGGCATGAAGAAGGCCAGTCCGACCCTGCTCGAGCCCATGATGGCCGTCGAAGTCGAAACGCCGGAAGACTACATGGGTAACGTCATGGGCGACCTTTCTTCCCGGCGCGGTATCGTCCAGGGTATGGACGATTTGCCGGGCGGCATGAAGGCCGTGCGCGCCGAGGTTCCGCTGTCCGAGATGTTCGGCTACGCCACCTCCCTGCGCTCCCTGTCCCAGGGCCGTGCCACCTACTCG
>SSTB01000116.1 GCA_009469665.1 Azonexaceae bacterium | reverse complement strand
CGTTCATGCGTTTCTCCTTGTGCTTGGCATGGGACGATCCCATGGCCGGATTAACCCATCGGGCGGCCAAGGCCGCTGCAACCGACTGTCAGCAATTGTTTCATATCCTGGAAACCTCGGCTGGACGAGCCCGGAGGGGCGCTCGGGGCGGATGTCTGGCGCGAAGCGACGACGCGGCAGGCTCATGCCCGCAAGGAGGAGCGACAAAGCCAGGCGCCCGCCCGGATGCGCCAGTGGGCTCGTCGGTGCCCCCCGGTGGGTGAGCGAACACTAGTGGCGCAGACATCCGGGGCACAAGCATGCCGGGACTCGACAAGCGGTCATCTGAGGCTTCCAGGATCATGGCCCGAGACAGTCGAGGCGATCGGTGAACAGCGCGGCGATGCCCAGTGCGAAACAGCGCGCCGCGTCCTCCGCCCGATTGACCGTATAGGCGGCCACAGGCACCCCCGCCGCCCCCAGGGCAGCCAGGGCCGTGGCGTCCAGATCGGCGGCCCGGCCATGGAGCAGGCTGCAGCCCAGCCGCGCAAGGCGTTCCCGCCAGTCCTCGGGAAGCGCCTCCACCAGGAGCGCCCGGGTCTGACCGGGGGCCGCAGCGCGGGCCGCGGCCAAGGCAGGCGCGGAAAAGGAGGAGACCACCGCCGGCAAGCCCGCCGGCCAAAGGGCGGTCAAGCGTTCGGCAACCGCACGACCCGTGGCTTCGTCGTGGCCCGCCGCCGGCTTGATCTCCACATTCACGCCCAGGCCGAGGCTGGAGCACAGCACCAGCACCTCGTCCAGGCGGGGAATGCCCACCCCGGCCCAGGCCCGATGCAGCCAGCGACCAGCGTCCAGGCCGGCCAGCTCCGCCCAGTCGCGCTCGCAGACCCGCCCCTGGCCGTCGGTGGTGCGCTCCAGTGTCTCGTCGTGGATGAGAACCGGCACGCCATCCCGGGTGAGCATCACATCGAATTCCACCGCCCGGAACCCCAGGCGGGCCGCCAGCCGGAAGCCTTCCAGGGTGTTTTCCGGCGCCAGGCAACCGCCGCCCCGATGGGCGATCCAGCGCGCCAGCGGATAGGCAGCCATCAGAAGGGAATGGCTTTCTTGAGGGCAGGCTTGGCGGACAGCACCGCGTTGCCGCGGCTTACGGCGGTGTCGAGGGCGGCCTTGGCGGGCTTGGTGTCGGCCCACACGGACTCCAGTTCCTCGTCGAGGATGAGGCGCACCGGGTCGATGCCAAAAATGCGCAACGGGTGGGTCGATCCTGAGCCCTTCATGGAGGCATAGGCCACGTCCAGGGTGACGTCACGATCCCGTTGCACCTTGTCCTTGAGAACCTTGCGCGCTGCGTCTGTGAGCGGAAGCTGGCCATAGGTTCGGGCCAGTTCGACTTGCACTTCGGGCGTCAGCAGCCAGGTCACGAAGCGGGCCGCGGCCTTGTATTCGGGTGCCTTGTAGCCGGCCCCGATCCACAGGGAAGCACCGTCGGCCAGGGTGTGCTGGCGGCCGCCGAAAACATCGTCGTGATGCGGCAGGGGAGCAACGCCGAGCTCGACGCCCCGGGCTTCGCGGAAGCCCGTGTGGGCCCAGGAATCGGTGGTGATCATGGCGCATTCGCCATTGAGAAAGTGCTTGTCAGCTTCGTTGCGCCGCCCGAAGTCCCTGAAGAACTTGGCCTTGTGCCAGGTAGCCAGCATGGCGACATGCTTGACCTGGGGCAGGCCGTTGAACGCCAGCTCTCCCTTCGCGGTCGCCACCGGAACGCCGGACAGGGCACTGACGTTGTCGATGTGGACCCACACCGGCCAGGAGGTGGTATACGGGCACTTTTCGCCGGCATCCTGAAGCTTGTCGGCCGTCTGCTGCACCTCCATCCAGGTACGCGGCGGCTGGTCCGGATCCAGGCCCGCCTTGCGCAGGGCGTTGCGGTTGTAGAACAGTACGGGCGTCGAGTAGGCCACCGGCAGGGCGAAGAAGCGACCCTTCTCGTCGGTGGTGCCGGCGCGCAGGTCGGGGGAGATGATTTCCGACTTGAAGGCCTCCTTGGCCTCCTTCATCACTTCGTGCAAGGGTTTGAAGGCCGCCTTCCCGGCGATGGCCTCCAGAACGTCCTGGCGACGAACCAGGTTGAGGACCGCGGGCTTGTCGCCCTCCGCCGCGCGGACGAGCTTGATCTCGACTCCGGCATGGCTGCTGTTGTAGCGTTCCACCAGGCGTTGCAGGTTTTCCTCGCCTATGCTGCCCAATTGGTGAGCCAGGGCAATTTCCATCCGTGCGGCGGGGGTTTCGTTCTGCGCCTTGGCGGGCTTCGCGGCCTTGGCCGGGGCAGCCGTGACAGGAACGGCCGCACTGGCCAACAGGGCACAGGCGAGAACCGTGAGCGGCAGGTTCTTCATGGGCATGGGGACTCCGATGCGAATGGGACAAGGGCGCGATTATAGCCGCTCGCGCCGGGGTACCTGGAGCGCGGGATATACTGACGCCATGAACGAGTTCGCCCTCGCCCGCACCCTCCACGTCCTCGGCGTCATCCTGTGGATCGGGGGCGTCGCCTTCGTGACCACGGTCCTGTTGCCCGCCGTCGGGCGCCTGAAGACCCCGGATGAGCGTGTCGCCTTCTTCGAGAACATCGAACAGGGCTTCGCCCGCCAGGCCCGCGTGACCACCCTGCTGACCGGCCTTTCCGGACTATGGCTGGTCCATCTCCTAGGCGCCTGGGGGCGCTTCGGCTCGACGGCCTTCTGGTGGATGCACGCCATGGTGGCGATCTGGGCGCTATTTACCCTCATGCTCTTCGTCCTGGAACCCCTCGTTCTGCACCGCTGGTTCCTGGAGCGCGCCCGTCGCGACCCGGAAGGCACCTTTCGCCGCATCCAGCGCCTGCACTGGCTGCTCCTGAGCGCCAGCTTCTTCACCGCGGCGGGGGCCGCCGCCGGAAGCCATGGCGGGTTGTTCTGATTGACGGCCGGGCCGGTTGTGGGAAGAATGCCCGCCATGCGCAAAACCCTCATTCTGCTGCCCTTTTTGACCCTGTTTGCGGCCTGCGACCAAATCGGCCAGAAGCTGGGCCTGGAAGATCCGGCCAGGAAGGAAGCCCAGCAGGAAGCCGAAGGCAAGGCGGTGGGCAGTGCCTGCCGCCAGTCGGGGCGGGCCATCGAGGATTGTTATTCCATCTACTCCTGGCTGCCCAAGGCCGCGGTCTTCGCCGGCTGGCGGGAGATGGACAGCTACATGCGCGACAACAAGATCGAGACCGTGGAGCCTCAACTGCCTCCTCCGGAACCCCCAGGAAAGAAAAAGAAGAAGGCCGCCGAAGCGCCCGCCGAAGAGCTGAAGGGCAAGGATACAGGCGCCGAAAAGGGCGACGAGAAGGCTTCTTCAAAGACTGACCCCGCCCCGGCGGGCAAAGCCGAGGCCCCAGCGGAAAAGTCCGCCAAGCACTGACGACCGGGCCTGCTGCGTTGAGGCTGGGGAAGAAGGAGACCTTCGTGAAACCTCCAGGAATTCTCGCCGGCATCCGCGGCAAGCTGATTGCCATTTTCGTCCTCATCAAGGTGCTGCCCCTGGTGCTGCTGGCTTGGTTTGCCTGGAACGCCGCCCGCAGCCTGGGCGAGGACGTTTCGAACCAGGCCGGAGCCATGGCCGACGCCACCCTGGAAACCCTGGGCAGCGTGGGCAAGACCGTCACCGACGATTCGATCCGCGCCCTTGACCTGCGCTCCCGGGAGGCCATCGAAGAGATGACCACCGACACCGCCAAGGAAATTGCCAGTTTCCTCTACGACCGGGACCGCGACATTCTGGCCCTCTCGGACCAGGAGCCCTCCGAAGCCGCCTTTGCCCGCTTCCTGGACCGGCGCACCCGCCCCGTCTACCGGCACGGCACCTGGAAATTGTCCGAGGACGGCAAGACCTGGGTCGCCTCGGAGCCTGAGCGGCGGGAAGCCAAGGTGACGCGACCGGTGCTGCCGGACAACGCCAAGGATTTCCACGCCCGCCCGGCGGAATACCTGGGAGAGAAGGAAGACCGCCCCCTGTTCGTCGAAGCCACCTTCGTCGGCCTGGACGGCCAGGAGCGCATCAAAGTCACTCGGGGCGACTTGACCGACCCGCGACCGCGCAAGGTCTCCGACCGCAGCCAGACCTTCGTCCGCGCCGAAACCTATTTCGCCGAACTCGCCGCCCTCAAACCCGGCGAAATCCACGTTTCCGAGGTCATCGGTGCCTATGTGCCGACCCAGATCATCGGCCCCTATGTGCCTAGCGCCCTGGAGAAGGCGGGCAAGCCTTTCGAACCGGAAAAATCCGCCTATGCGGGGACGGAAAACCCCCTGGGCAAGCGTTTCCGGGGCATCGTACGCTGGGCTACCCCGGTAGTGCGCGGAGGCCGTATCGCGGGCTACGTGACCCTGGCCATGGACCACGACCACGTCCGCCAGTTTTCCGACCGGCTCATGCCCACGGACGAACGCTACACTCCCATCGCCGACGCCATAAAAGGCAATTACGCCTTCCTGTGGGACCACAAAAGCCGTTCGATCTCGCACCCGCGGGATTACTTCATCGTCGGCTACGACCCGGAAACCGGCCTTCCCCAGACCCCCTGGATGGACGAGGAACTGTTTGCCGAGTGGCAGGCCAGCGGCAAACCGTCCCACGAATTCCTGGCCACCGTCCCGCCCTTTCGGGACCAGAACCTGAAGAAGAAGCCGGCCAAGGCCCTGGTCAAGGCCGGTACGGTGGCCCTCGACTGCCGCTACCTGAATTTCTCGCCTCAGTGCGACGGCTGGAACGCGCTTACCGAGCACGGCGGCTCCGGCTCTTTCGTCATTTTCTTCTCGGGCCTGTGGAAGCTCACCACGGCGGCGGCGATCCCCTACTACACCGGCCAGTACGGCAAGTCCGCCCAGGGTTTCGGCTTCGTCACCATCGGTGCCAACGTGGATGAATTCCACAAGGCCGCCACCGAGACCGCCAGCCGCATCGGCCAGGTGGTGGCGGAAAAGGACAAGACTTTCAAGGCCCAGCGCGCCAGCCTGCTGGAATCCATCAACGCAAGCCTCACGCGCACCTCCTGGGGCCTGTGGGGGTCCACCGCAGTGATGATCGTCATCGTCATCTTCATCGCGGTGTGGATGGCCAATTTCCTCACCCGGCGCATCACGGGCATGATCGACGGCATTCACCGCTTCCAAGGCGGGCAGCTCGATCATCGCCTCGACGCCGGGTCCGCCGACGAGATGGGCGAACTCGCCCGCTCCTTCAACGCCATGGCCGACTCCGTGGCCGAATCCTTCCGCCGCCTGGAAGACGCGCGCCAGCGGGCGGAAGAGGCCAATCGCATGAAGTCCGAGTTCCTGGCCAGCATGTCCCACGAATTGCGCACGCCCCTGAACGGCATCCTCGGCTTTGCCGAAATCCTTCAGGCGGAACTGAGCGACCCGGCTCAGCAGGAATACGCCCGGGTGATCCAAGACAGCGGCCAACACCTCCTCAACCTGGTCAACGAAATTCTTGATCTCTCCAAGGTCGAGGCGGGCAAGATGGAGTTCCAGTGGAGCGAAATCCCCCTGCGGGATCTGGCCGACGAGGTCGCCACCCTGCACCGCGGCCCGGCAGAGGCAAAGGGCCTCGCCCTCACCCTGGAATGCGCCGCCGAACTTCCGGATCATCTGGTCAGCGACCCCACCCGCCTGCGCCAAATCCTCAACAACCTGCTCAGCAACGCGGTCAAATTCACCGCCGCCGGAAGCGTGCGTCTGGCGTTGTCCCGCAGCGGCGACGAAATCCTCTTTGCCGTCACCGACACGGGCCCCGGCATCGCCCCCGAGTATCACGACCTGGTCTTCGAGAAATTCAAGCAGGTCGAGCACTTCCTCACCCGCAGCCAGGGTGGCACTGGCCTGGGTCTGGCCCTGGTCAAGCAACTGGTTGAACACATGGGTGGGAGGGTTGAACTGGAATCGGTGCCGGGCGAAGGCGCCACCTTCACCGTCCGCCTCCCCCTGCGAGCCCCTGATGCCTGAACCCCGCGCCCTCGTCGTCGACGACAACCCTACCAACCGCATCCTCGCCCGGGCCTTGCTGAGCAAGCTCGGCTGGCCGGTGGACGACGTGGATGGCGGCGCCGCCGCCCTCGCCTGCCTGGAGCGCAGCCGCTACACCCTCATCCTCCTCGACGTCAGCATGCCGGGGTTGTCCGGCGAGGACACCTGCCGCGCCATGCGGGAACGCCCCGAGGGCGCCGGCCTGCGCATCGTCGCCTACACCGCCCACGCCTACGACGAGGAACGCGCCCGCATCATGGCGGCGGGCTTTGACGACATCCTGGTCAAGCCAGTCACCATGGCGGCCATGGAAGCCGCCGTCGGGCGCCCCTGACCCTACCGCGAGTGGGCGTATAATGCGCGCCCATGTCCGACCCTAATCTCCCCGCGGACGGCGCCGCCCCTCCCGCCGAAATCACCTTCGCCGATCTCGGCCTGGCCCCGGAAATCCTGCGCGCCGTCACCGACGAGGGCTACACCCGCCCGACGCCCATCCAGGCCAAGGCCATTCCCCTCGTCCTGGCCGGCCAGGACATCATGGGGGGCGCCCAGACCGGCACGGGCAAGACCGCTGCCTTTACCCTGCCCATTCTGCAACGCCTGCTGCCCCACGCCAGCAGCAGCCCCTCCCCGGCCCGTCACCCGGTACGCGCCCTGATCCTCGCCCCCACCCGCGAACTCGCGTTGCAAGTCTTCGAGTCGGTGAAGTCCTACAGCAAGCACACCCCCCTGCGCGCCATGTGCGCCTTTGGCGGCGTGGATATCAAACCCCAGATCGAGGAGTTGCGTCGTGGCGTCGAAATCATGGTCGCCACCCCGGGACGACTCCTGGATCACGTCGAGCACAAGTCGGTGAGCTTTGCCTCGGTGCAGGCCCTGGTTCTAGACGAAGCCGACCGCATGCTGGATATGGGCTTCATCCCCGACGTCACCCGCATCCTCAAGATGCTGCCCCAGAGCCGGCAGAGCCTGCTCTTTTCCGCCACCTTCTCGGAAGAGATCAAAAAGCTGGCAGATAGCATGTTGAAGGCGCCGGTACTGGTCGAAGTGGCGCGCCGCAACCAGGTTTCGGAAACCATCGCCCACCGCGTCCATCCGGTCTCCGACTATGGCAAGCGCGGCCTGCTCACCAAGCTGCTCAAATCCGGCGACATCACCCAGGCCATCGTCTTCGTGCGCACCAAGCAGGGCTGCGGCCGCCTGGCGCGGGAACTGCAACGGGCCGGCATCCACGCCGACGCCATCCACGGCGACAAGAGCCAGCTCGACCGCCTGAAAGCCCTGGACGCCTTCAAGGCCGGCACCACCCACGTGCTGGTGGCCACCGACGTGGCCGCCCGAGGCCTGGACATCGACGATCTGCCCTATGTCATCAATTACGAACTGCCCCACACCCCGGAAGACTACGTGCACCGCATCGGCCGTACCGGACGCGCGGGCAAGCAGGGCAACGCCATTTCCCTGGTGAGCGCCCACGAGGTGGTTTACCTGGTGGATATCGAAAAGCTCATCAAACGTCCCATCGAGCAGATCGAAGTCGCGGGTTTCGAGCCGGAGCCGGGTTACGAATACCCCCCGGGCAACCGCAAGCGCCGCGCAACGGCTGCGCCACCGCCTCCCCCCCGGGCGCCTCTGGCCCAGCGACCGGAAAAGCGCCCCCGCGGCGGGCGGGACCGCATGATCGCCCCCGATGGCTTCGATTTCAGCCAGCCCTACGAGTCCCGCGGTGAAGTGCCTGATTCCCCGACAGCGCCACCCAAGGCCGACCCCCACAAACCCCAGAAGGTCGTGGCCGCCCTGTTGGGCGGCCTGGGCCGAAAGTAGGGTTGCGAGGCGGAGTCCCGCTCGGGCCGCGGGTGGGTGAGCACTGCCCCGCGCCACGGGCGAAGAGGGGCCGGCTGACTACACCGGACGGCGGAAACCCGCCTGCACGGCCGGTTTCTTGGCTTCGATCTCGTTGAGCTTGATGATGGCCAGGGAAAGATTGTCGCCCTCCCCCTTGGCACGCTCGCGGGCAAGGGCTATGAGGGTTTCCGAGGCATCCCGGGCGCTTTTTTCGGCCACGATGGCCCCCATCTCGCCCGGTTCGAAATAGGCCCAGAGGCCGTCCGAACAGAGCAGGAAGGCGTCGCCCCCAGCCAGATCGGAGGCCGTCCCGAAGTCGTGGCGCGGTTCTTCACGCCCCCCCAGGGAGGTGAGCAGGATATTGCGGTTGGGATGTACCAGGGCCTGTTCAGGGGTGATCTTGCCGCTGGCCACCAGATGCTCCACGTAGGAGTGGTCGGTAGTGCGAAAGGTCATCTTGCCCTTGTGGAAGCGGTACAGGCGGCTGTCGCCGCAGTGGGCCCAACTGACCCGCCCCGGGCGCAGCAGGAGCAGGACACCGGTGCTGTGGGGGTCCTTCTCGTTCATGAAGCGCGAAGCCTTGATCATGGTGTGGGCTTCGAGCAGGCTGTTTTCCAGCAGCTGGCGGTCGGTGTCTTCGCTGGGGGAGTACTGTTCCAAGTTGGTGCGGGCGGTGTGGACCACCTGCTCCGCTGCCAGGACGCCCCCGGTGTGCCCGCCCATGCCGTCGGCCACCACGGCTAGGACGACCCCGCGGACTCGCCCATGGGGCAGGATGGCCACCCGGTCCTGTTGTTCTTTGCGGTCCCCTTGATGCTGCGCGACGCAGGCATCGACGCTGATCGGCATGACATTCCCCCTCGGCGGCGGAGAATAGCACGAACGTCAGGGTTCGACATCGGGGCATCCCCGTCCCGTATCAGCGGGCGAATTCCTCAGGGCGGCGCAGGTGACCGCTGCTGTCCGGGTGGCTGTGGATATAGACCCGGTGGGCGGCCGCGACCACCACGCGCACGTCCTCCGCCGACAGGGCGGGAAAGTTTTCGCGCAGGAGTCGGAAGGCCAAGTGATCCAGGGAGCGCCCGCCCCAACCCGTCGCCGGATCGAAAAAGGGCTCCACCAGCCGGTAGGCACTCTCGAACAACTCGCGCAGTTCCGGGCGTCGGCGGCGATCCGGCCGCGGAATTCCGGTGGGGTCAACGTAGCTTTCCATGCTTACGCGCGGAACACACACCCCCCCTGGCGCCTGGGCCGGGGGAAGAGGATTCGGCTTCCGCCCGCCCTCATGCGCCGCATTCCTGGGCGTGAAAGGCTTCCAGAATGTCGTCGATGAACTCAGGCAGCGCGTCGTCCCGCAGGCCGAGTTCAATCAGGACATCCTCCTTGACCCGGTCCCATTCGGTGTTCTTCACATGCTGGTCGCGGTAGAAGATTTCGATGGCCAATTGCAGAATGGCCACCATGGTGCGCGAGGCGTGCAGGCCGATGGAACTCATGTCGTGGTGGTAGCGGATAGCGTCGCAGATGAATTCCGGCAGGTTCCAGTGCCGGGCGACGATGTAACCGACGACACAGTGGTCGGCGCTGAACTTCTTATCCTCGTCGGCCAGATCGATCCAGCGGCCGGGCTCGCCCAAATGCATTTCGGCGCAGTAGGTGGTGAAACGCTGCATCAGGAGCGGCACGCCGCAGTCGTGGAAGATGCCGGCGAGAAAGGCCTGGTCCGGAAAGACGTTGCAGACGGCGATGCGCTCGTCGGCGATCAGCATGGCCAGTTGCGCCACGGCCTGGGAGCGGGTCCAGAAGGCCTCGTAGGCGCGGGGATTTTTCTTCACCACCGCAATGCTGGCCAGGGCGATGGCCTGGACCAGATTGAAGGTTTGCCGCACCCCCACGGTGTGCAGGATTTCCTCCACCGAGGCAAAGGGCTGGTGCTGCTTGTAGGCGGCACTGCCCACCACCTTGAAGAGCATGGCGGAAAGGCCGGGATCCTGGTTGATGACCCGGGCCAGGACGCGCACGTCGAATTCCTTGCGCATCAGGTGCTGGCGCAGCTCCTCCATCACCCGGGGCTGGGGAGGGATATTCACGCCGCGCTCCAGGAGGCGCTTCATGCGGGCGGCCTCGTCCTGGGGCAGGCTGCGCACGGCTTCGGATACGGGAATGGGCTTGGCGACTTCGGCGCTCACTGGACGACCCTCCCCTCGCTGCGCGACTCCCTCCCCGAGGGAGGGGGAGCGCCCCCTTCGGGCGGCCGGACGGGGGCGCTCATGACAGGGCCTCGTCGATCAGTTCGATCCAATGGCGCACCGGCAGGTCGCTGCCGGCCTGTAGGTGGGTGAGGCAGCCGATGTTGGCCGTGGCGATGGCCCGGGGCGATCCGGTATTGAGGGCGTTCAATTTGTTGTCCCGCAGACGTTTGGAAATTTCAGGCTGAAGAATGGAGTAGGTGCCGGCGGAGCCGCAGCACAGGTGGGGATCGGGCACCGGCGTGAGGATGTAGCCACAGGCCGCGAGCAGGGTTTCCGCCGCGCCCCGCACGCCCAGGCCGTGCTGTAGCGAGCAGGGCGAGTGAAAGGCCAGGGGGCCGCGATCGCAGCGTGCGGCGGCCAGCAGCGGCAGAAGCCTGTCCTTTTCCGCCAGCAGGAGTTCGCCCGGATCGCGGCACAGGGCCGCGATCCGGGCGGCCTTGGCCGCGTAATCGGGATCGTCGGCCAGGACGTGGCCGTAATCGCACACCTGCACGGCGCAGCCCGAAGCGGTCACCACGATGGCCTCCGCCCCGGCTTCCACCGCGGGCCACCAGGCGTCGATGTTGCGCCGCATGTCGTCCCGCCCCGCCACCTGGTCATTGAGATGAAAGCGCAGGGCGCCGCAGCACCCGGCCCCGTCGGCCTCGCTGAGTTCGATGCCCAGCCGGTCGAGCAGGCGCGCCGCGGCGGCGTTGATATTGGGCGCCAGCCCCGGCTGCACGCAGCCGGCCAGGGCCAGCATACGGCGGGGCTGCGCCCCGTCAGCCGTCTTGCGTTCCGGCCAGGGGCGGGCGACGCCGGCAGCCTCCGGCGGCAGTTTGTCGGCCAGGGCGCTGGGCAGCAGCGGGCGCAGCATCTGCCCCACCCGCACGGCCGGCCCGAAGAGCCAGGGCCGCGGCAGCACTTCCCGCAGCACCGCACGGGCCAGCTTCTCCGCCCCCTTGCGCGGCAGGCGCTCCTCGACCACGCGGCGGCCGATGTCCAGCAACTGGACGTATTCCACCCCTGAGGGGCAGGTGGTCTGGCAGGAGCGGCAGGTGAGGCAACGGTCCAGGTGCAGGCGGGTCTTCTCGCTGACCGGCCGGCCTTCCAGTACCTGCTTGATGAGGTAGATGCGCCCGCGGGGACCGTCGAGCTCGTCGCCCAGAAGCTGATAAGTGGGGCAGGTGGCGGTGCAGAAGCCGCAATGGACGCACTTGCGCAGGATGGCGTCGGCGCGGCGGCCCTCTGCGGTCGCCAGGAATTCCGGGGCGAGTTCGGTTTGCATCAGAGTTCGGCGTAGAGCCGGCCGGGGTTGAAGATGCCGCGGGGATCGAAAACCCGCTTCACGCGGCGGTGCAGGGCAAGCAGGGCAGGGGCCGGGGGGGCGAAGGCGCCGACGCGGCAGCGCAGGGATTCTGGCGCCCGGAAGAGGGCCGCGTGGCCGCCAGCCCGGGCCGCTGCACTGCGCACGGCCTCCGGGTCCAGGTCGCCGGCCAGCCAGCGCTGGCCGCCGCCCCACTCCAGCGCCGTCGCTCCGGGCAGGGCCAGGGGTGGTGCCGTGGTGGGCAGGACGAGGCGCCAAAGCACCTCTCCGGCGAAAGCCGCATGGCGCTGTTCGCGCACCGCACTCCAGAAGCCGGGGTCGGCCAGAACTTCACCCCCCAGGACGGAGCGGGCGGCCTCCACCGCCGCCCCGGCACCGGAGAGGCGCAGAACGAGGCGCCCGTCGTGCCAGAAGGAGGCGGAAAGGGGCAGGGGCTGTCCGCCCCAGCGATTGAGGGCGGCAAGGGCCTTGTCTTCGCTCATCTCGAAGGCGAGGCTCATTTCCCGCGGAGGACGAGGCAGCACCTTGAAGGTCACTTCGGCCACCAGCCCCAGGGTGCCGAGGCTGCCCGCCAGCAGCCGGGACACATCGTAACCGGCCACGTTCTTCATCACCTGGCCGCCAAATTCGAGCACCTGGCCCCGGCCGTCGATCAGCTTCACCCCCAGGACAAAATCCCGCACGGCGCCCGCCTGCTGCCGCCGCGGCCCGGATAATCCGGCCGCCAGGGTACCGCCCACCGTCGCCGTGCCGCCCTGCCCCACCGCCCCTTCCCCGCGACCCAAAGCGCAGGGGGGCTCGAAGGGCAGCATCTGCCCCCCCTCGGCCAGTTGCGCCTCGACTTCCGCCAGGGGCGTACCGCAGCGGGCGGTGAGGTAAAGCTCGGTGGGCTCGTGGGCGACGATGCCCCGGTACCCTGAGGTATCGAGCAGCTCGCCGGACAGCATGCCGCCGTAGAAATCCTTGCTGCCGCCCCCCCGCAGACGCAGCGGGCGCCCGTCGGCGGCGGCCGAGGCCACCGCCTCGCGCAGGGCTTCCAGGGTCTGGGCGGCCATCAGAAGCGCTCCAGTTCGGGGAACTTCGTTTCCCCCCGATGGACGTGCATGCGCCCGTACTCGGCGCAGCGATGCAGGCTGGGCACCGCCTTGCCGGGATTGAGGAGCCCCACCTCATCGAAAGCCGCCTTGAGGCGGTGGAAACACTCCAGCTCCGGCGTGGCGTACTGGACGCACATCTGATTGATCTTCTCGACCCCCACCCCGTGCTCGCCGGTGATGGAACCACCCAGGGACACCGACAGCTCCAGGATTTCCGCCCCGAAGGCTTCGGCCCGCTCCCAATCGCCGGGGCGGGCAGCGTCGTACATGATGAGGGGGTGCAGATTGCCGTCGCCGGCGTGGAAGACGTTGGCGCAACGCAGGCCGTACTTGGTCTCCATGGCGGCGATGGCGGTGAGCATGGCAGCCAGGTGGCGGCGGGGGATGGTGCCATCCATGCAGTAGTAGTCGGGGGTCACGCGCCCCACCGCCGGGAAGGCGGCCTTGCGCCCGGCCCAGAAGGAGAGCCGTTCGGCCTCGGAGGCGGAAACGCGGATATCTCGTGCGCCGCTCGCCGCCAGTACCTCCCGGATGCGCGCCATCTCCGTCGCCACTTCCTCGGGGGTGCCGTCGGACTCGCACAGTAGGATGGCCGCCGCCTCCAGGTCGTAGCCGGCGCGGACGAAGGGTTCGACCGCAGCGGTGGCGGCCTTGTCCATCATTTCCAGACCCGCAGGAATGATGCCGGCGGCGATGATGGCGGCCACCGCTTCGCCGGCCCGCGCCACGTCGTCGAAGGAAGCCATGGCCACCTGGGCAAGAGCCGGCTTCGGAACCAGTTTCACCGTCACCTCGGTGACCACGGCCAGCATGCCTTCCGACCCGACCAAAAGGGCGAGCAGGTCGTAGCCCGGCGCGTCGGGCGCCGCGGTGCCGATGTCCAGAACTTCGCCCTCTATGGTCACCACCCGCAGGGCGAGCACGTTATGGACCGTCAGCCCATATTTGAGGCAATGCACCCCACCGGAATTCTCGGCCACGTTGCCCCCCAAGGTGCAGGCGATCTGCGACGAGGGGTCTGGCGCGTAATAGAGTCCGAAGGGTGCCGCCGCCTCGGACACCGCCAGGTTGCGCACCCCGGGCTGCACGACCGCCAGACGGGCCGCGGCGTCGACCTTGAGGATGCGGTTGAAGCGGGCCAGGGACAGCACCACGCCCTGGGGATGCGGCATGGCGCCGCCGGACAGACCGGTGCCGGCGCCCCGGGCCACCACAGGCACGCCGAGACGATGACAAATGCCGAGAACGTCCCGCACCTGCTGCTCGCTTTCCGGCAGGCACACCGCCAGCGGCAGGGCGCGGAAGGCGGTGAGGCCGTCGCATTCGTAGGGGCGGAGGTCTTCCGGGTCGCAGAGCAGGCAGTGGGCCGGCAGGACGGCCGCCAGGCTCCTATGCACCGCAATCCGGTCCGTGTCGAACTGCTTGTCTTCCGCGCCCATGGCCCCTCCCGCGGCTATTCTACCCCGACCAGGATGGCCCGGAAGTCGTTCACATTGGTGCGCGTCGGGCCCGTCACCAGCAAATCGTCCAGAGCTGAGAAGAATCCCCAGGCGTCGTTGGCGGCCAGTGCCACCCGGGCATCGACCCCGGCGGCCCGCGCCCGGGCGAGGGTTTGCGGCGTCACGAAGGCGCCGGCGTTGTCCTCGCTGCCGTCGATGCCGTCCGTATCCGCCGCCAGGGCGTGGATTCCCGGCGCCCCGTCCAGGGCCAGGGCGAGGCCCAGGAGAAATTCCGTATTGCGTCCGCCGCGCCCCCGGCCACGCACGGTGACCGTGGTTTCCCCACCGGAAAGCAGGACGCAGGGCGCCGCAAGCGGGTCGCCATGGCGGCGACAGGACAGCGCCACACCGGCCAGGGCGCGCCCCACTTCCCGCGCCTCGCCCTCCAGGGCGTCCCCCAGGATGAGGGGCGAGAGGCCCAGCGTCCGAGCGCGGGCGGCAGCGGCTTGCAGCATCTGCCGCGGACTCGCCACCAGGCGGAAGGTACTGCGGGCCAGACGGGGATCGCCGGGCTTGGGCGTCTCCAGGGCGCCCGAGCGCAGCCCCTCGCGCAACGTTGCCGGCAGGGCCAGGCCGTAACGGTCCAAAACGGCCAGGGCATCAGCGCAGGTGCTCGGATCGGCCACCGTCGGCCCCGAGGCAATCACCGCCGCGGCGTCCCCCGGCACATCGGAAATGGCCAGAGTAAGGACGGGCGCCGGCCAGGCGGCCAGGGCCAGGCGGCCGCCCTTGACGGCAGAGAGGTGCTTGCGCACGCAATTGATTTCATCGATGGCAGCGCCGCTGCGCAAGAGCTGCGAGGTGAGTGCCTGCTTCTGCTCCAAGCCAAGACCCTCTACGGGTGCCGCAAGCAGCGCCGACCCGCCCCCGGACGCAAGGAAGAGCACCCGCTCCTCCACCCCGCAACGGCTCACCCTTTCCAGGATGCGGCGGGCTGCCTCGACCCCGGCGGCGTCGGGAACCGGGTGGGCCGCCTCGACCACCTCGATGCGCCGGCAAGGGACGCCATGGCCGTAGCGGGTCACCACCAGACCGTCGAGATCCCCCGGCCAGGCCGCCTCCACCGCCCGCGCCATGGCGGCGGCCGCCTTGCCCGCCCCCACGACCACCAGACGGCCGTCACCCGGCGCTGGCAGGGCAGGAGGCACGCAGCTCGCCGGGTCCGCCGCCCCGAGGCCGGTATCGAACAATTCCCGCAGAATTTCCCTGGGCTCCATCGTTCCAGCCTGTCTTGGTCTATGATTGATTTCAGTCAAGGGCACCGCCACCACGGCGGGACATCATGCCGACCCACCCATGAGGGCACCCCCATGAACGACAGAGAACTCTTTGCCTGGTCCGACAGCTACAACGTCGGCATCCAGGAAGTGGACGAGCAGCACCAGGTTCTGGTTTCGCTCCTCAACCAACTCCACGAAGCGATCCGCGAACACCACGGCAAGGCCACCTCGCGGGAAATCCTGGACCGGCTGGCCGAGTATACCCGCACCCATTTCCTGCTCGAAGAAAGCCTCATGCGGCTGACCCACTACCCGGGTCTCGACTTCCACAAGCAGCAGCACGAGGAACTGATCCGCCAGGTGAGGGACCTCCAGCACAAGCTGGACCACGAAAACGCCGCCATCACCTTCGAACTGCTGCACTTCCTCAAGGTCTGGCTGACCCAGCACATCAACGAGAGCGACAAGCGCTTCGGCGCCTTTTTCGAAAGCGCCGGCCTCACCCAGTACGCCACCTGGTCCAAGGAAGTGGAGACCACCATGAAGAAGAAGAAATGGTGGTGGAAGTTCTGGTAGGGGGCGTTCGGGGAGGCGAGGCTGCGCGCCCGTTTCGCTACGTCTCCGCGAAAATGGGTCCATGGTCGCGCCCCGGCAGATTTGATCGATTTCTGGCTGCGCTTCATTTCCCGAAATCGGATCAAAGGTTCTATACGGTCGCCACGAGCATTACGGACTGGTGGCTCGAACTGAACGAACTGCACCAGCCGCAAAGGGAGATCGCCTTCGACCCTCAGGGTAGAGCGCTGTACATCTCTCCCTATCGCGCAGACATTCAGATCTTTCTCAATGTCGGCTGCTCGCCGGAGGAAGTGCTTGGAGAAGTCGATCCGCTATCCTTCGAACGCGAGTGGCAGGCCATGGTGCTGCGGCTCGGATGAGGCCGGCGCGCCCCGATGCTTGCCGAGGCGCGTCGAGGCAGGTCGAGGGCCCTGCCCCTCGCACACCACGGGTGAGGTCACCGGCGCTCGAGCCAGCCCTGCCCTTCCCGGGCATAGCTCCTGGGCACCCGGCCCGGACGCCGGGCCGCAAAGGCCCGATCCTCAAATACCCAGATAAGCCAGCCCGGCCTCGGTCCCCGCCCGGGGCCGATATTCGCACCCCACCCAGCCCCCGTAGCCCAGGCTGTCCAGCAGCGGGAATATCTCCTCGTACCCCCCTTCGCCGCTGCCCGGCTCGTGGCGCCCCGGCACGTCGGCGGCCTGAACGTGACCGACGGCGGGTAGATGCTCGCGCAGGCTGCGGCGGGGGTCGTCTCCCATGACCAGGGCGTGGTAGATGTCGTACTGGACCTTCAGGTTCGGCCGCCCGATGGCCTCGGCCAGGGCGAAGGCCTTGGCCGGCGTGTCGAGCCAGTAACCAGGCATGTCGACCCTGCTGTTGATGGCCTCGATGAGCACGGTCACCCCTTGGTCCGCGGCGCGGTCGGCGGCGTGGCGCAGGTTGGCGACGTAGGTGTCCCGCAGGGTATTCTCGTCCCAACCCGTCGGCGTCAGGCCGGCGAGGCAGTGCAGGCGGGGGCAGCCCAGGGCCCGCGCGTAATCGAGGGCGGTCTCGACCCCGGCGGCGAATTCCTCCCGCCGGGCAGGATGGCAGGCCAGGCCCCGTTCCCCTGCATCCCAATCACCGGCCGGGAAATTGAACAGCACCATCTCCAGCCCGCTGGCGGCCAGACAGCCCGCGATGTCCCGGGCCGGCCAGGGGTAGGGGAAGAGGAATTCGACCCCGCTGAACCCGGCCCGGGCGGCACGGGCAAAGCGTTGGGCGAAGGGCACTTCGGTGAAGAGGAAACTCAGGTTGGCGGCGAAGCGGGGCATGGGCGGAGCGTTAGGGGCGGGGCGGGAAAGTATAATCCGTCGCACTTCCCGAGGATTCCCCCATGAGCGAACGCAGCGGCAACCGCCTGTCCAAGATCGTCACCCGCACCGGGGACGCAGGCACCACCGGGCTGGGCGATGGCAGCCGCACCGGCAAGGACAGCTTGCGCATCGATGCCATAGGCGAGGTGGATGAACTCAATTCCAGCCTTGGCCTGCTCCTCTGCGAAGACCTGCCCGCTCCGGTGCGAGAGGCCCTGACCGCCGTGCAGCACGACCTCTTCGACCTGGGGGGCGAACTCTGCCTGCCTGGCACCACCCTGGTCCGCGAGTCCCAAGTGGCGCGTCTGGAGCGACAGGCCGAGGCCTTCAACGCCCCCCTGGGGCGCCTCAAGGAATTCATCCTGCCCGGGGGGACTCGCCCTGCCGCCCTCGCCCACCTGACCCGTACCGTATGCCGGCGGGCCGAGCGGGCCGTGGTCCGGCTGCACGCCGCCGAGCCGGTGGCCGACGCCACCCGCCGTTACCTGAACCGCCTGTCCGACCTGCTCTTCATCCTGGGTCGCCACCTGAACCACAGCGCCGGCCAAGGGGATGTGCTGTGGCGGCGCTCCGGACCGGAAGACTGACGCCTGCTTCCGCGCCTGGCCCCGCAGTACCAGCCGCTGCACCGGGCGCAGGGTCGATTCCGGCCAGGAAAGCCCTCAATCCCGCGCCAGGGCCCGGAACTCCGGCGGCTCCCAATGGCGCACGGCCAGACAGACGCTGAGCGCCGGCCGGTCGGCCAGGGGCAGGACGGCATCCGCCGCGTGCTGCTCCGAGTATTCCCGGGCGATCTGTTCCAGGCGCGCCACCAACCCCACGGCGGCGGCAGCCGAGACGCGCACGCTGACGATGCGCATTGACTCTCCCGGGGCGGCGAAGGGATGGTCGAAGAAATCCGCCGCCCGGGCAGTGACGTAGCGCATGATCGGCCCGTTAGGGATCCAGGCGAAAGTGCGGGCGACGTTGAGGCGGATGCGGTCGTTGGGAAAGAGCTCCAGCACCCCCAGCCCTTCCAGACGCAGGAGGAGCGCCGTGCACTGGGCCCGGTCCAGGCGGTAGGCAGCCAGCATCTCCTCCACCCCCATCTGGTTGAGGGCGCAGACCGCCACCAGGAGAAGGCGCGGGTCGGCCACCAGCGCTTCTTCCTGAGCCTGGGACAACTGGTTGAGCAGGCGTCGGGGCCGCGGCTGCACCCGGGCCAGTTCGCCCAGGTCCACCTGCACCAGGTCGCACAACTGGGCAAAGCGCTCCAGGGAGCAATCGCGGCGGGAAAAGATGCGCTTCACGGTGGCCTCGGAAAGCCCCAGGGCGCGGGCGGCATCGGCATAGGTCAGGCCCCGGGCCTTGAAGTGCAGCTTGAGGGCATCGAAAAGAGTGGGAAAGGCCATGGGTCGATTCGTATCACTTATTTATACTAAATGACGCATTATGCGCCACTTAGTATCGCAATATTGAGCCAAGCGCGAGCGGGGGCCACACTGGGGACGTCACCCATCCCCGGAGTCCACCATGAACGCCCGCCCTTCCCCACTGCTCGCCGCCCTGGCCGCCTCCCTAGCCCTTTCCGGCTGCTACGTCGTGCCCATCGATGCCCGCAACCCGCCCCAGGTCACCTATTCCAGCGCCGGCACGGCGGAATCCATCGCCTTGCCCGCAGCGCAACCCCAGCCGGTGCAACTGGAAGCCCGGCTCTACCCGGTAAATGATGTGGCCGGCAGGATGGGCGTCCTCACCGCCCTGGTGAGCGACACGCTGAACGGCCACGGCCGTTTCACCCTCAACACCGGCAGCGAAACCCTGGTGGGCGAAGCCAGCCGTATCGGCACCGACCAAGCCGGCTTCGGCAATGTCTATCGCCAGGTGTATGGGGAAACGCGGCTCCCGGCCGCGGGCCGGCGCGGCATCGCCAATGCCGCCAGCGGCAAGGGCAGCTACGTCAATTGCGAATACGTACTCACCGCCGCCGCCCGCGGCGTAGGAGCCTGCCTGTTTTCCAACGGCGCCAAGTACCAGTTGCACTTCGGGGGTTGAGCAGCGGCCCCGCCCATCGCTAAGGCTTAGCCCTCCGCCTCCACCAGCCGCCGGGCGCGTACGGCAGCGGCGAGCTGGTCGAGGACGGCCACCGTGTCGTCCCAGCCGATGCAGGCGTCGGTGATGCTCTGGCCGTAGGCCAGGGGACGGTCGGGGGAGAGATCCTGGCGGCCTTCAACCAGGTGGGATTCGACCATCACCCCGACGATGCGCTCGTCCCCCGCCGCCACCTGAGCGGCGACGTCGGCGCTCACGTCCTTCTGCCGGGCGTATTGCTTGCTGCTGTTGCCGTGGGAGAAATCGATCATCAGGCGGGCGGCGAGGCCCGCCCGGGCGATGTCCTGGCATGCCGCCTCGACATGGGTGGCGTCGAAATTGGGCTCCTTGCCGCCGCGCAGGATGACGTGGCAATCCTCGTTGCCCACCGTGGCGACGATGGCCGTGTGGCCCGACTTGGTCACCGACAGGAAGTGGTGCGGCGACTGGGCGGCGCGGATGGCATCGACCGCGATGCGCACATTGCCGTCGGTACCGTTCTTGAAGCCCACCGGGCAGGATAGCCCGGACGCCAGCTCCCGGTGCACCTGCGATTCGGTGGTGCGGGCGCCGATGGCGCCCCAGGCAATGAGGTCGGCAGTGTATTGGGGCGTGATGGTGTCGAGGAATTCCGTGGCGCAGGGCAGGCCCAGTTCGTTGGTTTCCAGCAGGATGCGGCGGGCCAGGCGCAGGCCCTCGTTGATGCGGAAGCTGCCGTCGAGCCGGGGGTCGTTGATGAGGCCCTTCCAGCCCACCGTGGTGCGCGGCTTTTCGAAATAGACGCGCATCAGCACCACCAGGTCGGTGGCATGGCGGGCGGCCTCCGCGTGCAAACGGCCTGCGTACTCCCGGGCGCTGGCAGGGTCGTGGATCGAGCAGGGACCGACGACGACCAGCAGGCGGTCGTCGGCGCCGTGCAGAATGCGGTGAATCGCCTGGCGCGCTTCGAAGGTGGTGCGGGCGGCGCGTTCGCCAGCCGGTAATTCGGCAAAGACCTGCTCGGGCGGACTGAGTTCGAAGATGGCGGCGATGCGGACATCGTCGGTGATCGGCTGCTTTTCCGGCTGCATAGGAAAACCCATTCTGTTTTGGCGAAAATCGCGGCATTCTACCGGATGCCCATGGACGATCTCTTCGAACCCGCCCCCGACGCCCGGCTGCCTCCCCGCCCCAGGAAGGGACGCGGCGCGGCGGGCAACGTAGAGCACCGTTTCACCACCTGGAGCCGCCAGGCGGAGGACGACGGCTGGTGGCAGGAAGAGACCCCGCCCGCCGCCACGCGTCTATCGGTCGATACGGCCCGCAGCATCCTTTCCTGGAACGAGTCGCCGGACCTGGGCTTCGACCGATCCCTCAATCCCTACCGCGGCTGCGAGCACGGCTGCATCTACTGCTACGCCCGCCCCACCCACGCCTGGCTGGGGCTCTCGCCCGGCCTGGATTTTGAGACTCGCCTGTTCTGGAAGCCCGACGCCGTCGCCCGCCTGAAAGAAGAACTCGCAGCCCCCGGGTACGCCTGCCGCCCCATCGCCCTGGGCACCGCTACCGACGCCTACCAGCCGGTGGAGCGGCAGCAGCGCCTCACCCGGGACGTGCTGGAGGCCCTGTTGGCCGTCGACCACCCCGTCACCCTGGTGACCAAGTCGTCCCTCGTCGCCCGGGACACCGACCTGTGGGGCGCCCTGGCCGCCCGCCGCCTGGCCGCCGTGGCCCTGTCGATCACCGGGCTGGACAATGAGCTCTCCCGCCGACTGGAGCCCCGGGCCGCCGCCCCCGCCTCCCGCCTGAGGGCCCTGCGCACCCTGGCCGACGCCGGGGTGCCGGTGGGTGTCCTGGTCGCCCCGATCATTCCGGCCCTGAACGATCACCAACTGGAGCACATCCTGGAAGCCGCCCGGGACCACGGCGCCCGCTACGCCGGCTACACCCTGTTGCGCCTGCCCCACGAGGTAGCCGGACTGTTCAGCGAATGGCTGGACCACCACGCGCCGGAAAAGGCCGCCCGTCTGATGGCCGTGCTTTACGACCTGCGCGGCGGCCGCGCCAACGACGCCGCCTTCGGCCGCCGCATGACCGGCCTGGGCCACTACGCCGACCTCATCCGGCAGCGCTTCGAACTCGCCTGCCGTCGCCTGGGTCTCGCCACCGCCTGGCCCGAACTCGACTGCAGCCGCTTCCGCCCCCCGCGAGCGGAAGGGCATTCGGGCGGTCAGATGTCTTTGTTCTAGAAGCGGATTATTACTACATGTAGTGTTAAAAACCTGCGTCACCACTACATATAGTATTTTTGTCCATTGACATTCCTCATCCACGACGACTAAGATCGGCGCCGTCGATGGTTCCCATTGGGATGAAAAGGGAATCCGGTGCGAGGCCTTGGCCTTCATTCCGGAGCTGCCCCCGCAACTGTCGTCGGCAAGCGTTGGGCCCCTTGCGCCACTGGTCAGTGACCGGGAAGGCGGGCCGGCGCGTCGAGCCGAGAGCCAGGAGACCTGCCGCGACGTCCTTCCATGCAACGATGGGGCGGGGTGTCCCTGGCGAAAGGTGTGATCGTGCCGCGATTTCTGGTCTTGCGTCGTCCTGCCGTGGCCCGGGCTTGTGCCCCGGCCCGGTGGCGTCCGGCCGGCGGTGCCTTGCCCGGATTCTCCGCCCCCCTTTTCGGAGAGTCGCCGTGTCCGCTTCCGTTCTTCCGCTAATTGCCTCTCACGAGGCCGCCCTCGCCGCCCTGCAGGTGATCCGCCGCAACGGCGCCGTGGTCGCCTTTGCCGCCGACAAGATTTCCCTCGCCATAAGCAAGGCCTTCCTGGCCGTGGAGGGCAGCCAGAGCGCTGCTTCGTCCCGGGTGCGGGACGTGGTGGCCCGCCTGACCGAGACCGTGGTGCGCTCCCTGACCCGGCGCCTTCCTGACGGGGGCACCGTGCACATCGAAGACATCCAGGACCAGGTGGAACTGGCCCTCATGCGCGCCGGGGAACACGACGTGGCGCGGGCCTACGTGCTCTACCGCGAACGCCGGGCGGCGGAACGGGCAGCCCTGGCCGAGGTTTCCGGGGTTCCCGTCCTGCATGTCCTGGCCGACGGCGTGCGCCGCCCCCTCGACCCGGCCGAACTGCTCAAGGATTGTGCGGCAGCCTGCGCCGGGCTGGGCGACGGGGTTTCGCCCCGGGCCATCGCCGACGCGACCCTGCGCAACCTCTACGACGGCATCCCCCTGCCGGATGTGCGCCAGGCCCTCATCCTCGCCGCCCGGACCCTCATCGAGCGCGAACCGGCCTACGACTTCGCCACCGCCCGTCTCCTGCGCGCCAGCCTGGAACACGAGGTCTTCGGCCGCAGCCTGGGCGCGGACACTCGCCAGGCGGAGACCGCCGCCTACCTGCCCCGCTTCCTGCGCGCCGGCATCGAGGCGGAATTGCTCGACTCGCGTCTGGGCGATTTCGACCTCCCGCGCCTGGCTGCCGCCCTGCAGCCGGAACGCGACGAGCTGTTCCGCTACCTGGGCCTGCAAACCCTGCACGACCGCTATTTCCTGCACATCGACGGCCGCCGCATCGAGACGCCGCAAATCTTCTTCATGCGCGTCGCCATGGGCCTGGCCCTCAACGAAATTGACCGCGAAACCCGCGCCATCGAGTTCTACGACCTCATCTCGCGCTTCGACTTCATGTGTTCGACGCCGACCCTGTTCAACAGCGGCACCCGGCACGCGCAGCTTTCTTCCTGCTACCTGACCACGGTGGCCGACGACCTGGACGGCATCTACCAGAGCATCAAGGAAAACGCCCTCCTGCAAAAATACGCCGGCGGCCTGGGCAACGACTGGACGCCGGTGCGCGCCCTGGGCAGCCGCATCAAGGGCACCAACGGCCAGAGCCAGGGGGTGATTCCCTTCCTCAAGGTGGTCAATGACACGGCGGTGGCGGTGAACCAGGGCGGCAAGCGCAAGGGCGCCGTTTGCGCCTACCTGGAAACCTGGCACCTGGACATCGAGGAATTTCTCGATCTGCGCAAGAACACCGGCGACGAACGCCGCCGCACCCACGACATGAACACCGCCCACTGGATTCCCGATCTCTTCATGCAGCGGGTCATGGCCGGCGGGGAATGGACGCTCTTCTCGCCTGCCGACGTGCCCGACCTGCACGAAACCTTCGGCGCCGCCTTCAAGACCGCCTACGAGGCCTACGAGGCCAGGGCCGCCGCCGGCGAGATCAAGCTGCACAAGCGGGTGTCAGCCGTGCAACTGTGGCGCAAGATGCTGACCATGCTGTTCGAGACCGGGCACCCCTGGATCACCTTCAAGGACGCCTGCAACCTGCGCTCGCCCCAGCAGCACGCCGGCGTCGTGCATTCCAGCAACCTGTGCACCGAGATCGCGCTGAACACCTCCCACGAAGAAACCGCCGTCTGCAACCTCGGCTCGGTGAACCTGCCGGCCCACCTGAAAGACGGCGCCCTCGACCAGGAAAAGCTCGCCCGCACCGTCCAGACGGCCCTGCGCATGCTCGACAACGTCGTGGACATCAACTTCTACGCCACGGCCAAGGCGCGCAACGCCAACCTTCGCCACCGGCCCGTGGGCCTGGGCATCATGGGCTTCGCCGAATGCCTCTATGAGCTCGGCCTGCCCTACGCCTCCGCCGAGGCCGTGGCCTTCGCCGACCGCAGCATGGAAGCCGTCTGCTATCACGCCTACTGGGCCAGCACCGAACTGGCCCGGGAGCGGGGCCGCTATTCCAGCTACCCCGGCAGCCTGTGGGAGCGCGGCATCCTGCCGCTGGATTCCATCGCCCTCCTGGAAGCCGGGCGGGGCGACTCCGTCGCCGTCGACCGCGGCGCCAGCCTCGACTGGGCGGTCCTCAAGGAGCGCATCGCCCGCTACGGCATGCGCAACTCCAACTGCGTCGCCATCGCCCCCACCGCCACCATCTCCAACATCGTCGGCGTCTCGGCCAGCATCGAGCCGGCCTACCAGAACCTCTACGTCAAATCCAACCTCTCCGGCGAATTCACCGTGGTCAACGAAGCCCTGGTCCGCGACCTGAAGGCCCTGGATCTGTGGGACGAAGTGATGGTCGCCGACCTCAAGTACTTCGACGGCTCCCTGGCCCGCATCGACCGCGTGCCGGACGAGCTCAAGGCCCGCTACGCCACCGCCTTCGAGATCGACCCCGCCTGGCTGGTCGAAGCCGCCGCCCGCCGCCAGAAGTGGATCGACCAGGCCCAGTCCCTCAACCTCTACCTGGCGCTGCCCTCCGGCAAGAAACTGGACGAACTCTACAAACTGGCCTGGACCCGGGGCCTCAAGACCACCTACTACCTGCGCACGCTGGGCGCCAGCCAGGCGGAAAAGGCCGGCGGGCGGGACGACACGCCGGTGGCCGACGAAACCCCCAAGTTCTGCGCCATCGACGATCCCACTTGCGAGGCCTGCCAATGAACGCCCCCTTCCGCTTCGACGACTGGGATGTCCCCCAAACGGCCGCCCCGGCAACTGCCGCCAGTCCGGCACCTGCCGCCGCCCCGGAGGCCGACTGCACGCCCCTGGAATCCCTGCTCGCCCACAGTGCCCCCGCGCCGCGCCCGGCCCTGGCGCCCATCAACGCCGCCGACAAGCGCATCGTCAATGGCAAGGCCGACATCAACCAGCTCGCGCCCTTCAAATACCCCTGGGCCTGGGAGTTCTTCCTCAAGGCCAACCGCAACCACTGGACACCACTGGAAATCGGCATGGCGCAGGACGTGCATGACTACCAGCACAAACTCAGCGCCGCCGAGCGTCACGTTTTCGAAAACGTGCTGGCCTATCTCACTACCTCCGACATCCTCGCCATGCGCAACATCGGCCTGGCGGTGATGGAGAAAATGAGCGCGCCGGAAATCCAGATCTACCAGGCCCGCCAGGTCTATGAAGAAGCGCTGCACACCTGGACCTACCAGCACTGCATCGAAAGCCTCGGCCTCGACCAGCAGGAAATCTACAACCGCTACCGCGTGGTGCCCGAGATCCACGGCAAGATCGCCCTGGCCAACCGGCGGCTGGAGAAAGTGCTGCGCTCCGACTTCGATCTCGAAGACCGCGCCAACCTGCACGACTTCGCGCTCTCCTACTTCTTCTTCGCCGTCATCTTCGAAGGCTGCTGGTTCTACAACGGCTTCACCCCCGTCTTCGCCTTGCAACGGCGCGGTTTGATGAAGGGTGCCTCCGAGCAGCTGCAATACATCATGCGCGACGAGGTGCTGCACTGCGCCTTCGGCATCCGCGTCATCCGCGAATTGCTGAAGGAGGAGGGCCTGGCCCTCGACCCCCAGGCCCTGCGCGAACTGTGGGACGAAGCCGAGGCGGCCGAAGCCGCCTACGCCCGCTACATCCTGCGGGAGCCCATCCTCGGCTACAACGCCGAGCGGCACGTGCAGCAGTTCCGCTTCATCGCCAACCGGCGGGCGCGGCAGGTGGGCGTCGACGAGCCTTTCCCCGGCGCCGAGAACGTCCTGCCCTGGCTCGACGAGCAGGCCAATTTGCGCAAGGAGAAAAACTTCTTCGAAACCCGCGTCACCGAGTACCAGACCGGCGGAGCCCTCGCTTGGGACTGATCGGCGAGCCGCTGTTCGCCAAACCGCCGCGCCCGAAGGCGCTTTGGCTGCTGGGCTCGCCTGAGTGCCAGGCGAAAACCTAGTCCGCGGGCATTCCACCTGCCCCCCGGCGGGCAGAATGCCAGGGACCGCCGCCGGCCCCGTCGCTATGCTCGTCTCATCATTCCCGATGAGACTGCCATGCGCTCGACCGCCCTCCTGCTCGCCTGCATCCTCGCCACAGCCACCGGCCCCTTGCGCGCCGATACCGACGAAAAGCTCCTCGCTGCCGGCACCAACCCGGCCGACTGGCTCACCTACGGCCACGGCTACGCCAACCAGCGCTACGCGGGGCTGACCCAGATCCATCGCGGCAACGTGGCCCGCCTGGTGCCCAAATGGATCTACCAGACCGGCGTCGACGGTACCTTCCAGACCAATCCCATCGTCGCCGACGGCACGGTGTACCTCACCACGCCCCGCAACCACATCGTGGCGCTGGACGGCGCGACGGGCGAGGTGCGCTGGAAATACACCCACAAGATGGCGACGGACACCCTCTGCTGCGGCACCCACAACCGCGGCCTGGCCATCGGCTACGGGCGGCTCTACGAGATCACCGCCGACGGCCGGCTGATCGCCGTGGACCGCGACAATGGCAAGCTGGTCTGGGATGTGCCGGTGGTCGACCCGGCCAGCGGCGCCCCCGACGCCCCGCAGCAGGTGCGCGACATGGCCAGCCTGCCCAAGGCAGAGACCGCTAAATGGAGCCGCTTCGCCGGCAACATGGCGCCCCTCGTCTATGGCGGGCTGGTGATCGTCGGCACCACCGGGGCCGGCTACACCAACGTCTTCGCCGACGACGACGAAAAGGCCCAGAACGCCTTCGGCCGCGCCGGCCCGCGCAGCGGCATGCGCGCCTTCATCTCGGCCTACGCGGCGGATACCGGGCAGCTCGTCTGGCGCTGGTATTCCACCAAGGACCAGGGCTGGGAGGGCCAATTCGTCAGCCATACCGCCCTCGGCGACCCCCTGGACCGCGACCTCGCCACCGAGCGCGCCAATGCCGAGAAATATCGCGACGCCTGGAAGCGCGGCGGCGGCTCCATCAGTTCCTCGCCGGCCCTCGACCCGGCCCTGGGCCTGCTCTACTTCGGTACCGGCAACGCCGCCCCCTACGCCGACCTCTACCGCCCGGGGGACAACCTCTACACCGCCTCACTCATCGCCCTGGACGTCAAAACCGGCGCCCTGCGCTGGTATCACCAGGTCACGCCCCACGACATCTGGGGCTACGACCTGGCCGCCTCGCCCATGCTCATCGACGTACCCACCCCGGCGGGCAAGGTGCCCGGCGTCGCCCTGGTCACCAAATCGGGCTGGATGATGTTCTTCAACCGGGCCACCGGCGAAGTCATCCGTCGCTCCGAAGGCTTCGTGCCCCAGACCAAGCTCTTCAAACGGGCGCGGGACGCGGCGGGCATCATCGCCGTGCCCGGCGAGGCCGGCGGCGCCAACTGGCCGCCCATCGCCTACAGCGGCGAAACCGGCTGGGCCTACGTCGGCGGCAGCCACTACCCGAGCCGCTTCACCCTGGAGACCGACGCCCAAGGCAACCCCGTGAACGTGCTCAGTTTTCCCAAGAATGTGGAAACCTACGGCACCCTCAGCGCCATTGACCCGGCCACCGGCAAACTCGCCTGGCAGCAACGCACGGCCCGCCCCTTCCCCGGCGGCGTCACCACCACCGCCGGCGGCCTGGTTTTCATGGGCGAAGCCGACGGCCACTTCACCGCCCGCGACACCCGCACCGGCAAGCTCCTGTGGCGCTTCCAGACTGGCGCCGGCGTCAATGCACCGCCGGTGGTCTACGAGCGCGACGGCAAACAATACGTCGTCGTCGCGGCAGGTGGGAACAAGCTGTTCGACATTCCGCCGGGGAATGCGGTGATTGGGTTTGGGTTGGCTGAGGGGGGCAGGGAGTGATTGCGGGGCCGATAAATCTGAGCTAGCGGAGGCGTGCAACTCGGCCGATGCCGCCTTAAGTCATGGGCCATAAATCGGTCAGCAATCCGTCGGATTACGTCCCAGTGTTATGCTGTTGATATTCTTGGCAAGAATCGATGCCTGCTTCCATGACCAATCACCTCGACCGCCTTCTGTTTGCCCAAGGGGGCCAATGCTTCTTCTGCCGTAAGCCCTTGCCGAAAGCCGAAGCCTCCGTTGAACATCTGGTGGCCAGCGCTAACGGTGGCACGAACGACGATG
>SSTB01000115.1 GCA_009469665.1 Azonexaceae bacterium | reverse complement strand
GGTTACCGGCTGGAATTGCCCGGTTTGCAGGTCGGCCGTGCCAAACTCGCCGGTTCCGGAATTCAGCAGCCAAAGCCGTTCGCGGTACCAGCGGGGAGAATGCGGCATGGAGAGTCCGTCGGCCACGATGGCATTGGACGCGACGTCGATGGCGACCCCGCCGGAGGCGCGGTGCTCCCGCCAGCCGTCGGCGACATCCGATCGCCCGACCGCCGTCACGAAGGCGGGCTCGCCGTCGCGCATGGCCAGTCCATTGAGATGGCAACGATCTTCCGCTGCCAATCGAGAGATGAAACTCGGCTTCCACAAGGGTGTGAAACTATGCGTTTCGCTTGCCGTCGCCAGGCAGCCGAAGAGCGTATTGACGAACACTGGGCGGCCCGCGCGATCCACCCCAATGTCGTGGATGTCGCAATCCCCGGTGGTATAGGCGACTTGCGGGAGGTAGAGGCGGTCGTAGTCGTCGCGGGTCTCGCCCGCAGTAAACAGGTTCTCGAAGCGCCAGAGCTGATGCAGGCTGCTCATCCAGAGGCCATTGGGGGTCGTTGCGAGGCCCATGCAGCGATTGAAGGTGCGCTCGAAAACCGAGAGCTCCCCGTTCGCCTTCAGCCCAAGAAAGAACAGTTTCCCGATCTGATAGGTGGTCAAGGCCAGGGAGAGCCGCTCTTGCGCCAGCCAGGCGAGGAAGTTTCGCGAGGTGGAAATTTCCAGGTGGGGGGATTCATTCGGGGCGGACATTCGACACTTCCTCCAGGGAAATCAAGCGTGTTGGATTCCGGGTAACGTAGCGGTGCCACATTTCCCGATAAAGGGCTTCGAGCGCGGGGACGTAGGCGCGCACATCGGACAGCCGGCACTGGAGCATGGCTTCCCGCAGGGAAGACCGCTCCCGGCGGACATGCTCGATCCGATCGGCCAAGTGCTTCACGCGGCAGACAAAATCTTCGGCATCCTTGGCGATCCACTCGCGCTTGCCCAGGCAGTTCAAAAAACTCGCCCCCATGCGGCTGACAAAGCATCCGCCTTCCAGGGTCACCACCGGCACTCCCATCCACAGGGCCTGCAGGGTCGTCGTCCCGCCATTGTAGGTGATGGGGTCGAGGGCGATGTCGATGTCGCCATACTCGCCCATCATCTCCGCGAGGCCGGTCGGGCCGCGGAATTCGATTCTTGCGGCGGAGATGCCGAGGCGGGCGAACATCTCCGCGAAGCGCGCCTGGACCGAGGGGTCCGTAAACGAGGGCGCCTTCAAGAGCAGCCGGGACTCGGGCAGTGCCCGCAGGACGGCGGACCAGAGTTCGATGGTGGCCGGACTCAGCTTCATGGCGTTGTTGAAGGAGCCCAGGACGACGGGATCGGCGGCCGGCCGAGCCGGCGGCAGCGGATAGTCGTCCACCGGTGCCCAGCAGAAGACGCTTCCCGGTAGTTGGGCGATCCCTTCGCTATAGTAAGCGGCATGCTCACGGGGGGTGACGACGGCGTCGCCGATGATCCAGTCGATGGTGGAGAGCCCGGTGGAAAAGGGATAGCCCAGGAAGGTCGCCTGGACGGGCGCGGCACGTGAGGCGAAGAGCCCCAGCCGATGGCCGGAAGTGTGTCCGGCCAGATCGACCAGGATGTCGATGCCATCGTCCCGCACCAGGCGCGCCAGGGCGTGATCGTCGAGATTCGTCCCATGCCGCCAACCCGTCGCAGCCGCCATGGCCTGGCGGGTATAGTCATCCTGCATGGTGCCGGTCTGGTAGATGAAAATCTCGAGATTCTCGCGGTCGTGACGCTTGAGGACAGGAAGCAGGAAGAGGTTGACGGGGTGCTGCCGATAGAGATCCCCGGTGACATACCCCACCCGAAGGCGTCGCGTCGGGGAGAGATCGTTGGGAAACTGGTCGCTGCGGGGAAGCGCGGATTCGATGGGGGCACAGAGCCGTCGGTGCAGTGCGCCAATCTCGGCTGGAGAAAGTGTGTCCTGGTAAAGAGACGTCATCGCGACGCTGGAGGCGAGCCGGGAAAGGGGGTCGCCGCTGGCTTCGTACTGGTCCAGCAACTGAGAAAAGTGTGCCTGGGCATCGCCCATGCGGCCCCGCTGCCCCGCCCGGAGCAATTTCACTTCCGGATTGTCCGGAACCAATTGGGCGAGTCGTTCGAGGCTGACGCGACAGCCGTCGAGGTCATAGACCTCGGATTGGATCCGGGCCAGGGCCATGAGCGTCGGAACGTGATCGGGACGCAATTGGAGCGCCTTCTGCAGGATGGCCATGGCCTCCCGCCAATAATTCTGGGCAAAGACCCGGTTCGCCAGAACCAGCAGGAAATCCGGATTGGGCGACTGCGACGATTTCGTGAAGGCGGCCTCTGCTGCAGCCGGATTCCCGCGTTTGAGCAAGGCCTCACCAAGGTACATGAGGGAGCCGTAGCGCGGCGGTTCGTTCGTCGCCAGGGGGGCCAGCGCTTCGATCGCCCCTTGCGCGTCGCCGGAGCTAAGTCGCCAGACGCCCAGCCAATGCCGGGATTCGCCGGGCAGGATTTCCAGGGTGGTCGCCCGTTCCAGGGCCTTCTGGCTCCGTTCCCGCAGGCCGCCAAGGTCGTGGAGCCGGGCGAGGTAAAGCCAGGTCAGCCAATCCTGGGGATAGCGCTCCGCGAATTCGCTAAAGCGCTCCGTCAGAACTTCGGCATCCGCAAGGTTGGAGCGTCCAAGAGCTTCATCCCCCTCGGCTCCTCCAGAGATGGACGCCAGAAATCGCTCAGGGATGTTGGCAGACGCAACGCGACCGAGTTGGCGGGTGACATAGCGCAGATGCCAGGGCAATCCAGTGCCGAGATAAAACTCCGCCAATTCGCACCAGGCCTGCTCATCCCCGGGCTTCGCCCGCAACGCACGCCAGGAGACGGCCGGCTCACCTTGCCGCTGGGCGGGTTCGACCTCCACTGTCATCCCTCATCTTGATTTCTGGCCTGTGGCTATCACCAGTCCACCCTGGGGCTAAACCCCCCCTCACACCACGGTCAAATCCCCGCTGGCGATTGCCGGATGCCCGGTGAGGACCGCGAACGGGGTGGCGGCCGTGACCCCATTGCCGTCGGGATCGTAATAGAGATTCCCGGTGGTGGTGTCGTAGAGGATGAAGTCGT
>SSTB01000114.1 GCA_009469665.1 Azonexaceae bacterium | reverse complement strand
TCAAGCAGGCAGTGCGCGTTGGTCAGGGTCTTCTTGCCCATGCATTCTCCCTTTGGCCGTTCACATGGCCACAGTCCATTGGCGCATGACCGCCACCGATTGAGTCAGACCCTGCGCCAGCAGGGTGTCGAGGTATTCGTCTGCCGTCTTGGGCGGGTTTTTCAGCGAGCGCCGATGGCAGGCGGCGGCCTCCAGCACGCCTGCGGGATGCAAATCCAGCAGATCGACGATGAAGTCGTCCGGATGCTGGGCCGCGAGGTTGTAGGGCCTGAGTGCCTCTGCAGGGAAGTCCTTGAGGTTGAAGGTCACGATCAGGCTGGCCCCGGAGTGGATGGCGGCCGCAGCCACATGGCGGTCGTCCGGATCGGGGAGGTTGATTGACGGAATCAGGTACTCGAATCCGGTGACCAGACTGTCCCGGACATGGGCATTCATCAGCTGGCGTGTCCGGTTCAGCTGGTCTTGGGTCAAGTCGGGGCGGCTGGCCAGCACATTGCGCGTCCACTCGTCGTGGATCATGTCGCTCCAGCGTGCCCGGTACAAATCCGACAGCGCCAGATGCATCAGCAAATCGCGCAGCGGCGCCGGGTAGAGCACGCAGGCGTCATAGACGACGGTGAAGTGCGAGCTCATCCGCTCAGTATCCCATGCCGAGTTCCTGGGCCTGCGCGGCCAATTCATCCAGAGCTTTGCGACGCTCGGCATCGATGCGCTTCTTGTAGGCGATGACGTCCTGGTAGCGCACGCGACGATGCGTGCCGATCTTGTGGAACGGCATATCGCCCTTCTCCAGCAACTGGACAAGGAAGGGGCGCGAGACGTTGAGCACGTCGGCGGCTTCCTGCGTGGTCAGTTCTGCGTGGATCGGAATGATCGACACGGCGTTGCCCTGGCCGATCTCGGTCAGGACTTCCAGCAACAGGCGCAGCGCCGACGTCGGGATGCGCACGGCACGCACCGCGCCCTTGTCGTCATGGAAATCGATCTGTTGGGTTTCGGCACGGGTCTGGAGCACGGTCGACAGCGCGCGGCCCGACTCACGGGCGAGCGCGATGTCCTCTTCTGAGGGCAGTGTTTTGGGGATAGCGGGAGCGTTCATGGAGGTCTCCTCGTCGGATCAAAGTTCAACTGAGGCCATTATAAACGAAATAAGCGAAATCGCAATAACCGAAACGGCGGGTGCGCATCCATGTAAATCAATAAGTTAATTAGATCGCGTTGGCAGGTCTGATGTCGATGGCTGCTCACGAAAGCCGAAAACGCACTCGCCCAGGCCCAAGGCATGGAGCAATTCAATAGGAACTCCCAAACAAAAGGAGTTCCGCAATGCAAAACCAAACCCCATCCGTTCAATCTGGCCGGAACGTCATCCAGCAACTCCCGAGCGGTGCCGTGCGCATCGCTCTCGACGAACACGAGCTTGCCACCCGCTGGGGGCTCTCGGTCAAAACCCTGCGCCGCTGGCGGCAGGAACAGCTCGGCCCCGTCTTCTGCAAGCTCGGGGCGCGTGTCACCTACCTAATCTCCGAAATTGAAGCCTTCGAGCGGCGCGTCTCGCGTTACTCGACTTCTGCTCGGGCGTACCAGTGAGGAAGACGGCCATGAGCGATCTGACCATCTTCCCCGCCGACATCGCCGAGATGTCCGAAACCCAACTGGCTGCGTTGCCGCCCGAGCAGAAGCGTGAAGTCGACAAAAACCTCGACGAGGCACTCGACTGGCTGAAGAAGGCCCGTGCCAAGTTCGATGCGGCGCTGGATAAGTGCTACGGCGAGCAGGCTCGCGCCGCACTGCGTGAATCCGGACGCGACTTCGGCACCGCCCACATCAGCGACGGCCCGCTGCACATCAAGTTCGAACTGCCGAAGAAAGTCAGCTGGAACCAGAAGCAGTTGGGTGAGATTGCCGAGCGCATCGTCGCCTCCGGCGAGAAGGTTGAGGGCTACCTCGACATCAAGCTGTCGGTGTCTGAATCCCGCTACACCAACTGGCCGCCGGCCCTGCAGCAGCAGTTCGCTGCCGCGCGCACGGTGGATGCCGGCAAGCCGTCCTTCACCTTGAGCATCGATGGGGGTGACGCATGAAAAAGCTCCCCATCGTATCCGCCATCGAGCGGATGGCCGAACGTAAAGGCGTGAAGCTGCTGATGCTGGGCAAGTCCGGCATTGGCAAAACCACCCGACTCAAAGACCTCGACCCGGCTACCACCCTGTTCCTCGACATCGAGGCGGGCGACCTGGCCGTGGCTGACTGGCCGGGTGACACCATCCGCCCGGCATCGTGGCCGGAGTCGCGCGACTTCTTCGTGTTTCTCGCCGGCCCGGACAAATCGCTGCCACCGGAGAGCGCGTTCTCGCAGGCGCACTACGACCACGTCGTTGAGAAATTTGGCGACCCGGCGCAACTCGACCGTTACCAGACATTTTTCCTCGACTCGATCACCCAGCTGTCGCGCCAGTGCTTCGCGTGGTGCAAGACGCAACCCGGCGCGACCAGCGACCGTTCCGGCAAGCCTGATCTGCGGGCCGCCTACGGGTTGCTTGGCCAGGAAATGATCAGCGCATTGACCCACCTGCAGCACGCCCGGGGCAAGAACGTGGTGTTCGTCGCCATCCTCGACGAACGGCTCGATGACTACAACCGCAAGGTGTTCGTGCCTCAGATCGAAGGTAGCAAAACCAGTCTGGAACTGCCCGGCATCGTCGATGAGGTCGTGACACTGGCCGAGATCAAGGCCGACGACGGCAGCGCTTACCGCGCGTTCGTCACGCACACCGTCAATCCCTACGGCTTCCCGGCCAAAGACCGCAGCGGTCGTCTCGACCTGCTGGAGCCGCCGCATCT
>SSTB01000113.1 GCA_009469665.1 Azonexaceae bacterium | reverse complement strand
TTGTCCCACTCCGTGTAGATCTTCTTGAAGGCCGGATTGGCGTTCGACTCGTCGGCGTAGAGTTGCAGCGCCGCCTTGTGCGCCGCCTTCAGGATTTCATCCGAGTAGGCCCGCAGCTTGACGCCGTTCTGCAGGAGCTTGGACAGGGCCACCGGGTTCTTGTGATCGTATTCGGCCATCATGGTCACGTTGGACTCGTAGGCGGCGGCCTGGAAGGCCTCCTGGTACTCCTTGGGCAGCTTGTCCCATTCCTTTTTGTTCACGAAGAAGTGGATGACCGGACCCGGCTCCCACCAGCCCGGGTAGTAGTAGTTCTTGGCCACCTTGTAGAAGCCCAGCTTTTCGTCGTCGTAGGGGCCCACCCACTCGGCGGCGTCGATGGTGCCTTTTTCCAGGGCGGGATAGATGTCGCCCCCGGCAATCTGCTGCGGCACCGCGCCCAGGGCGGCATAGACGTTGCCCCCCAGGCCGGCGATGCGAATCTTGAGTCCCTTCACGTCGGCCAGGGTCTTGATCTCCTTGCGGAACCAACCGCCCATCTGGGTGCCAGTATTACCGCCCGCGAAGGAGAGGATGTTGTAGTTGGAATAGAACTCGTCCAGGAGCTTCTGGCCGCCGCCGTAGTAGATCCAGGCATTCATCTGGCGGAAGTTCATGCCGAAGGGCAGGGCCGTGCCGAAGCCGAAGGTCTTGTCCTTGCCCACGTAGTAGTAGGAGCAGGTATGGCAGACCTCGACGGTGCCCTGCTGCACGGCGTCCAGAGCTTGCAGGCCGGGAACGATCTCGCCGCCGGCAAAGACACGGATGTCGAACTTGCCGTTGGTCATGGCGCGCAGCCGGTTGGCGAGCACTTCGGCTCCGCCATAGATGGTATCCAGGCTCTTGGGGAAGCTGGAGGTGAGCCGCCACTTGATGGACGGCAGTTCGTTGGCAATGGCCGGGGCGGCGACAGTGGCCGCTGCACCGGCGGCGGCGCCGACGGTGGCTTTCTTGAGAAAATCGCGACGTTGCATGGTGTCTCCTTTGTTTTCACCGGACGAAAAGCCGATGGGCAAGAACATTCTTGCCTACAGGAGTACAACACGCCAGTTGCGGAAAACCCTAACCCCCGGTGCATGGACACACCGGGGGTTAGGGTCTCATCGACGGGGCGCCCCCTCGGGCGCAGCGGGTCCGTTTTTCAGCCGCGATGGGTCTGCATGAAGGTATCGAGCGGATATTCCGCCACGGAGAACCAGGCCCGCTGCGTCTTTCCGTACTTGGTGTAGGACTCGTAGAGCTTCTTGAAGGCCGGATTCTTGGCCGCCTCGTCGGAGAAGATCTGTTGCGTCGCCTTGTAGGAAGCCTCCATCACATCCTTGGGGAAGGTCTTGAGCTTGACGCCCTGCTGCAGGAGCTTGGCCAGCGCGATGGGGTTCTTGTGATCGTACTCGGCCAGCATGGTGACGTTGACCTCGGCCGCCGCAACCTTGAAGGCAGCCTGATACTCCTTGGGCAGCTTGTCCCACTCCTTCTTGCCCACGAAGAACTGCAGGCAGGTGCCCGGTTCCCACCAGCCCGGGCCGTAGTAGGTCTTGGCCACTTTGTAGAAACCCAGCTTCTCGTCGTCGTAGGGACCGATCCATTCCGCGGCGTCGATGGTGCCTTTTTCCAGGGCCGGGTAGATGTCACCAGCTGCGATCTGCTGCGGCACCACGCCCAGTTCGGAAAACACCACCCCGCCCAGGCCGCCGATGCGCATCTTGACGCCCTTCAGATCCGCCACACTGTTGATTTCCTTGCGCCACCAGCCGGCCATCTGGGTTCCCGTATTGCCGCCGGGGAAGGACACGAAGTTATAGCCGGCGTAGAACTCGTCCAGCAGTTCCTGGCCGCCGCCGTAGTACATCCAGGCGTTGGTCTGGCGGGCGTTGATGCCGAAGGGCAGGGCCGTGCCGAAAGCGAAGCTGCGATCCTTGCCCACGTAATAGAAGGAGGCCGTGTGGCAGCACTCGACGGTGCCCTGCTGCACGGCATCCATGGCCTGGAGGCCGGGGACGATCTCGCCGCCGGCGAAGACGCGGATTTCGAACTTGCCGCCGGTCAGTTCCTTGATACGGGCGGCCAACTGCTCGGCGCCGCCGTAGATGGTGTCCAGGCTCTTGGGAAAGCTGGATGTGAGCCGCCACTTGATGGACGGCAGTTCATTGGCGATGGCCGGAGCGGCCAGGGTAGCGGCGGCCCCGGCGGCAGCGCCGACCGAAGCCTTCTTGAGAAAATCGCGACGTTGCATGCTTCCTCCTTGAGTGGGTTCTGGGAGTGGCGGACCTGCTCGGAAAAGAGCGGACAGCATTGGTCATACCACTTGACCATGGATTATGGGTATACGGCCCGGCGAAGGAAATTATGGAAAACCCTTAAGGCGTGTTCACGGTAAGCGGCGGGCCGCGCAAGGGCCTGGCGGGAGGGTCGATTGCGGCGCCGCGCTCAGCGCCCGTAAATTTTCCGGGCGCGCCCCGGAGGCATGACGGGCGTGCACGATCAAGGCACAACACCGCCATGGCTCGGACCATGGCAGGCATGGGCAACACCCCGCGGGGGCAGGGAGGCAGGACGCGCGGGGGCGAAGGAAGTCGCGCTGGCGCTCAGCCCGCCAGGGTCAGGCGGTCGATCAGGATGGACCCGGTCTGCTTGGAGCCTCTCACCAGCACGTCCTTCCCCACGGCGACGATGCCGGCGAACATGTCGCGCAGATTGCCGGCAATGGTGATTTCCTCGACGGGGTGGGCGATTTCGCCGTTCTCGATCCAGAAGCCCGCCGCCCCGCGGGAGTAGTCCCCGGTGACGTAATTGATGCCGTGACCGAGGACTTCGGTGAGCAGCAGGCCGCGCCCCATGAGTTTCATGAGTCCGGGGAGATCGTGCTGGCCGCTATCGAGAATCAGGTTGTGGCTGCCGCCGGCATTGCCCGTGGTGGGCATCCCCAGCTTGCGCCCGGTATAGGTGCTGAGGAAGTAGCCCTCCAGGACGCCGTTCCGCACCACGTCCCGTTCCCGGGTGGCGACGCCGTCGTTGTCGAAGGCTGCGCTGCCCAGGCCGCGCGGGATGAAGGGGCGCTCGGCGATACGCACGAAGTCCGGAAAAATGCGCTTGCCGAGGTGGTCGACCAGGAAGGATGCCTTGCGGTACAGCGCCCCCCCCCCTGCCGCGTGGACGAAACTGCCCAGCAGGGCCGCCGCCAGCGGCGCCTCGAAAATCACCGGCACCTCGGTGGTGGCGACCTTGCGAGCCCCCAGGCGGGCGGCCGCGCGGGCGGCGGCCTTGGCACCCACCCCCTCTGGCGCTTCCAGTTCCGCCGCCAGTCTCCGGGTGCTGTACCAGTCATCCCGCTGCATTTCCTCGCCCTCCTCCGCAATGACGGAGCAGGCCACGTAATGGCGGGAGGTCGGATAACCCGCCAGGAAACCCAGGCTGTTGCCCGAGACGAACTGGGCTTCCTGAGTGGATACCGTGGCCCCTTCGGAATTGCCGATGCACGGGCTGGCGTCAAAGGCCGCCTCCTCGCAGCGGGTGGCCATGGCGATCGCTTCTTCCACCGGCAGCGCCCAGGGATGGTACAGGTCCAGATCCGGCAACGCAGTCGCCAGCAGTTCGGCCTCGGGCAGGCCGGCGCAATTGTCCTCGGCAGTGAAGCGGGCGATATCCAGGGCCGCCCGCACGGTCTCGCGCAGCGCTGTAGGGGAAAAATCGGAGGTACTGGCGTAGCCCTTGCGCTGGCCGCAATAGACCGTCACGCCGACGCCCTTGTCCCGGTTGTACTCGATGGTTTCCACCTCGCCGCAGCGCACGGTGACCGACTGGCCGAAGCCTTCCGAAACGTCGACCTCGCTCGCCGTGGCGCCTCGGGCCGCCGCCTCCTGGAGCACATCGCGGGCGATCTGTTGCAGGGTGGCGAAGGGATAGGAAAAACTGGCGGCAGCGGCCATGGGCGCGGTATCCGAGGGGGAAAGCCGTTATGATAGCAGCCCCGACGAGGCCCCCCGATGCGCGAAGAAGAATTGCCCGACCCCGACCGCCGCCCTTCCAAGACCCAGGTCAAGGAAGCCATGCACGAATTGCAGGAACTGGGCGCCGCCCTGGTCGAACTCTCGCCGGGCCAGTTGAAGCGCATCGATCTGCCCGAGAACATCTTGGCCGCCGTCCTCGACTGGCAGCGCTTCAGCAAGCACGAAGCCCGTCGGCGTCAGTTGCAGTACATCGGCAAACTCATGCGCGGCATCGACCCAGAGCCCGTGCGCGCCGGGCTCGCCCTGCTGCGGGGCGAATCCGCCGCCGAAACGGCCCGTCTGCACCGCCTGGAACGGCTGCGCACCCGGCTTCTGGAAGACGAGGGCACCCTGGCCGAAATCGCCACCCTATGGCCCGGGGCCGACCTCACCCACCTGCGCCAGTTGCGCCGCAATGCGCTCAAGGAGCAGGAAGCCAACAAACCACCGCGCAATTTTCGCGCCCTATTTCAAGTCCTCAAGGAACTCGACCAAGATGAGCACGCCCCCGGCGACAGCCTCTGAATCCGTCCTGATCGGCCTCGTCTCGATCAGCGACCG
>SSTB01000112.1 GCA_009469665.1 Azonexaceae bacterium | reverse complement strand
CCTCCGACGCATGAAGACCCGCCACAAACGCCTCGCCCTCATCGGCGGCGCCCTCGCCATCCTCGGCGTCATCGCCGCCTTGGTGCTTAACGCGCTCAACAGCAACATCGCCCTCTACATCTCCCCCACCGACGTGGCCGCAGGCAAGGCGCCCCAGGACAAGCTCTTCCGTATCGGCGGCCTAGTCAAGGAAGGCAGCCTAAAGCGTCAGGCCGACGGCGTCACCGTGAGCTTTGTGGTCACCGATACCGACAAGGATCTCACCGTCAATTACAAGGGCATCCTCCCCGACCTCTTCAAGGAAGGGAAGGGCGTGGTGGCCCAGGGCAAGCTGGGCGGCGAAGGAGTCTTCGTTGCCCAGGAGGTGCTGGCCAAGCACGACGAGAACTACATGCCGCCCGAAGCCGCCAAGGCGGTGGGCGACGCCCACGCCCGGGCGGCCGAGAAGAAGGCGGCGGCCGAGGCGGGGGGCGCTACCGCACCGGCTAGGCCCGGCGCTACCTACTGAGCCCCGGAGAAAAGCCCCATGATCCCCGAACTCGGGCATTTCGCCCTCATCCTGGCCCTGGTCGTCGCGGCAATCCAGGGTACCCTGCCCCTCATCGGTGCCCATCGGAACCGCCTGGCCTGGGTGGCCCTGGCCCGCCCAGCCGCCGGCGCCTTTGCCCTGCTGGTGACCTTTTCCTTCGCCTGCCTGACACAGGCCTTCGTCACCAACGACTTCTCGGTGGTGTACGTGGCCCAGCATTCCAATTCCCTCTTGCCCATCCAGTACCGGGTGGCCGCCGTCTGGGGCGGCCACGAGGGATCGCTCTTGCTTTGGATGCTGATGCTCAGCTGGTGGGCCGCCGCCGTCGTGCTTTTCTCCCGCCAGTTGCCGGAAACCATGGTCGCCCGCGTCCTCGGCACCCTGGGATTGGTGGCCTTCGGCTTTCTGCTCTTCATCCTGGTCACCTCCAACCCCTTCGAGCGCCTGCTGCCGGGGGCGGAGGAAGGCCGCGACCTCAACCCGCTGTTGCAGGACTTTGGCCTGGTCATCCACCCGCCACTCCTCTACATGGGCTACGTGGGCTTCTCGGTGGCCTTTGCCTTCGCCATCGCGGCGCTGCTTTCCGGCCAGCTCGACGCCGCCTGGGCCCGCTGGTCCCGGCCGTGGACCACCGCCGCCTGGATTTTCCTCACCCTGGGCATCGCCATGGGTTCCTGGTGGGCCTACTACGAGCTGGGTTGGGGCGGCTGGTGGTTCTGGGATCCCGTCGAGAACGCCTCCTTCATGCCCTGGCTGGTGGGCACTGCCCTGGTCCATAGCCTGGCGGTGACGGAAAAGCGTGGCAGTTTCAAGAACTGGACGGTGCTGCTGGCCATCTCGGCCTTCTCCCTCTCCCTGTTGGGCACCTTCCTGGTCCGTTCCGGCGTACTGACCTCGGTGCACGCCTTCGCCACCGACCCCGCCCGGGGCATCTTCATCCTCATCTTCCTGGTGGCGGTGATCGGCTCGTCCCTGGCCCTCTTTGCCTGGCGGGCGCCCAAGGTCGGCCTGGGCGGGCGTTTCGGCCTGGTTTCCCGGGAGTCGCTGCTGCTCACCAACAATGTCCTGCTGGTTGTGGCCGCCGGCACGGTGCTCCTCGGCACCCTGTACCCGCTCCTCATCGACGCGCTGGCCCTGGGCAAGATTTCCGTCGGCCCCCCTTATTTCAACGCCGTCTTCGTGCCGGTCATGGCGCCGGTGCTCTTCCTCATGGGCATCGGGCCCTTTGCCCGCTGGAAGGAAGCGTCGCTCTCAGAAATCGCCCGCACCGTGCGCTGGGCGTTTGCCGTGGCAGTGGTGGTGGCCGTCGCCCTGCCCCTGGCCTACGGGAGCTGGACACCCCTGGTGGGTCTCGGCCTGCTGCTTGCCGTCTGGATCGTGTGTACCGCCATCCTCAACTTCGTCGAGCGGGTGCAGCATACCCGCGCCGGCCAGCCGTTCCTGACTGCCGCTCTGAAGCAGCCCCGCCACTACTTCGGCATGCATATCGCCCACATCGGCATTGCTGTCTTCGTCGTTGGCGTCACCATGGTGGGCGGTTTCCAGGATGAGAAGGACGTCAAGATGGAGCCCGGCGACACCGTCACCGTGGCCGGCTATACCTTCAAGTTCAACGGCGTCCGCGGCGTCGAAGGCCCCAACTACTCGGCGGCCCAGGGCGACGTGGATCTATCCCGGGACGGCAGGTTCCTGCGCAAGATGGCGCCGGAAAAGCGCAACTACCAATCCTCCGCCATGCCCATGACCGAGGCCGCCATCGACGCCGGCTTCCTGCGCGACGTCTATGTCTCCCTGGGCGAGCCCATCGAGCGGGACAAACCCGAAGGGGCCTGGGCGGTTCGTGTTTATTACAAGCCCTTCGTGGACTGGATCTGGGGTGGCTGCATCCTGATGGCCCTGGGCGGCCTGATGGCCATGCTCGACCGCCGCTACAGGGTCAAGGCCCGTAGCGCCGCTACCCTCCCCGGCGGAGTCCAAAACGCATGAACAAATATCTCTGGATTCTGGGCGGATTCGTCGCCCTGGTGGCGCTGTTGGCCGTCGGCCTCGGCCTCAATCCCCGCGACGTGCCGTCGCCCCTGGTGGGCAAGCCGGCGCCGGCCTTCGCCCTACCCGTCCTGGCCAAGCCGGACCAGGCCTTCGGCCCCAAGGACATGCAGGGCAAGGTGTGGCTCTTGAACGTGTGGTCCTCCTGGTGCGTCTCCTGCCGCCAGGAGCACCCGGTGCTGGTGGAATTTTCCAAGCGCGCCAGCGTGCCCCTGGTAGGCCTCAATTACAAGGAGGTCCGCGGCGACGGCGAGTTCGACATGAGCAAGATCGGCCCAGACCAGGAAACCAAGCTCGCCATCGAGCGGGCAGGCCGCTGGCTGACCCAGCACGGCGATCCCTACAGCCTCTCCGTCCTCGACCTGGACGGCCGCGTCGGTATCGATTACGGCGTCTACGGCGTGCCCGAAACCTACGTCATCGATAAAGCCGGCATTATTCGCATGAAGCACACCGGCCCCATCACGCCGGAAATCCTGGGCAGCAAAATCCTGCCCTTGGTCGGGGATCTGTCCAAGTGAAGCGGCTGTTCCTTGCCTTTGTGCTCGCCTGTTTTGCCTGCTGTGCCGCCGCCAAGGACGCCGCACCGCTGGCCGACGATCCGGTGGCGGAAAAACGCCTGGTCAAACTCTCTGAAGAACTCCGCTGCCTAGTCTGCCAGAACCAGAACATCGCCGATTCCAATGCGGAACTGGCCCAGGATCTGCGCCGCGAAATCCGCGGCATGATCCAGGCCGGCAAGTCGGACAAGGAAATCATCGACTTCATGGTCGCCCGCTACGGCGACTTCGTCCTCTACCGGCCGCCGATCAAGGCCACGACCATCCTCCTCTGGGCAGGCCCCTTACTGCTCATGTTCCTCGGCCTGGTGGCCCTCGTCCGCTACCTGAGGCAGCGTAACCTCCAGGTCACCGACGACGCCCCTCTCTCCGCCGACGAGGCCCGGCGCGCCGAAGCCCTCCTCAACGAATCCCGCAATCCATGACTCTCTTTGCCGTTTTTGCGACGCTGCTCGTCGTCGTCGTCGCTGCCTTCCTTTTGCCTCCCCTGTGGTTCGGCCGACGGCCGGACAATGCCGTCACCGAGCGCCGCGAAGCCAATCTGGCCATTTTTCGTGACCAACTTGCGGAACTGGAGAAGGAAAAGGGCGAAGGTAGCCTGACCAACCCCGATTTCGAACAGGCCCAGCGGGAACTCCAGCACCGTCTGTTGCAGGAAGTAAACGAAGACCCCGCCGTAGCCCAACAGAGCCGCGCCCCCAGCCGCAAGGCGGCCCTCGCCCTGCTCGTCGCCCTGCCCCTCGCAGCGGTAGGCGTCTATCACCAACTGGGTACGCCGGCGGCCCTGGATCCGCAGGCCCGCGTCGCCCGACCCCAGGTGACGCCGCAACAGATCGAAGCCATGGTCAGCAAGCTTGCCGAGCGCCTCAAGGCCAATCCGGACGATCCCAAGGGCTGGGTCATGCTGGGCCGTTCCTACAAGGCCATGGGCCGCCTCACGGAAGCCGCCGAGGCCTACAGCAAGGGCGAGGCCCTGGTCCGCCAGGACGCAGGCCTGCTCACCGAATACGCCGAGACCCTGGCCATGGCCGGCAGTACCGGCTTCGTCGGCAAGCCGCGGGAACTGGTCGAAGCTGCCTTGAAGCTCGATCCGGAAAACGGCCACGCCCTCCTCCTTGCCGGTGCTGCCGCCATGCAGGCCGGTCAGCGAGCGGAGGCTCTCCGCCATTGGGAAAAGCTGCTTCCCATGGTCGAACCGGGAACGGAAATTGAGGCCATGCTGAAGAACGGCATCGAGAAACTACGCCAGCCGGCCAAGTAGCTTCTCCGCAATTCCCTGGCACCCGTCAGGCCGGTCCCGCGCCCCCTCGCCGCGCAGCGAATCGTGGCCGAACGCCGAAAACCTGCACACTCTCCGCTAACAAAAGAGCGAGGAATGCCCGGCCCATTGGGGTTCTGCCGAGCCGGAGCCTTCAGCGTCCGCCGAAACGATAGCGCACGCCAAGCCAGCCAGCCCGGGGGGCACCAGGCGCGACGAAGGTTTCGTGCCTCCAGTCGCCGGGATCCGCCTGGAAGGTGCCATTTGTGAAGGGGTTTTCTGCCAGGATGCCCCCGGTGGCGTAGTGCTTGTCGAACAGGTTGGTGACCTTGGCGAACACTTCCCAACCGGCCCCCAAGTCGGCGTCGGCATTGACGTTGACGATGGCGTAACCGGGGATCTTGCCGGGGCCTTCGTAGGTTTCCCCGCCGGCGCTGCCGGCACGGTGCTGGTTGTTCTCGTTGCCCCGCACGTACTGGCTGCTGAAGGCCTGCAGGTCGCCGCCCACCCGCAGCCAGTCCAGGGCCTTCCAGGACAGGCCGAGCTTCAGGCTGTGGGCCGGCAGGCCGGGAATGCGGTCACCCGACTTGACGCGGATTTCGTCGCCCGCACACAGGGCCGAAGCCCCTGCGCTGCTGTTGTTTTCCGCCAGGACGCAGGCGTCCGACCGGAAGGTGGCGTGCAGATAGCTGTAGCTGGCGCTCCAGTCGAAGCGGCGATAGCGCCCACTGGCCCCGAGTTCGATGCCCTGGCGCAGGGTTTCGCCGAAATTGTCGAAGTAGCCGGCGCTGGTGGACGTGCCCACGAAGAGGATGTCGTCCTTGCTGAGGGTACGGAAGACGCCGGCGTTCCAGCGGATGTCGCCGGCCAGCTTGCCGCGTACGCCGGCTTCCAGGGTGCGGGACACCACCTGCTTCAGGAAAGGATCAGCCGCCATGGCGTTGGGCAGGGAACAGGGATTGGCCGGGTCGGCACAGCCCAGTTCGATAGGGGTGGGGACGCGGGTGCCCTGATTGAACCCGAGGTAGGCGTTGAGACTGGGCAAGGCCTGCCAGGTCAGCCCCAGAGCCGGGTTGAGCTTGCGGTAGCGATGGTCGCCGTCCAGATTGGGGGGTACCAGATTGAGCTGATCGGTGGTTGTGACCCGGCTTGCGTTGTAGCGGGCCGAAGCGCTCAGGTGCAGCGTCTCGGTGAGGGCGTAGGTATCAGTAACGAACAGACTGCTGGTGCGCGTAGTCCCCCGCAGTTTGTTCTCGATCTCCGCCGCTTCGAGGTCGGCAACGCCCCGACTCGCGTCGATCATCCCCGCGGCAGCCGACTGTCGAAAGGCGACGCGCGCCTGATCGTGGGAAATCCCTGCAGCGAAGGTATGTCGCTCGTCGATCAGATTCCACTGCAGCGAAGCCCCTTGTCCAAGCTGCACGGTCCGCGTGCGATTGTGGGCGCCTGTCTCCGCGACCAAGGGAAAATTATCGGCGTATTCGTCGTTCACGTCCCCGTTCAGCGTGTTGGTCCGGGTACGGCGATGGTAGAGGCTACCCGAGAGATTGCTGGCGTCCGAGAGCCACCACTTGCCCGTCAGGGCCAACTGGGTCATCTGGTTCTTGGTATTGTCGGGGTAGGTGAAGATCTGGTCCCCCCGCTCCCGCAACATCGATTGGGGCAGAACGCCGTTACCGATGAGGTCTGAACGACCGTGGGTGAGGGAAAGATCGGCTTCCAGGCGTTCGCCGCGATGGGAAAGCTTGCCGAAGAACTGCTTGACGTCCGAGGGCGAGTGGTCGCGCCAGCCGTCCTCGTCGAACCAGTCGGCGGCGACGAACCAGCCCAGGGTGCCCTGCTTACCCCCGTAGGAGGCTTCCACGTTGCGTCGACCGAAGCTGCCGGCTGAGACCTCGATCTCAGCCCCGGCATCGTCGAAGCCGTTCTTGGTGCGCAGGGACAGGGCACCGCCCAGGGTATTGAGCCCGAAGAGGGGATTGGAGCCTGGCATCAAGTCCATGGAGGCAATGGCCGACTTGGGAATGAGATCCCAGTTGACGGTATCGCCGAAGGCCTCGTTGGCCCGCACACCATCGAGGTAAACCGAGAGGCCCTGGGGATTGCCCAGAAGGGGCGAAGCGACGAAACCCCGGTAATTGAGATCAGCCTGGTAGGGATTGCCCTGGATTTCGTTCACATTGACGCTGGGCAGCTGACGGGCCATGAATTCCGGCAGATTCTGCGCTTCCTTCTCCCGCAACTCGCGGGCCCGCGTGGACTGGACGTTGGCCGGCACCTGCTCCCGCGCCACCCCAAGGCCCGACAGAGGCGTCGTTCCGACCACCTCTACGGTGGGCAGTTGCACGGCGGATTGAGCGGTGGCGGCGCCGCAAAAAGCGGTACCGACGGCGAGGCAGAGGGTACGGCGGGTCCAGATTCGCTTAGACATGGCATTCCAGTGAAGAAGGCGGCCTCGGGGGCCGCCAGTTGAACAATCAGGGCTGATCGAGGCTGCCCGGGGCCTTGGGGGAAGTCACCAGCCCCCAGGGCAACCCGGGAACGGCGATGCTGCCGGTCACCTCGAGTTTCTCGGCATCGATGACCAGCACCTCGTTCGAGCGGCCGCAGGCGACGAGGATTTCCTTTTCGTCCGGGGTGAAGCTGAAGTGCCAGCAGCGCAGGCCCACCGGGATATCGAGAAGCTTCTCCAGGCTTCTGGCATCGAAGACCTGCAAAGCGTTATCCCGCGAGGCGGCGACGAAGAGGCGCGAGCCGCTACGGTCGTAGGCCACGCCGTAGGGCGTCTTGCCGGTGCTTACCGCCTTCACCGGCTTGAAGTCGGCGTCGAGGAGCAGCAGCTTGTCGCCAAACTCCAGGGTCACCGCGTAATGCTTGCCGTCCGGCGAGCGCTTGATACCACGGGGACGGTCGCCGTACTCCTTGGTGGGGAACGTCTTCAGGAGACGGCCGCTCTTGAGGTCGTAGACGGTGATGGTGTTGTCGGCCTCGTTGGTCACCGCCATGCGGCGCCCGTCGGCAGAGAATTCGATACCCTCGGTTTCGGGACCGCTGACAATTTCCCGCAGCACCTTGCCCCGCTTCAGATCGACGATGGCGATGCGGGCCGGAACGTCGTCATCGTCGTCATCCACAGCCGGGGCGCTGCCCGGCTTGGGAGGGGGGCCGCCCTTGGCGCCGGGTTCATAGGAGACGTAGGCGCGTTCGCCCATTACGCGGACGAATTCCGGGTTCTTGCCGATCTTGACGTGGCGCACGGGCTTCCCGCTCGCCAGATCGATGACAGAAAGATTTCCTCCGTCCTTGTTCGCCGTCACCAGAAGACGGCCGTCGTGGCTAATGCCTATGCCTCTCGGCCCCGCCGCTCCGATATCCAGGGTCCGGACCACCCTGCGGCTCGCAATATCGATGACGGCGACGCCGCCGTTCTGCTGGCTGACGTAGGCTAGACCGCGGTCCAGTGCCCGGGCGGGGTGAGTGAAGCCAAGGCCAATGACGGCGGCGGCCAGCAATAGACGGGAAGTGCGCAACATATTGTCTCCTGGTGGACTGGGAAGAGTAAGGCGGGGACGCTGCGCCTTGCGCCGGGAACACGGCCCGCCGCCAAAGGATGGCGCGCCAGGCAGAAATCCCGAATTGCGAGAGGGCAGATCGACGCAGGGGCAGAGTGTAGCCCGACATCCCCCTGACCCCATCAGCCACGACCGGGCATTTTCCCGGCAAGGCCCCGGGACGTCTCGGGAAATTTTCCCGGCGTCCGGGGGTGAACAAAAAAGGGGAACCCGAAGGTTCCCCTGGTTTCCACCGGCGAGAAGCGGGTCAGTTCTTCTTGGCCGGCTTGGCGGTAGCGACGTCGCCCTTGAAGTCGTTTTCCACCAGCGGCGGCGCGTCCACCTGGGGCACATGGCACTGGACGCAATTGTGGCGAGCGGCGGAGGCCGCGTCGAGCTTACGCCCCTCCCGGTCGACAAAATGGCTGTCGCCGGCCTTGGGCGCCTTCTTTTTCTTGTAGGTGTCCGCCCCGTGGCAACTCAGGCACTGGTTTTCCTCCAGGGTGATTTCATCAAAATTCTCGACCGCGTGGGGGATCACCGGCGGCTGGCCCTTGAAAGTTCGGGCCACCTTGGTCTGGCCGCCCGGTTTGCCTCCTCGATAGGCTTTGGCGTCCGGGGCCTGATCGGGGGCGGCCACGTCGGCGCCGCGCATGGGCTTGGGGGCTTCCTGCCCGAAGGCCTGCGGAGCGAGTGCCCAGCAGGCGGCGGTCGCCAGGATGGCAAAAGTCGTCTTCAAAGAATGTTTCATGATGGGCGCTCCTCCTAAAAAGATCTTCAAATCATCTGGCTGAACCCGACGCCTCCGCGGGAGGCGCAGGCGGTGTCGTATCCAGGTTGGCGAATCGGGCGCCGAAGCGAAAGACGTCCTTGGAACAGACGTCGATGCAACGGCCGCAGTTGGTACAACTGGCGGCCAGGATCACCGGGCTGCCGCTTCCCTTGAGGGCGGGGCGAATGACCTGGGGCTCCGGGCAAATCTCATAACAGTCCATGCAGTCGTTGCAGGCGGCGCGGGCGGGAGCGCTGACGCGCAGCGGGCTCCAGCGGCCAAGAAGGCTGTAGAAGGCCCCCACCGGACAGAGGTGGCCACACCAGCCCCGGCTCATGACGAACAGGTCGAAGAGGAAGATGGCGAGGACGATCATCCAGGCAGTCCCCAGGCCGAAGATGAGGCCGCGGTGGAACATGGAAACGGGATTGACCAGCTCCCACAGCACCACGCCGGTGAGAGCTGAGCCGATCAGGGTCATGGCTAGGATCCAGAAGCGGGTTTCCCGGGCCAGATGGATGCTGCCCTTCAGACCCAGGCGCGCGCGCAGCCAGCCGGCGGCGTCGGTGACCCAATTGACCGGGCACACCCAACTGCAATAGACGCGGCCGCCCACCAGGAAATAGAAGGCGACGACGATGGCAACGCCGATGAGCCCCAGCTTTTCGGGTACATGGCCGGTCATCAGGGACTGCAGGACAACGTAGGGGTCCGTGAGGGGCAGCACGCCCAGGGTCAGGCTGTAGTTGAGATTGCCCTTGACGATCCACAGACCGGCCAGGGGGCCGAGGAGGAACAGGCCAAGGATGCCGAGCTGCGACAGGCGGCGCAGAAACAGCCATTTGTGGGCAGCGAGCCAGCCCTTGGCGGCGACGGCTTCGGCACCGGTGCGATGGGCGACGGTCGGGCTCATTTGCCGCCCCCCAGCCCCGGCGGGGCGCTGGGTACGGGGCCGGCGACGCTGCCCGGCATGCCGGGCGGTGCCGAGGGCACGGCGACGCTGTCGCTGGCCGGGTCGTAATGGTTGGGCAGGGTGACGCCTTCGGGAAGCCGGTCCGGCAGATCCACCACGCTCTTTTCGTCGATGAGGGCGTGGCCGGCCTTTTGTTTTTCTTCCCAACCCAGGCGGTAGTGTTCGCCCAGGGCGCCCTTGGCCAGCTTCGCGGGCAGCACGCGGATGGCGGCCTCCTGCAGCACGCAGGACTTCTCGCACTTGCCGCAGCCGGTGCAGTGTTCGGAATGCACCGTGGGCAGGAACATGGTGTGGCGCCCGGTGCGGGTATTGGGCACCAGTTCCAGGGTGATGGCCTTGTCGATCACCGGGCAGACGCGGTAGCAGACGTCGCAGCGCAGGCCGAGGAAATTGAGGCAGGTTTCGTGGTCAATGAGGACGGCGATCCCCATCTTCGCCTTGTTGATGTCGGTGAGACCGTGGTCCAGGGCGCCGGTCGGGCAGGCCTTGACGCAGGGGATGTCGTCGCACATTTCGCAGGGCACCTGGCGCGCCGTGAAATACGGCGTGCCAGTGGCGACCGGCGCCTCGGGCTTGGCCAGGCTGAGGGTCTTATAGGGGCAGTCGCGGACGCAGAGGCCGCAGCGGATGCAGGCGCCGAGAAAATCTTCTTCCGCCCCGGCGCCGGGGGGACGCAGGGCGAGCGCCGGCAGAGCCTTGCTCTGCTTGGCGTAGAGGCCGAGGCCCAATCCCAGCAGGCCGACGCCGCAGGCCATCTTGGCGCTGTCGGCGAGGAACTGGCGGCGGGTGGAGGTGGAGGTGGGCGACATTCCGGTCAGCCGCCGGGTGGGGCCGCAGCCCCACCCTTGTCACGGCACTCCCTGATTGCCTTATCTCGCTAAGCCTGCCTCAGGCCTTGACCACCTTGCAGGCGCACTTCTTGAAGTCGGTTTCTTTCGAAATCGGGCAAGTGGCGTCCAGGGTCAGCTTATTGACCAGGCGACTCTCGTCGAAGAAGGGGATGAACACCAGGCCCACCGGCGGCTTGTTGCGGCCCTTGGTCTCCACCCGCAGCTGGATTTCGCCCCGGCGGGTGCTGACCTTGACCACGTCGTTGCGGGCGAGGCCCCGCTTCTTGGCATCGTCCGGATTCATGTAAACCACGGCATCGGGCACTGCCTTGTACAGTTCGGGAACGCGCCGGGTCATGGAACCGGTGTGCCAATGCTCCAGCACGCGGCCGGTGCACAGCCAGAGGTCGAAGTCGGCGTCCGGCATTTCGGCGGCGGGCTGGTAAGGCAGGGCGTAGACCACCGCCTTGCCGTCCGGGAAGCCGTAGAAGCGCACCCCCTCGCCCTTGGGCACGTAGGAGTCGTAGCCTTCGCGGAAGCGCCACAGGGTTTCCTTGCCCTCCACCACCGGCCAGCGCAGGCCGCGGGCTTTGTGATAGACATCGAAGTCAGCGAGATCGTGGGCCTTGCCGCGACCGAAGGCGGCATATTCTTCGAACAGGCCCTTCTGCAGGTAGAAGCCACAGGCCTGGGACTCGTCGTTCATGTAGTCCTTGATGGCGTGGGCGTTCGCCTTCTTGACGTCGTCGAGGCCGAACTTGTTTACCTGGCCGTTGGCGTAAAGGACGTCGTAGAGGGTCTTGCCCTTGTATTCCGGCATCTTGTCGAGCAGTTCTGCGGGCCACACCTCTTCCATCTTGAAGCGCTTGGAAAATTCCACGTACTGCCAGAGATCGGACTTGCACTCGCCCGGCGCCTTGACCTGCTGCCGCCACATCTGGCCGCGCCGCTCGGCGTTGCCGTACATGCCCTCCTTTTCCATCCACATGGCGGCGGGCAGGATGAGGTCGGCGGACATCGCTGAGACCGTCGGATAGACGTCGGAATGGACGACGAAGGCCTTGGGGTTGCGCCAGCCGGGGTAGACCTCCTCATTGACGTTGGGTCCGGCCTGCATGTTGTTGGTGGTGGTGGACCAGAAGAAGCCCACCTTGCCATCCTTCAAGGCACGGGATTGGGCCACGGCGTGGAGACCGATCCAGTCCGGCAGGGTGCCGGCAGGGAGCTTCCAGAGTTTCTCCGAGACTTCCCTGTGCTTCGGGTTCATGACCACCATGTCGGCCGGCAGGCGGTGGGCGAAGGTGCCCACCTCGCGAGCGGTGCCGCAGGCGGAAGGCTGGCCGGTGAGGGAGAAGGGACCATTGCCGGGCTCGGAAATCTTGCCCACCAGCAGATGGACGTTGTAGACCATGTTGTTCACCCAGGTACCTCGGGTATGCTGGTTGAAGCCCATGGTCCAGTAGGAGCAGACCTTGGTCTTGGGATCGGCGTAGGTCTTGGCCAGGGCTTCCAGGTTCTCCTTGGGCACGCCGGAGATTTCGTGGGCCTTGTCCAGGGTGTACTCCGAAACGAAAGCCTTGAACTCGTCGAAGGTCATGGGCGCCGAGTTGTTCGGGTTGCCCTTGGGTTTGCCGTCCTCACCCGGGTAGCCGTTGTTCATGGCCACCTTTTCCAGCGGGTGGTTGGGCCGCAGGCCGTAGCCGATGTCGGTGACGCCCTTGGCGAACTTCACGTGCTTGTCCACGAAGGCCTGGTTCACCGCACCGCTCTGGATGATGTGGTTGCAGATGTAGTTGAGGATGGCGAGATCAGACTGAGGATTGAAGATCAGCGTGTTGTCGGCCAGTTCGCAGGAGCGGTGGCCGAAGGTGGACAGGACGTGGATCTTGACGTGCTTGGCGGTGAGGCGCCGGTCGGTGATGCGCGACCACAGGATGGGGTGCATCTCGGCCATGTTGGAGCCCCACAGCACGAAGGCGTCGGCGTGCTCCATGTCGTCGTAGCAGCCCATGGGTTCGTCGATGCCGAAGGTGCGCATGAACCCGGCAACGGCGGAGGCCATGCAGTGGCGGGCGTTGGGGTCGATGTTGTTGGTGCGGAAGCCGGCCTTCATCAACTTGGCGGCGGCGTAGCCTTCCCACACCGTCCACTGGCCGGATCCGAACATGGCGATGTTCCGCGGGCCGCCTTCCTTGAGCGCGGCCTTGCACTTCTCTTCCATGATGTCGAAGGCCTGCTTCCAGGAAACCGGCTTGAAGTCACCGTTCTTATCGAACTTGCCGTCTTTCATGCGCAGGAGCGGCTGGGTCAGGCGGTCCTTGCCGTACATGATCTTGGACAGGAAGTAGCCCTTGATGCAGTTGAGGCCGCGATTGACCGGCGCGTCCGGGTCGCCCTGGGTGGCCACCACGCGGCCTTCCTTGACGCCCACCAGCACGCCGCAGCCGGTGCCGCAGTAGCGGCAGACGCCCTTGTCCCAACGCACGCCGTCGTCCTTGCCCTTCTGCTGGGCCAGGGCTACCGGCGCGCCAAAGCCGGCCACCGTGGCGGCGGCAGCAACGGCATTGCTCTTGATGAACTCACGCCGGGTCAGTTTCAGTTCGATCATTTCAGGCCTCCTCGTCTGGATCGGTTTCATAGCGGTGATACACCATGGCCGCGGACAGAACGTCCGGGAGCTGGCGGATCGTTTCGAATCTTTCGACGGTCGCCTCTTCGGAAGCCGTTTCCACCGTGACGATCAGGCGGCCGTCCTCGGCGGCGGCATGAATCTCGACACCGGGGAGCGCCGCGAACGCGGCCCGCAAGCCCTCCATCCCCTCGGGCCGGGCGGCCACGATCAGGCTGGAGATATGGGCAGGAGTGGAAACAGGGGTGACCATGGGCAACTCTTCGTTATCAGGTCGCCAGACTTTAGCCCCACGGGGATTGGGGTGTTTTTAGCACAGGTCAAACCGGCAATAGGTCGATCCTTCTTTTGGCCAAAGGTTGACCAGGATCAAACCAAAGGCACTAGCCCACTCGGGGAAAGAGGGTTCGCACATTGGCGCCGATTTCGCTCGCGACCTGCTCCAGGGGCATGCGGCGAAGGGCGGCGAATTCCCGCGCGATGGGGAGAAGTTCGGCCGGGGTGTTGCGGCCGCGATTCAGCCAGGCCGGCGGGATGTCCGGCGCGTCGGTTTCCAGTACGACGGCCGACAGCGGCAGGGTCGCCGCCAGGTGGCGGATGCGGGTCGAGCCGCTGTAAGTCATCGCCCCGCCGAAGCCCAGATTGAAGCCTAGGGCGATCAGGGTTTCCGCCTGTTGCCGGCTGCCGTTGAAGGCGTGGGCGATGCCGCCGCGAACGGGAACACGCCGCAGATGCTTGACGATCTGATCGACGGCCCGCCGCACATGCAGGATGACCGGCAGGTCGTGCTTGCGGGCCAATTTGAGCTGGGCGGCGAAAAAGCGCTCCTGGCGCGGCAGATCGAGTTCGGGAAGGTAGCAGTCGAGACCAATTTCCCCCACGGCGACGGGCCGCTCCCGGTGTAGCCAATCGTCGAGCAGATCCACATCTTCCTCATGCGCCTCGCGAACGTAGAGCGGATGAAGGCCATAGGCGGCGAAGCTGCCAGGATGGTCGGCACAACAGTCCCGCAAGCGAGGGAAATCCGCCGCGGCGACGCCTGGGACGATCCAGGCAGCTACCCCCTGCTCCCGGGCGGCGGCGAGCAGTGTCTCCCGATCGGGGTCAAATTCCCGCGCATCGAGATGGCAGTGCGTGTCGATCAGCATGCGAGAAAAGGAAAGTCGGGTTCGGGCCGGCGCCCGGCGATCAGATCGGACAGGGCCGCCGCCGAACCGCAGGCCAGGGTCCAGCCCAGGGTTCCGTGGCCGGTATTGAGCCACAGGTTGTCGTAGCGACAACGCCCGATCAGGGGCCGGTTGGATGGGGTCGCGGGGCGCAGGCCGCACCAGAAGAGCGGTTCACCCGCCGGCCGCAGGGCCGGAAACAGCTCCCGCGTCCGGCGTAGCAGGGCCTGGCAGCGCACGGGATTGAGATCCAGGTTGTAGCCGTTGAACTCCGCCGTGCCGGCGATGCGCAGGCGTTCCCCGAGACGCGAGATGACAATCTTGTAGCCGTCATCGGTCAGGCTGACGCTGGGGGCGGCGCTGTCTTGCGCCAGAGGCAGGGTAGCGGAGTAGCCCTTGGCCGGCGTCACCGGCAAACGGATGCCCAGGGGTTTGAGCAAGGCTGGACTGTAGCTGCCCAGGGCGACAACGCAGGCGTCGGCCGCCAACGTTTCGCCCCCCCCCTCGCCCTGCACGACGACCCCCGTCAGCCGTGATCCTGCGACCCTCAAGCTTTCGATGCTCGTCCCGGTACGGAACAGGACCCCCGCCTCCCGGGCCCGGTCGGCCAGGGCCAGGGTGAAGCGATGGGCGTCGCCGGATTCGTCACTGGCGGTAAAATCACCGCCCACCAGGAGGGGCCGCGCCCCGGCCAGGGCGGGTTCGATGGCGACGCAGCCGTCGGCGGACACGGGCTGCCGGTCCAGTCCCAGGGAACGCATGGTGGCGGACGCCGCGGTGGCCCGCCGGTACTCCCCTGCGTCCGTATAGAGGTGGAGGATGCCGCGCTGCAACTGGTCGTACTCCAGGGCCAGATCACTGCGCAAGTCCCCCAGGCAACGCCGGCTGTAGAGTGCCAGGGAAACGATGGCGCGGATGTTGTCCCGGGTTCTGCCCGGCAGGCAGTTGGCCAGGAAGGCAAGACCCCAGCGCAGAAAATCGGGGTCGAGGCGCCAACGCACCAACAAAGGTGCATCCTCGCGACCGATCCAGGTGGCGACCTTGGCCAGGACGTGGGGATTGGCCCAGGGTTCGGCGTGGGAGACGGAAATCTGCCCCCCGTTAGCGAAACTGGTTTCGAGTCCCGCCCCGGGCTGACGGTCCACGACCGTGACCTGGTGCCCCTCCCGCGCGAGATACCAGGCGCTCGCGGTGCCGACTACGCCGGCCCCCAGCACCAGAATCCTCATCGGCTTTCCCGCCTACTCGGCAGGAACTTCATTCCAGGCCTCCCCGGTCGCGGGCGATGCGGCTGACTTCAGGGATGTGCCGCAGGCCCCGCAGCACCTGGGCCAGATGGGCTCGATTGGCGACCTGGATGGTAAAACCCAGGTCGGTAAATAGGCGCTCCGGACTGGCATCCATGGAAACATGCTCGATGTTCGATCCCGCCTCGGCGATGGCCGCCGCGACCTGTGCAAGCACGCCGCGCGTGTTCTTGACCTCGACGCAGATGCGCACCTCGAACAGGGCCCCATCGTCAGGCTCCCATTCGACATCAATCCACTTGTGGGGCTCGCTGCTGCGCGAATGCCGGATGGCGGGGCAATCGTGGGTATGGATGACCAGACCGTGCCCCTTGCGAATCGAGCCAATGATGGGGTCGCCGGGAATGGGCTGACAGCATTTGGCCAGTTGGATGGCCATGCCCTCAGTGCCCCGGATGGTGAGGGCGCCGCCCCCCTCCGCCGCCGGAGCGTCATCCCGAGCCAGGAGGCGGCGTGCCACGACCGAGGGAAGACGTTTGCCCAGCCCGATGTCGGTGAATACGTCCTGCCGGGACTTGTTGCCATTGCTCTTGAGCAGTTGCTCCCAGGCCGCGTCGGGAACCATGCTGGCCGCGACGCCCAAAGCCAACAGCTCCTGGTTCAGGAGGCGCTCGCCCAGGGAGGCCGATTCCTCGTTCTGCATGGTGCGCAGGAAGTGGCGAATCTTGCTGCGGGCGCGGCCGGTCTTGATGTAGGTAAGCCAGGCCGGATTGGGATTAGCGTGGGCGGCGGTGATGATCTCCACCAGGTCGCCGTTTTTGAGTTCGGTGCGCAGGGGCGCCAGCTCGTGATTGACGCGGGCTGCGGTGCAGTGGTTGCCCACATCGGTATGCACGGCATAGGCAAAATCCACCACCGTGGCTCCCCGCGGCAGGGCCAGAATCTTGCCCTTGGGCGTGAAGACGTAGACCTCGTCGGGAAAGAGATCGATCTTCACGTTCTCGAAGAATTCCGCCGAATCGCCGCTCTGCATTTCCAGCAGGGATTGCAGCCACTTGTGGGTCTTGATCTGGAGGTCGGCGCCGCTCTGCTCGGTATCCTTGTACAGCCAGTGGGCGGCAATGCCTTCCTGGGCGACGTGGTGCATGGCCTCGGTACGAATTTGCACTTCCACCGGCGTGCCGAAGGGGCCGATAAGCGTCGTGTGCAGGGATTGGTAGCCATTGGCCTTGGGAATGGCAATGTAATCCTTGAACTTGCCCGGCACGGGCTTGTAGAGCGCGTGCAGCGCCCCCAGGGCAAGATAGCAGGCTGGCACACTCCCGGTGACGACGCGAAATCCATAGATGTCGAGCACCTGGGAGAAGGAAAGCTGCTTCTCCTTCATCTTGCGATAGATGGAATAGAGCGTCTTCTCGCGCCCGAAAACGTCGGCGTCGATTCCGGCGGATTTCAGTTTGCCGGTGATGCCCTCGGTGATCTTGGCGAGCAGCTCTCTCCGGTTGCCCCGGGCCGCCCGCACAGCCTTGGCCACGACTTCGGCCCGGTGCGGGTGTAGCAGGCGGAAGCAGTTGTCCTGCAACTCGCGGTACAGTTTGTTGAGTCCCAGGCGCAGGGCGATAGGGGCATAGATTTCGAGGGTTTCCGCAGCGATGCGACGCTGCTTGTCGGGACGTACCGCCGCCATCGTGGCCAGGTTGTGCTGGCGGTCGGCGAGCTTGATGAGCACCACCCGCAGATCGCGGGCCATGGCCATCAGCATCTTGCGGAAATTCTCGGCCTGGGCCTCGTGGTACGAGGCAAACTCCATCTTGTCCAGCTTGGAGAGGCCATCCACCAGTTCGGCCACTTCGCGACCGAAGCGCTCGCTCAGCTCGCGCTTGGTGGCGCCGGTGTCTTCAAGGACGTCGTGCAGCAGGGCCGCCATGATCGCCTCGGTATCCATGCGCCATTCGACCACCGCCCCCGCAACGGCGAGTGGATGGGTGATGTAAGGCTCGCCGGAAAGGCGCTTCTGGTTGGCGTGGGCGCGGGCCGAAAAGGCGTAGGCCGCGCGGACGCGCTCGACGTCGGCCGGGGGAAGGTAAGCGAGACTGTCTATGAAGACCCGGACAGCCGGGTCATCAAGGGCGGGGGGCGACGACGGATCCATCGCTCTCGACCGCCCCCATCGTCAGGCCTGACCGCGATTGAGGACTTCCAGGCCAATCTTGCCGAGAGCCAGTTCGCGCAGGGCGATGACCGTAGGCTTGTCTTTCTCCGCATCGACCAGGGGCGTGGCGCCATTGGCGAGCTGACGCGCGCGGTAAGTGGCGGCCAGGGTCATCTGGAAGCGGTTGGGGATTCTTTTCAGGCAATCGTCGACGGTGATGCGGGCCATGGGGGAAAACCTCACTGCAGCAAGTGTTGAATCAGGGTGGCGTAGCGCTCACCCTGGACGGCTGAGCGCAAACGAGAAGCACGGACGATGAGCAGCAATTCCTCGCTTGCCCGCTGCAACTCCTTGTTAATGATAGCATAGTCGAACTCCCCCACATGCCGCATTTCAGCCTGGGCCGCGGCGAGACGGCGGGCGATGACCTCGTCGCTATCGGTCCTCCGGCCGCGCAGGCGGCGCTCGAGTTCCTCCAGCGAGGGGGGCAGGATGAAAATCCCCACCGCTTGCGGGAAGAGGTTGCGCACCTGACGCGCACCCTGCCAATCGATTTCCAGCAGCACGTCCCGACCCGCGGCAAGCTCCGCCTGGATCCAGGATTTCGACGTGCCATAGTAATTGCCATGCACCTCGGCCCATTCGAGGAACTCCCCCCGCTCGACCATGGCCTTGAAAGTATCCACATCGGTGAAGCGGTAGTCGCGGCCATCGACTTCGCCGGGACGGGGCGCCCGGGTGGTGGTGGAAACGGAGAGTCCAACGGCCGGATCGGCCGCCAGAAGGCCGCGCACCAGGGTGGTCTTTCCCGCCCCGGACGGCGCCGCGACGACGTACAGGCTACCCACCATGCTCATTCCAGATTCTGTACCTG